>DAIEKJ010000035.1:0-4996 GCA_027350645.1 Candidatus Wolfebacteria bacterium
GGGCCTAGTGGTGATGACCGCCGCCATGTTTGTGCTGATGGGTCAAATTTTTTGACCACTGGTCGTGAGGACAACCGATAGCTGGGTGACAACGATCCTTTCCCCGCGCGTGTCGCAATACATAAAAAATCAGCGCGACGAACGCAACGACCAGAGCGACCAGAGTGCACTTTATCAGAGCACCCAGCACGTCAAATACCTCGCCAATCATGTCTCCCCTCCGCGCGCCAACCAGAAGTTGGCATAGCACACCATTGCGCACAACCCGATGGCACCGACGATGATTAGCCCAACAAAAACCTTCTCAAACATGGCAACCTCCTTTTAAAGAACGTGCGCATAGAGTACACTCTTACCGTTCACATGGCAACCCTCAACAATTTACTGGCATTATACGATTACTCCCTTCCGTCCGATCGCATCGCCCAGGAACCGGCCTCTCCCCGCGACAGCGCGCGATTGCTTGTCTACAGCAGGAAAACGGGCGCAGTGGCGCACGATACATTTCTTAACCTTGCCGACCACATTCCTAAAAACGCCATTCTTGTTTTCAATAAAACCAAGGTAGTGCCCGCGCGCTTTTCGGTTACCAAAGAAACCGGCGGCACAGCGACCATCACCTACGTTGAAACACACGCACCACACATACAGGTGATGGCTGACCGCAAATTAATCATCGGTTCCCGCCTGACGCTTTCCCGCACTCTCTCGTTTATTGTTGCTGGGCAGGAAGAAAAATATTTTTTTCTCACTCCTTCGTTTCCGCTCGCGCGATTATTTCGCATACTTGAACGATACGGCACAATGCCCATCCCGCCCTATATCAAGCACTCGCCGCTTTCTCGCGCGCAATTGAAAGAAAAATATCAAACAGTGTTTGCGCGGACAAACGGATCGATTGCCGCTCCGACCGCATCGCTCCATTTTACTCGGCGGCTTTTGACGCATCTGAAAAAACAAGGAATGACAACCGCCTACATCACACTCCACGTCGGCCTGGGAACCTTTGCCCCCCTCACGCAAGAAAATATTTCCAAAAAAACCCTGCACCACGAATGGTATGACATAGATCCACAGACGGCCAAACGAATAAACGCGGCGAAAAAAGAAAACCGCCCCATCATCGCGGTGGGGACGACCGTCGTGCGCGCGCTCGAATCCGCGTCAGACAAAAACGGACGCATCGTGCGCCCTTCCGGATCCACCAATCTCTTCATCCGCCCGGGCTACCGCTTTCAATGCATCAACGGACTTGTTACCAACTTTCACGTTCCGCGATCCAGCCTTCTCATGCTCGTTTCTGCATTTGCCGGACGCAAAAAGATTCTGTCGCTATACACAAAAGCCATTGCAAAAAACTATCGCTTTTTTTCATTCGGCGACGGGATGCTCATTATGTAGAGCAGAACGCCCATTATACACGCCTCGCGTCACGTATCTGGCAATCGCCAAATATGCGACAGGTCTTTGAATAAAATAAAAAGAGCGGGGCGACCGTAGCCGCCCCGTCAAATTACCGCACGCGAAAACCAATCCGTCTCTCCTCTGATCTTGAGGCGTCATACTGCCGCTTAAGATTGGCCACGACATCGGTCACGATGTTTTCAAAAAGATCGGGAATCTTCGCTCGATCCCCCTCGTCGCAACAAAGACCAACCAGGCCGTGGAAGATCGGGGCGATGGCATCTTCGACTTGCCGATGGATCCCGCGGGAAACAACTTCATCAGCGCTCATGTGTCACCTCCTCTCACGCGTCACAGCCGCCATTCTCCAAAACAACAACCGCCGTATACTGCCAGCAGTATACCATTTCCTCAAAAAGAAATCACCACAACAAACTCTCCTTTGACATTTTTTGAGTTCGCAGCTAATTGATTCAAAACGTCCGCCGGCGTTCCCTCAAATGAATTTTCAAACATTTTCGTCAGCTCCTTGGCGACAAACACGCGCGCGCCGGGAACCGCTTTTTCAAGTGCGGCGATGGTTTTAACGATCCGAAATGGCGACTCAAAAAATACCAGCGTCGTTTTCCGTTCCGCGTATTTAATAAAAAGTTTCTTTAATGGGCCCTCTTTTTTAGGAGGAAAACCGACGAACAAAAACTCGCGGATCGCCAGTCCCGACAAGGCAAGCGCGGCGGTAAGGGCGGAAGGCCCCGGCACCACGTTAATCGCAATACCATTGTCCCGCGCCAGACGAACCAGGTCTTCTCCCGGGTCGCTGATTCCCGGCATCCCCGCTGATGTAATGTATGCCGCATCTTTTTCACGCAGTATCGCCAACACTCTGTTTTCCATCCCCTTCCGGTTTCGCTCGTTGTATTTGATTATTTCCTTCTGCGGTAATGCGTAGGCGCGCACCAAACGCATTGAATCTTGTGGGCTTTCCATAATAATCACCGGCACATCGCGTAAAATCTCCAGCGCCCGCTGGGTAATATCCTTGAGGTTGCCTATAGGCGTTCCAACAATATAGAGCATACTCGGCAGTATATACTTTTTTATAAAAAATCTCTCCCGACAAAGCGGGAGAGCGGGCTTAGCGATTACGCAGAGAAGCGATTTTCTTCCCCTTGTTTTTGCGGTGTTTTTTATCAGCCACTTTTTTCTTCTTATACATACACGCCAGTATACCGCCCAAACCCGAAAAAGCAAGACGCTATGGCCCGCCCGTAACCCATGCTATACTTCCAGTATTATCAGTAATAATCATCACGTATGGCACAAGTATACATGGAATCGGACAGTTCGTTGTCTGAGGGCGAAAAAGATATCGCCCGCATGATTGCGTCAATGGTCGAGGAAGCCGAAGCGATTCAGGGCTACCAACAACGCATCGTCACCGCAAAAGATCCGGAAGTAAAAAAGATCATCGAGCACGCACAGAAAGAAGAGATGGAGCACTTTGCCACCGAGCTGGAGTGGCTCATCAGAAAAATGCCTGCCTGGGGCGAGAAACTCAAAGAAATTCTCTTTAAGGACGGCGACATTATTGAAAACGCAAAAAAACACGAATAACGCGCCGAGCCGATAATAAAAATCCGTTCCGATATATTTGGAACGGATTTTTATTATTCATTACGAACAAAAAATGATTTAACGATATCGATATTTTTCTTATCAGGCCCCGCGTCATCAAACCCGGGAACCTCCAGAAGCAGCGGGACTTGGGAAAATGCCGGATGGGTCACAAACCGCCCAAGCGCTTCGCCGCCGATGAATCCCTCTCCAATATTTTCATGGCGATCCTTATTTGAGCCGGCGGGCACCTTGCTGTCATTGAGATGAATCGCCCACAATTTACTCAATCCGATATGACGGTCGATTTTTTCAGCAAATGCATCAAGACCACCCACGGAAAAATCAGTTAAAATCCCCGCCGCAAAAGCATGCGCCGTATCCAGACAAAAACCAATTCGCGAATTATTGAGCCCCAACAGAATTGACCCGATTTCTTCAAGAGTATCCCCGACAAGATTGCCGGCGCCGGCGCTATTTTCAATAATCAATCTGCCATCGGAAACATCGCGCGTAATAGCATCCAAACTCTCGACAACCATCTGTTCGGCATTTTTTTCGGAGCGGTCTCCCCGCGACCCGATGTGAAAAATCACGCCAAACGCCCCCAAAGCATTGCCGATCTCAAGATGTTTTGCCAGAAGTGTCTTGGACATGGCAGCCAAATTTCCCTTCTCGCTGGCAAGATTAATAAGATAGGGCGCATGGAGAAAAATTGGCTCAATGCCGCGCGAACGCGCTTCATCCTTAAAGCGCATCGCCGTATCCTCATCGGGAACCTGAGCGCGCCATTGCACCGGGTTTGCCCCAAAAATCTGGATGGTATTTGCTCCAATGCGGCCAGCCGCATCCAATGCGGCCAAAAAACCTCCTTGCGTCGACACGTGTCCTCCGATACGATGCTGCGTCGACATATTCTGAGTAATGAATGCTAATTATTTTTAGCCCTCGGCGCATTCTGTTGCATAATGCGCCCAAGTTCGTCACGATGCCGCAGCATCAGTTCCTGCATGGCATCTCCCTGATTTTTTCCCCGCTTCATTTCCTCCTGGAGTTCATGCGCCAGCGTTTCAAAAAAATCTGGATTTTCTGAAAATATTTTGATAATTTTTTCCCGCTGATCCTGCGGAACCTGTTTTAACTGGCTTTCAAGCATCCGCCGGACAAAAAATTCTTTGATCATGCTCTCAGTATTGCACAGATTTTTCTAGACGCCAAGAGCCGCCACATCGGCAAGAATTTGAGCCGCGTGTACCTTGGGATCGACGTTATTGTATACTTTCCGCACAATCCCCTTTTCGTCAATGAGAAAAGAAGACCGGCGAGTAAAAAGCGCGCCGTCCGCTCCATAAAGACCACCGACCCTCTTATCGGAATCCGATAAGAGCGTAAACTCAAGTCCGTGTTTGGCGCAGAATTTTTTGTGGCTCTCTATTGAATCGGCGCTGATCCCGACAATGGTTATTTTTTCTTTAAGCTCATCGAAACGACGCTCAAATTCCTGCGCCTCAATAGTACACCCCGGCGTAAAATCCTTCGGATAAAAATACACCAAAACCCACCCGCCGCGATGATCGGCTAAATGCCACGGCTCACCGTGTTGATCGGAAAGAGTGAAATCGGGAGCGGCTTGGTTTTGAGCCAACGGCTGTTTTTTCATAAAATGAAATGTTTTATCCATACTACGCCCCAGCCGCTCTTCTTCATTCTTTTAAAGGTGCCGCCATCCGTATCCAAAGCTCCTACAGCCGGTTGGGACGGCTATACTGGTACCGTTCGGACCGCTCAACAATACGAGCCATCGTTGCCAGTGAGGCCACGGGGAAAAGGCCGTTGGCCGTTTCATCCGAAAGCATTACCGCATCGGCGCCATCCCAAACAGCATTGGCAACGTCGCTGACTTCGGCGCGCGTGGGGTGACTCTGGTCAACCATGGACACCAGCATCTGCGTAGCAATAATTGATCCCTTGTCATACC
>DAIEKJ010000035.1:5006-6429 GCA_027350645.1 Candidatus Wolfebacteria bacterium
CTAATAATCGGGATTTCTTCCAGCGGCATCTCGGTTCCTAAATCACCGCGCGCGACCATAATAGCATCGGCCGCCTGAATAATTTCATCGATGTGCTTGAGAGCGACGGCTCGTTCTATTTTGGCAACGATTTTTATAGAAGAAGGAATGAGCGAACGGAGCCGCCTCACGTCATCAGCCGACTGCACAAACGAAAGCGCGATATAATCAACGCCTTCCTTGACCGCAAATGCCACATCGTCGACATCCTTTTGCGTCAGACCGCTGGTCGTTAATGATGTCTGGGGAACATTAACCGCTTTGCGCGAAAAAAGCACTCCCCCCACCAGTACCCGCGCATATATCTTGCGCCCAACCACCTTTTCCACCACCAGCTCTATTTCTCCGTTCGCCAGATACAACGGATCGCCCGTCGCGATATCATCGTGCAAATACTCATCGTCAATAAAAATCACTTGCCGATCCTTGGGACGATCGGTTGAAAAAATAACCTGCTCTCCTTCGGTCAGCACGCGCCCCTTGGCGGGCATAACTCCCACGCGCAGACGCGGCCCCTGAAGATCCTGCATAATCGCAATGGATCGTTTATGTTTTTCTCCTATCCGCTCCAAGTTTTTTTTGCGCGCGCGGTATTCATCGTATGTACAGTGCGAAAAATTCATCCGGGCAATATCCATGCCGGCAACAGCCAGTTGTTCGAGTATTTTTGGCTCTTCTGAGCGCGGACCGACGGTGGCAATTATTTTTGTTTTCATAGAGGTATTCTTATTGCACCCGACGGCACGAAAGATGCCGCGCCGCATCGGCAGAACGCAGAGCAACACGCCGCACCATCAAATGCAAAAGTGTATTTTCAAACAGGACGTACTATATACCCGCCCGCAACGACCCGTCAACACCGCAAAAGATCGCCACGAGCCAATCCCGACACACAAAAAGCTGATCCGATCAACATCGACACAATGACGGCGCGCCATCCTCTTTCGCTAACGAGGCATTCTTGCATGCCGGCGCACATCCACGTACAATACACCAATGCGCTTCTCTGCTATTGCCGTCGGCATAATTATTTTTATCACCGCATGTATCGGCTTTGGGGTGTGGCTTTTTTTAATCCTCAAGCCCTGGCGAGCCGGATGGAATGACAGCGACCAGGCAATCATGGTCTTCCCACACGGCACTATTACCGCCGAAGTCGCCAGCTCAACTTTAAAACAATACCGCGGACTCTCCGGGCATGCCCCGCTGGCACAAAACGCCGGCATGCTGTTCGTGTTTGGTAGTGCGCACAAATATCCATTCGTTATGCGTGGCATGACCTTTCCGCTCGATTTTATATGGATTGCCGACAACCATATTGTTGACCTTGACCAAAACGTTCCCGCTCCAAAACCAGGCATCAATCCAGAAATAGTCATCCCCA
>DAIEKJ010000036.1 GCA_027350645.1 Candidatus Wolfebacteria bacterium
TAGTTTTTTTGAATTGGGTATTGGTGTGGCGTTTAACAACAGTACGGAACAGGCCGATCACATGGTGCTGGGGGATGATGCGGTCGTTCGAATGCGCGTGGTTCGCGGTCCGGCATTTGTCTATGCCGACAACCAGACAGAGGCTGTTCCATTGGCGGACGGCGACGAGGTGGTAATTCAAAAATCTTCCCAGGTGGCGCGGATTATCCGCATGGTGTAGCATCTTGCTCGTATCGTTTCGGTGTGCTATATCATTGTTGTTGGCCGTGAGTCGTCGGGTGTTTATTCACTAACGGGCGGGCCTATAGTAAAACGGTATTACGCGGCATTCGCATTGCCGAGGTCGGGGTTCAATTCCCCGTAGGTCCACACACAACAATACCCCCGAAAGGGGGTATTGTTGTGTGATGGGTCGATGGGAAATTGAATTGGAAGGGGCGTCGGGGAAACAACGTTTCCCCGTGTCGGAAATTATTCAAAACCGAGGGTTTTGAAGGAGTCCCGACATATCGTCGGGGCGACGCGAAATTCCCCGTAGGTCCACATACAAAAATATCCCTCTGCAGAGGGATATTTTTGTATATTGGGCATCCTAAACTTTGCGCAAAATCATTTTGAGGGGAACTGGCTCGCCTCCGCTTCGCTCCGGCGGGGCGCTCGAGCGACGGCGGAAGAGGGGTGCGGGGTCAGCGGGAGATCAAATTGGAAGCGGATGTCGCTTGAAAAAGTTGGGATAAAACAACTGACGCGTCACTCATTATTAACGTATGAAGCGGCGTTACGCATTGTGTGATTGAGCGGGTGCGGATTTTGGCGTAGGATGGTGGAATGGTTTTTGAAGTTCAAATGATGAGCTCAAAAGAGCGCCAATCGCGGGATGCGTTGATTACCTACGATGCTTTTGTCTCGCGTGATCGTCTTACGGCGGCGATTTTTGATGCGATTGCTAGCACTACCAGCCAGGGCGATGCGGTCTTTTTGGCGCGCCGCATGAGGTCGCTCTTGGGGGCTGGCCAAGGTGGACGTACGGCGGCCATTGAAGAGAAAATTGTCGGGCGGTTTGCAAAATATGACGCGTTTGTTGATCGGGTAGCCGCCACGCGCCGGCAGGTACTTGTTGATATTGCCGCATGGATGGATCGCCGCGGATTTTCTCAGATGCGCGATTTGAGTGATGTTACGGTGGTATGCGCCGACCCTCTTTTTCAGGCCGCACTGCGTTACATGGATGTCAACGCCCCGTCGAGTTTTCTTGGGGGAGAATTTGATCCAAAAACCGGATCAATTTGCATTAGCTACGATGAACGGATGGAAAATCCCGATGCATTGCGGGCGTTGGTAGCGCACGAGTTGGGACATGCGTTATCGTATAATTCAGCCGCTGGCGCGTCTGGTTTCCGGCAATGCGATGCCGGCGGAACTATTGGGGGAAATGTGTGGTTGGACGAAGCAGCCGCGATGATTTTTGAAAAAGAATTTCAACCCGAGTCCAACGGCGCTCGCGCGCCAGAAGATCCTTTGTATGATGGATATGCGTGGACAGCGGGAGTTTTTCTTAAAAAAATCGGCGCGACTAAAGAAGAATTTTTAGATGCGTGGCTTTATACGGGCGCGCCGCGGAAGCAGTTTGAGGAAAAAATTCACGAGGTGCTTGGGTGCACGATTGCAGATCTGAGTGTTCTTTTTTTGGGATACGACAATGAAAGTAAAAAGAAGATGGCCGACATTCTTGATGGCAAAACGGTTGTGCTTGAAGCCACCAAGGGGAGCGGTTTAGATATCGCATACCAGAAGCTACGAGTACTCTTCCCGGCAGTAGATGTCCGTGTCGTTGATCCTCCTAGTGTTGCGCGGTAGATGGGTTAATGAAGTGGGTGCCGAGTGGCGATCGGCTGGCGACAAAACCTTGTTTTTTCTGGTGTTTTTTGTTCTTGCGCTTTTGGTTAAAAAGTGGAGAATGGAGGTATAGCAATATCTTTGTATCCCATGCCACATCCATCGCGTTCCGCAAAGAAAAAGAATATAAAATATATTTTTGTCACGGGCGGAGTGATGTCGGGGGTGGGGAAGGGAATTGCGTCCGCATCCATCGGCGCGATCTTGCAATCGCGCGGGCTCTCGGTCACCGCGGTCAAAATAGATCCGTACGTCAATGTTGACGCAGGGACAATGAATCCAACCGAGCATGGCGAAGTGTTCGTGCTTGACGACGGCACCGAGTGCGACCAGGACATGGGAAACTACGAGCGGTTTTTGAATAAGAGTTTATCGGGTGCCGACTACATGACGACGGGGAGTGTCTATAAAGCGGTCATCGATCGCGAGCGGAGCATGGGGTATGGCGGAAAATGCGTGGAGGTGGTGCCGCATATTCCTCTGGAGATCATTGACCGCATTACGCGCGCCGCCCAGCATGCCGCAGCGGATGTGGTTATTACTGAAATTGGCGGTACGGTGGGCGAATATCAGAATGTGCTGTTTCTGGAGGCGGTGCGCATGCTCAAAATTAAGCACCCGGAAGACATACTCCTGGTGCTCATCAGCTATCTGCCGATGATGAATGATGATAACGAGCAGAAAACCAAGCCGACGCAATATGCGGTGCGGGCGCTCAATGCCGCCGGTCTTCAGCCCGATCTTATTCTGGCGCGCGCCAAGCATCCGTTGGATAAAAAAAGGAAAGAGAAAATCGCTTTTAACTGCAATCTGCGGGAAGAGGATGTCATTTCGGCTCCCGATGTTGGAAGTGTCTATGATATACCGGTCAATTTTGAAAAGGACGGCGTGGGAAATCGCATCGTCCAAAAACTTGGTCTGTCGGCTAGGCGCGGGCGTCTGGATGGCTGGCGCTTGCTGGGCAAAAAAGCCCGCACCGCCAAAAAAACAGTAACGATCGGCATTGTCGGAAAATATTTTTCCAGCGGCGCGTTCGTGCTTACCGACGCCTACATTTCCGTCATTGAGGCGGTCAAGCACGGCGCACTGGCCGCGGGCGTCAAGCCGCAGATTGAGTGGATTGATTCGGAGCAATTCGAGAAAAACCCCGCTGCACTCAAAAGTTTGGATGCGTATAACGGCATTGTTGTGCCGGGGGGATTTGGGAGCCGTGGCGTTGAGGGAAAGATAGCCGCTATCGGCTATTGCCGCCGTCGCGGGATACCGTATTTCGGACTGTGTTATGGCATGCAGCTGGCGGTGGTAGAATATGCGCGCTCGGTTTTAAAAATGCGCAGTGCGCACACCACGGAAATTGATGCGAAAACAGCGCATCCGGTTATTGATATTTTGCCTGAACAGAAAAAGTTGATGGCCGAAAATAACTATGGCGGCACCATGCGGCTGGGGGCATGGCCGGCGGTATTAGCCAAGGGAAGTATCGCCGCCGCCGCGTATGGCGTGGGAAAAATTTCTGAGCGCCACCGTCATCGGTATGAGGTTAATCCGGAATATGTCGGACGGCTGCAGAAGGGAGGTGTTGTTTTTTCGGGAACGTCGCCGGATGCGCGTTTGATGGAAATTATGGAATTGCCCAAGGCCGTCCACCCGTTCTTTGTGGGGACGCAGTTTCATCCGGAGCTTTTGAGCCGGCCGTTTGCGCCTCACCCGCTGTTTGTGGCCTTTATGAAGGCGGCGGCTGGGTGCATCAAAAAGAAGAGTTTATAGGGCTTTTGGGAGGTGGATTTTTTTCTCGGTCTGCTTCGTATATACTACAGCGGCATTATGAGTAATAATTTTTTAAACTATGGTGACGATTAACCAGCCAGTGCCTGATTTTCAGGCTGATGCGTATTATCAGGACGATATTAAAAAAATAAAATTATCCGACTACAAAGGGAAGTGGGTGGTTCTTATTTTCTACCCGGCTGATTTCACGTTCGTGTGCCCGACCGAGCTGGAGGATGCGGCTCATCACTACGAGACGTTTAAAAAAATGGGCGCGGAGATAATGAGTGTAAGCACCGATACGGCATGGGTGCATAAGGCATGGCACGATAATTCGGAGGCGATTCAAAAAGTGCAGTATCCGATGCTTGCCGATCCGACGGGAAATATTGCGCGGGCGTTTGGCGTCTACATCGACGACGAGGGCGTCGCTTTGCGGGGGACCTTCATTATTGATCCGGACGGCGTATTGAAAACGATAGAAATCCACGATAACAGCATCGGTCGCAGTGCCCAGGAAACATTGCGCAAGCTGGAGGCGGCGCAATTTGTTCGCGAACACAAGGGGAATGTGTGTCCAGCCAATTGGAAACCAGGGAAAGAGGTCCTAAAACCGGGGCTTGATTTGGTAGGGAAAATTTAACTTCCCAGAAGCGTCTCACGATAATAGATGCGGCACGCAAGCCGCGTGTTCTTGTTTGTTTTGTCCAAAAAACAACATCCTTACATACTTCAGTATGTAAGGATGTTGTGGGGATGCGTTTATTTTGTTGTATGCGCGGCGACGATTGCGCGGAATATTTTAACAAGCTCTGTGCGATCGTGCGGGGAGAGAACTGAAAAGATTTTGGTAATGTTGCCGATCATGCGATTGCGTTCGCGCGCCAGCAACCGCGCCCCTGCCGGCGAGACAGTGAGGATGGTTTTGCGCCGATCGGTGGCGTCCGTTTTTGGGACAACAAGTTTCCGTTTCATGAGGGTTTTAATCAGCGAGGTTGCCGAGGGCGGCGTGATGCAGAAAAGATGGGCGATGTCTTTCATGGTGGCGCCGTGCCGGTTGTCGATATAGTGAAGCGTCTGAAACGCGAGAAACGGCATGCCGGTGTTGGTTCGGTGCATGCCGAACTGCTCCACGGCAATGTGTTTTATCGCGATGAGCAGAGCGACAAGATCGCGGTCAGCGATGGTAAAAGATGGTTTGGGCATAGTTAGATTGTCTAACTATGAGAGTAGCGCGTTTATGGCGGTCGCGTCAATCAGTGCTGGTACGTGGACGCGCTACGGCCGCAGATACAAAATAAGTATTCTACCATCGGAAAAGAACGATTGCTCATCGGCAGCTGATCCGGTCGCCTGCGCGCGCGCAATTCCTAGCGGATCGTACCAGTCCTGCTGGACGAGATTGGCATTGGCGCAGATCGCTAGAAAGCTGTCTCTTGAGGCGTCGACGTTGGGGTCTATTTCATGCAGAGGAACGATAAATCGTTTGTAATCAAAGAGTCCGACGCCGTTGTCGTAGCTGATGGATCCGGCGTAGATGGTTGCGCCGGTGTTTCCCAGGTAGCCAAGCGTCCAGAGTCTGATGTGCTCGCGTCTGAAAATCGAATGGCTTTGGTTTTGAAACGCGTAGTCCTCTTTGGCGCCGTTAAAGTAGAGGTCTGAAACCGGCACAATGCCTTCTTTGAGCAGTGAATAAAAATTGCCCACGCTTACCGACCCGTCGGAAAAAATCGGATCCTGCACCCAGTGGATCCGGTTAAAATAATCACGCATGCTGGAAGAGGCAACGACGACGATGTTGATGGGCTGTATTTCTTGTGTCCCGTTTTTGTTGAGGTACGTGACCAGGTTTTTGCCGTACAATGCGTCTTCGGGCGATGCATAGGTTGGCAGTGTGTCATACATCGGCGGCGCGACGGTGGCTTTTTGAAAGACAAAAAAAATGAAATACAATGCCAGCGCATAGGCAAGCAATAGAACGCTTGCGGTGTAGGCGCTGTATTTTACCGCCTTGCGGGTGCGGGGGAATCTTTTTTTTGGTTCCTGTGTTTGTGCGGACGGTGACATGATGTGCGCAGAGTGCTTTTATTGAAAATATGCTCCTGGCTTTCTTCTCCCGGCGTCGCTTTTCCACCAGAACCCTCTCTTCTTTTAGCAAAACAATGACGCCAGGTATTTTGTTGATCTCGATTTTTTGGTGTTGCGTTTGTGCGGGCGCTGTTTGAGATTATTCGTGTCGCCGGCATACGGTCTTTTATTTGCGAGACGTCTAGGAGTGTATGGCGTGAGCGTTGAGCCGTTCTGCTTTTCTTTGATGGATACATGAGTGGGTCGCCTTGTGGACGAACCTCGCTCGTCTACTGTAAGCAGATGAGCGGGTAAGGGGAGTCTTGCTCACCCGTCCATTTTCGGCGCATGGGCGCAACGAAAATGAACTCCTTCGCAACCCGGGTTTCTTGTATCGCAAAGCAGTTTGCGACACAAGAATACCCTTCGACTCCCTCGGCATGGTGGAGCGGGTAAGGGGAGTCGAACCCCTCTCAACAGGTTGGAAACCTGTGGTAATACCGATATACGATACCCGCTTACTGGATATGTATACCTGTTTTTTAATTTTTTTTCAAGCGATGTTGCGTTGGCGCATCTTGATTTTTGA
>DAIEKJ010000037.1 GCA_027350645.1 Candidatus Wolfebacteria bacterium
ATAAGGAGTTCAATGAGCGTAAAGGAAGATACCGACTTGCCCCGTTGTCCCGATGTATCGGGATGTTGCGGGGTGACGATGAGGAGTTTGATAAGGGGAAAGCTATTGTCCGATGCGAATGATGCGCGAATGATGCGAATAAAAGAAAGTGCCTTTTTGTTTTTTCGAATCATACCGTTTTTAATTTTCTACACCAACCGCGCAATTTCGCGCGCAATCGTAAACGCCGCCTGCGGCTTAGCGAATTTTCGCGCCGCGTCTTCCATGGAACTTTTTAGCTCCTGGTTTTCTAAAATGCGTTTCGTTTCTTGCAAAAAAAGGTTGGGCTTGAGATTCTCTTCTTCGATAACACTGCACGCGCCCGTGTGCGTGTATTCGTACGCATTATAGAATTGATGGTTCTGCGCCGCTTCTTTGAGCGGGATGAGAATAGACGCTTTTCCAAACGCCGCAATTTCAAATATGGCCCCGCTCCCCGCCCGCGAAACAATCAAGTCGGCGGCTAACATCGCTTCGATGATCTCATCGTGCAGATAATCGACGATTTTATACCGGTTACGCTCAGCGGGAATGAAATTTTTTGTTGCGACTGCCAGCTCGCTTTTGGCATTTTGAAAATTTGACGAGCCCGTCTGATGGAATATCTGCGCCACTCGCACCAATGCGCCGGCATTATCAATGGCAAAATCATTAATCCGCGCCGATCCCTGCGAACCGCCTAAAATAAGGATGAGTGGCGATTGAGCGTCAAACCCAAAGACCGTTTTTGACCTCTGGCTCTGCAGACCGCTCGTATTTTCAATCAATGCCGCGCGGACCGGATTGCCAACGACCGCCACTTTTTTGCCGGAAACGAATGTTAGTGTTTTTTCGAACGAAAGCCCGACCCGCGCCGCTAAAGGAAAGGCGATGCGGTTGGAGAGTCCGGGAATACTGTCGGATTCATGGACAAAAATGGGGATGTGAAAAAAGAAGGCGGCAAATACCACCGGCAATGATCCGCTCCCGCCCTTTGAGAATACCACATCGGGCATGAGCCAAAAGAGATGCCAGAGCGCCTGCAAAAGCGCGAACGGCGCCTTGATTGAATCGAGGATGTTTTGCGCCGATGCATAGCGCCGCAATTTGAACGATGAAACGCGTTTAATGACGACACTTCGATGAGCAAACTCCGATGTGTATTCCCCCGGCGTTCCCAGATAATAAATAGTCGCGCGCGATCCGACAAATTCGTCCGTGGTAAAAATTTTTTTCAGCTCATCAATAACCGCCAGCATCGGATATACGTGTCCGCCCGATCCCCCGCCGGCACATACGATACGAATTATTTTTTGATTCATAGATCTCTTGCCGCTTACGCGGTGGTGTATTTTGATATGTTAGCAATCAGCCCCACGATAGTCAAAGAAACCGCCATAGCGGTTCCGCCGTAACTAATAAACGGAAGCGGAACGCCAGTAAACGGCAGGGCGCCGGAATTGGCTGCGATGTGGATAATCGCCTGCAATCCGATAACCGAAACAAATCCGATCATCGTGAATCGAGCAAAATCATCGTGTGTTTTAAACGCAATGGAAGTTCCCCGCCAAATGAAGATGAGGAACGCGAGAATAATGAGCGCCGATCCCCAAAAACCCTCTTCTTCGGCAATGACGGCAAAAATGGAATCACCCATTGATTCGGGCAGTACGGTGTATTTACTGGTTGATTTTCCAAAGCCAACCCCCCAAAATCCCCCCGAACCGATCGCGATTAACGATTGATCTAAATGATATTGATCCGTCGTTGTTCCCGTTGTTATGGATAAGCGAGGCACAACCGCGCCGATGGTCTCATTCCAAAATGGCGCGACCCGATGGAAACGGTACGGCGTTACGGCAATCAGCCCCAAAAGAATGACTCCCGCCACGGCGACAGAAATTCCCAGCTGTTTCCACGATGCGCCACTGAAAAGATACATAACAATCCCCGATCCAACAATAACCACCGCCATTGTTGTTGCCGGTTGAAAGAAAATAAGCGCGGCGACGACTCCCGAAACAGAAAGGAACGTGAGGTATGTTTTCCATCCCTTTGTGGCGCTGCGCATCCGCGTGCTGGAAAGCAGGGAAGCAATATAGAGAATGAAAGTGAACTTAAGAAATTCCGACGGCTGAAACGAAAGCGCTCCCAGATGCAGCCAGCGGCTTGCTCCGTTGGCGGTGTGCCCAAGAGGGGTAAAGACAAGCCCCAAAAGAACAACGTTGGCCAAAAAGATGTACGCGATTATTTTTTTCCAATACCGATAGTAGATAAAGTAAGCGACAAATCCTCCCGCCAGGCCCGGAAGCAGGCCTTTGAAAAATTGGCTCTTGAGGAAGTAATAGGTATCGTCGTACCACATCTTGCCCAAATCCGATGACGCCGACGCGAGAAAAAGAAAGCCCCCGATAACCAGCGCGAGCGTTGTCCATAACAGCACGTAGTCGGGAGCATGACCCGACAACGAAAAAAATTTCTTGGCAAACCGCATGCTTATGATTTTTTCTTACGGATGGCCATGCCGGCGCGACGCTGATTGGCGACAACGCTTCCCTCGCGAACCATCGCCGATCCATTCACAAAAACGTATTTTATCTCCCGATCTCGGGTAATAATGGAACAATCGGCCGCGTACCCAAGCGCCAGTAATCCGCGTCCCTCGATGCCTAGAATTTTTGCCGGAAGACCGGTTATTTTCATGATTGCTTTTTCGACAGAAATACCGGCGCGATCAGCGCGGGCCAAAAATTCGGCAAATGTACCGGTTGCGCGCTTGGGTTTTTGACTGTCGGGCATGCTCGCGTCAAAACTGGGGCTGTTTGAAGCGATTAACGATCGTCCGGAAAGAAGAGCTTTATCAATAGAGGCGGCGTGCAAATTTCTATAAAACACCGCCCCGCGCAACTTGGCGGCGCGCATCAATTCGAGCAGGGCCTTGCGTCCGGTCAGATCGCGGTTTTGAGCAAATGTCGCCAGTGATTTTCCATGAAGAAACGGGAGTTCGGGCGTGTTGAAAATGATCGTGTGCGCCGCGTCAATAGTGGGGATGTTTTGTAAAACGCGACTGGCAACAGTGGGATCGTCCATTTTTTCCAACAAGGCGTTCCGATCCATTTCGCGAAGATTGTCCGGAATAAACGAATCAAGAGGTACCGCGCTTTCATCGAATGGATTCATATCAAAATACACATCGGCCCGCGCGGTGTCTTCTTCTATTTTGACAATCGCATCGGCATAGTCGCTCTCAAATCCCAAAAACGGACGCAGATGAGCGATGATGGCGGTGATCCCGACATCGCGGCTCAAGCGGATCGTTTCATCGACGGAATCTTTCAGTCCCTCCTTTTCGTTGCGCAGATGGGTTTCATAAATGCCTCCGCCGCTTTTAACCGCGTCAACAAGAGCGCGCAATTCGTGATAACCCGTTCCCTGGTACGGGTAATACCCCAAGCCCGTCGACATGCCAAATGCCCCGTCTTTTAACGCCTGTATTAAAACACCTCGAAAAACCTGAAGCTCATTGGCCGACAATGCGCGGAACTGGGAAGGATCTTTCATGAGGCCCTCGCGGATTACCTTGTGTCCAACCAGCGTTGCCACATTCACTCCCGTCGGATACTGACGATCAAGCACATCCAAAAATTCCCTAGTGCTCTTCCAGTTGATGTTGATATGGTCGTTTCCGCCCCAGTGCGCGAATTGCGACAACGATCCATAGAATAATGGCGCCAGCGAAAAGCCGCAGTTACCGATCAATATCGAGGTAACGCCTTGGTGTAAAAAATCGGACTGCAGGGGTTGGGAAAACAGCGTCAGATATTTATCCGCGCTGGCATTCATGTCAAAAAATCCGGGAACGCAGTAGGCCTCGTTACCGGCAATCGTCTCGTCAGCGCGATAGGAGGGAAAACTGCCGATGGCCAGGATTTTTTTATCTTTGATGAGAACATCGGCTTTGTACGGCGCTTGTCCGGTTCCGTCAACGCAGACAATATTTTTAATCAGCGTTGTCATGCGCAAAGTATATCACGCTCTGCGCTTAGCGCAAAAACATCCGCGAAAGAAAGAAGAGAACCAGCCCCAATCCGTTGCTGACGGCCGAGATAATCCAAAACCGCATGGTAACCCGCGCCTCAGGCCACCCAAGCGCTTCAAAGTGGTGATGGATCGGCGTTGAGAGGAATATTTTTCGCTTAAACAGTTTTTTGGAAGTCATCTGCACGATAACCGAGGCCGATTCAATAACCAGGATCGGCGCAAACAGCGGCAAAAACAAAGCTGTATTTGTGAGCAACGCAATAATCCCCATGGTAATCCCAAGCGCCATTGATCCCGTGTCGCCCATAAAAAAACGCGCCGGATAAATATTAAACCAGAGAAACGCCAAGAGCGCTCCCATGATCATCCCGGAAAACGCCGCCAGATCGTAGCGTCCCATGGCAAACGATACCGCCGCAAGCGAAGCGAAAGAAAAAAGAGATGTGCCGCCAAGCAATCCGTCCAATCCATCGGTCTCATTAGCCGAAAACGCCGTAGCGACCATCACCAACACAAAGAGCGGCACATACCATCCGTCGATTTGAATGGGGCCGACGAACGGGACATACAGAGTCGTCCATTGAAGTTTGATGTAAAACCACCATGCGCCGATAAAGCCGATAATCGTATACACAAGAATGCGGTATTTCATGGGCAATCCCCCGCCCCGCGGACCGATTTTAAGAATACCGAAAATATCGTCCAGCAAACCGATGAGCGCGGCGATGATCATGGCGACGATTGGCAGATAGGTCTCTTTCCGATCAACAATATTTAAATATCCCCAGAAACCATGAGACGAAGAACCGAACAGATGGTAGAAGACAAAAAAGGCGCCGATAACAATCAAGACCGCGCCCCAAATAATGACGCCCCCCATCGTTGGTGTCCCTTCTTTTTTCTGATGCAAGCTGTAAAAAACCGGCGCATCCGTGTGACCAATCTGCTTGCCCGCCTTATAACGATAGAGCACGTTGGTAATCATCGGCGTGATCAATAACGCGACAAAAAATGAGATACCCGTCAAGATAAGAATGCGTATGGCGTGGAATGTCGTCATGATTTTAGTTTAGAGCTGCGGAGTGCTTGAGGCGCCGGAAATTGCGGCAGCGGCGCATCGCAGAAGAGCGTTCATGTCCTTAAAACGATCGGCGCTGTCAAAAACCCCTGCGATAACTTTGCCGCCGCTGTAGTTGAAAATACCTACCAAATTTTCTCCCGACTGATCAATATAACCCGTCTTGCCGCCCACAAAAACCGGCTCTCCCGCATAAAAATCGATATTGGAAAATGTTTTTGGTTTGTTGGTCGTCTGGTTGATGGCGACGAATTTCGGCTGCCGCGTGATGGCAAAAATAGCGGGATATGAATGATAAATATACTGCAAAAGTTTGGCGATATTTCCCAGCGTCGACTGATTGAGGTACGAAAGCCCCGACGGTTCATAAAATGTCGTCTGATCCATGCCGACGGTCTGCGCCACTTCATTCATTTGGTTTACAAACCCCGGAAGTCCATACGCATCGGCGAGCGCGTAAGCCGCATCGTTGCTGGAAATGGTCAGCATAATGTTGAGCAGGTCGTGCACCGTGTACGACTCGCCCGCACTAAGCGTGTGGTCATTGCCTACCGCCGCTTCAATTTCAGGCGTGATCGTGATAACGCTGTCTTGTTTTAATACATTGGTGGCAACGATGGCAGTGATAAGTTTGCTCACTGAGGCGATGGGCCAGCGCTCCCCTTCGTTGTGTGAAAAAAGTACGCGACCGGTAGCCATATCTTGCGCGCGGTATAATCCGGCCCCAACCGCCGGACAGGCCGCCACGGCGCTACTGGGCAGCGAGGGACTACCAGCGATACTGTCTTCCGTCGCTTTGGGCTGCGCGACTTGCGCGCCGGCATCGGGCGTTCCGTCTCCTTGTTGGCGATTGCTTTGATCGGACGATAGCGCCGGCAAGGCATTTCCTAAAACCTGCGCCATAGACGATGGCTTGGGACTCGGTACGCTGGTATCTGCATTTCCAAAAAACGGGAAAAGCCGCACGGCGTAGACGGAAGCGATAATCACCACGACAAGCAGAAGGGCCTGATATTAGAGACGTCGTTATCATAATTCCGATCAGATGGATGGCGACTGAAACACCTAGTCGACTACTACTAGGTCCTGATCCCCGGCTCTCCGCAAGATGGCTCATGGAGC
>DAIEKJ010000038.1 GCA_027350645.1 Candidatus Wolfebacteria bacterium
CACAGAAAAGGCAGGCGCCATGCGATCGCATGGCGCCTGCCCATCGTCACTGTTTCGCTTCTCGCTACCCGTCGTTGGTTGCAAGTCGCAGGTTAATTTCCCATCGAGCTGGCAAACGAATAATCAATGGACGCCAGCTGCCACACGCCGTTGGCACCTTTCCGCAAGGTCACCTTTAGTGGCGAAGCGATAGTCACCGCGTCGCCCGTCGGCTTGATATTAGCTGCGGCGGCGGTTTCCTGTTTCATAAGCAACACAAACTGCCAAACTTTGTCATGCGACACACCGTTGAATCGAGACACCTCCTCCGGACGCATGGAACGGATAAAATAGGTGCTGGGAATTTTGTAAAATCCCATCTCCACCGATTCGGTGTACTGATAGAGGGTTTCTGCCGGAGTTTTTCCACCCAGATCCTGCTCATTGCGCATTTGATATATCTGTTCCATCACCTGCGCCAATTGCGCTTGTTGTTGAGCGATAACCCGCTGGCCTTGCGCCTGCGTCCATACGGACCACGCGCCAAAACCGATCCCGGCAACAATAATGACCACCGCACCGATCGACAAGAACATCCACGCCCCCCGGCTCAACCATTTTCTATTTTTCTCCCCCTGCATCATGTGCGTATGCATAAAAAGTATGGTTACTCTTTTTTTAATTATATTTTAATTACGCCAACACCATCCGGACCATCACCGCATCCACCACCTCGTGCCCGCCCGGACGCCAAGGCTATTCTTACCGCACCACCGCCCCAAGTTCGCCGGCAGTTTTTTCTATTATTTTTTCTTGGATCGCATTGACTTCATCGTTGGTCAGCGTCCGCTCCGGCGAACGGTACACGATGCGGAATGTATAGCTCACCTTATCCGGACCGAATTTTTCCTTGTTTTCGTAGGTATCGGTACACTTCACCTCCTCTACCAGATCGCCCGCACAATCACGCACCATTTCGTAGTAATTATTCAGCGCCATATCTTTGTCCACCACAAATGATATATCCCGATAACTCATCGGAAATTTGCTTACGTCGTGGTACTGGCTGTCGATGTCCTTAAACTGGCCGGCAATCCGCGGATCACGCGACCAGAAGACGCGGATATCGGAAATGCCCATCTTAATCATCGCCAGCCGCTCTAATCCGAACCCGAACGCCCACCCGTTGTAAACATCCGGATCAATCCCCAGGTTGGCAAGCACTTGCGTGTGCACCACGCCCGCCCCCACCACCTCAAGCCACGCATCCCCCTGCTTGATTTCAATCTGCGTGCTGGGATGAGTGAAAGGAAACGTATCTTCCAAAAAACGGTATTCAATTGAATCGCCGTAAACGGCTTTCGTGATGGCGGCAAGAACGCCCTGCAATTCAGGAATGCCCAGCATTTGTTTTTCTTTCCTGCAGATGTAGAGCCCGTCAACCTGATGAAATATGGGAAAGTGATTCCGATCAATCTCGTCTTTGCGAAACACCTTGCCGTAACTCAACAAGCCGACCTCTCCGGTTTTTTCCAGTTTCTCCCGTATCTCCGGACGCTGGAGATAGAACGGCCACATGACCGTCGTCTGCGTACGCAAAACATAGTCGGCGTTCACATAATAGGTATCGGTCTCCTTGCGGCTCGGATGGTTTGCCGGAGCATTGAGAAGATCAAAATTGTTTTTGACACTGACGATCTCCGGAAATTGCATCACGTCAAAATCGGAGAACATTGGCATGGCCAGTATCTTTTCGACAATGAACTTGATCGGCGATCCGTCCGTGCGCGACAAATCGGGAAGCGTTAACAAACGCTTGAGACGCTCGCTTTTAACATCGGATTTTGCTTTCAACTCTTTCTGCAGCTCCTGGGCAACCGGATCGGTCGCAACAATATACTGTCGGACATTCATATGCTGATAATAAAAAATAAATTTGTTTTGAGTGTATCAGAAAAAATCGGACAAAAAAAGGCGGGGGCTTTACGCTCCCGCCATAGTGTTCACTCTGCGTTCCGCATCGCGCAAACGCTTCGCTTCGCGCACTTCTTTGAGCGCGGCATACAAACGCTTGCGCCAAACACACGCAACCTGCCACGCCGCACTGAACCGCCCGGCGCCCAGCAGTTCTAACGTCTCCTCTTCGAGGCGCCGGAGCATCGCCGATCCGTGTGGCGTCAGCCCCAGTTTACCGCACACGACATCCACATCCGCCGCCACGATACGGCACTCCAACCTGACGAGACGAATGGGCAAATGCGCGCGGGCAATGGGCAGATCCTTTGCAAAAATGGAACACCCGAAGTCCTGGACCGTCATAATGCGCTCCCGGTCAACCGAAGCCACAACCTCGGGATGATACATCCGTTGAATGGCGATTGTTCTCTCCAGCCATTCAACGGCACGGGTCCAATGAAAACAGGTGAAACAAATTTCTTGATCCGCGTGCTGTTCGTGAACAGGAAACCGTCCCCCGCACTCCGTACATATCTTCAGTGCCATTTTTACCTCCAATACATCAAAGAGAACCGCCTGAATAAAACCACATCGGTTCCCCATTGTCAAAAAACAAAAACGCCTGCCGGCGTTTTTGAATATCGGTACAGCATTCTTGAATTAGTCCAAACACATTTCGTCGCCCGAAGCGGCGAGAAAATCCCCGCGAATTTTGAGCGGATTTTCCACAAAATCTAACGATTCCCAATTTTTCTTTGGTGGCAATTCAAATATGAATCCAATGCATCAAGAATCTATAAAAAGAGAAGGGGTTGCGAGATTTCTCCCACAACCCCGATTGCGTCATCTCGTCTACATAATGACCCCCAAGACGTGATCGACGTGATAGCCGCAACAGAGACAGAGAGCGAGGTCGTGAGTTACGACCTGATCCTCGGTTCTGCCGCACTCCCGACACCGCCGCGTCTGCACTTCCTTGTACCGCGCCATCGGCTGTCCGCAGTGGCGATTTGTCCAGTAAGTCTTCTTGCCCAACATTCCCGGACTTGGTTCCCTCCGCTTCTCGCCGACGTCTTCCCACTTTGGATCGTGGTTAAGACACATGCCGTGACAACATTGACCGTGAGAGTACTTCGGATCCACAAGATTGCTGTGATCCATAGTAATCCTCCTTCTAGCCACCCGTTTTCCTAAGTGGCGATTATTATAATACACAAAAATAAGAAAAAGTCAAGGGCAATAAAAATCAATACGCCTGCCGTTTTCTATCTTAAAAGTTATAAATCCTGTGATTAAAAATTTTTTCTTTTCTTTCCCAAAAATCACCGCCTCGTTTTTACCCAAAAAATTCAATACAAATTGGCCACCGAGCGAAGCGAGGCGAAGCTCTCTTGCTTGCAGTTTCCTTTATGACGCGCGAGAGAGGATTTTCCCTCGCCTCTCGTTGCGCCGCCGCGCTCCTCGGGCTGGGCACCGCCTCGCCGTCCCGACGTGCTGGTCGGGACATGGCTCCGGCGTTCAAATCCCTCCAGAGCAAAGAAGTTTGCTCTTGGGCGCACAAAACAAAAACGCCGGTAGGCGTTTTTGAATATCTGTGCGCGGGAGAGGATTTGAACCTCCACGTCCTTGCGGACACCAGCACCTCAAGCTGGCCTGGCTACCAATTACAGCACCCGCGCGTTTACATTTGTTTTCAGCGCCTCCTCTACTTTATACCTCTTTCTCTTTAAACAAACAACGTCATCACTATAATACATTTCCTGCAGTAATTTCAATGATTCGCCTTTCCCGTATTTTAGTTGAATGACTGAGCTATTTTTGCTTCTCGTCACATGCCCTCGTATACCAATCAAAGAATGAATTGTTTCTCTCAGCCAAGAAATGTGCTTTTCGCTTGCGGACATGAACTCGGTGTAAAACACAAAACTATGTTTCCATCGTTTATCCCAATATGAGTAAAACGTTCCATCGCCGTCAAAGTGCCCTCGCAAAAAATCGAAAAAGTATTTTTTAGGTACATCTATTTTTGAAATAACTTTTGTTTTTGCCGGCATAAGCCCAACAGCCAAAAGAAACTTATACAAACGAACATCACTAAATTGAATACGTAGCTGTTTTTTCTTCGCGTATCCAGAAGTTTTATGCCCAATCTTTATATGAACGATACCCAGGCACCTCATAAAAGTTACAACCTGCTCTTTCTCTCTTGATGTAAAATCGATGTGCCTGCCATCCGACGACAAACTCCCATCTGTTACCAAAAGTCCAAGTGCATACGCAAACTTGTGAGACCATTTAATAATCACTTTCCCCTGCGCATTCATATAGATAGTATACTACGTCAGATTAATTCACTCAAGGTGATAGCGCCTACCACGCACAATTAAAAAAGAGGAGTCGCCCCCTCTTTTTTAATTATCCGCTATCTGTTGTTGGTTGTGGGTTGTCCCTACACCGCCAAACCGACTTTCTGACGAGACCGCTTCTTGGAAACCGTCCGCAGGAAATACAATTTTGACCGCTTCACTTTTTTGGGAGAGGAAACAATCTGCACTCCCGAAATAACCGGCGAAGAAAACGGATAGATTTTTTCAACCCCCACACCGTCAACAACCGCGCGCACGGTAAAGGTTGCATTCGGTCCGGCACCATGTTTACGCGCCAAAATCACTCCCTTGAATTTGCTAGAGCGCTCCTTGTCTTTTTCCTTGATGCGCTCAGTGACCACCACCAAAGCGCCCGGCTTTATCATGTCCATAACGTCCTTGTTCATATCGGGGCAATACTACTCCGTTTTTTGATAAAAGTCAACGAATGGAGGCGGAGGGTCTGCGGTAAATTCCATCCGCTTTCCCGGGACAACATCAAACGCGATTGTCCGCGCATGGAGCATGAGCCGCGACGCTAGGCGATAGTTCTGTTTCCCGCCATAGAGCGGATCACCCACTACCGGCCATCCGCGCGATGCCAGATGCACCCGGATCTGATGCGTTCGTCCGGTCTGCGGTCTGACACGCAACAGAGAAAACCACTGATGGTGGCGTTCAAATTGTTCAATGATTTCATACTCCGTCACCGCCTCCTTTGCCATTTTTGACGACCGCGTACTGCGTTTGGTCGTCCCCGATGTGATGCCGATCGGTTTATTGATGATGCCGCCGGCGCCAGGCACCTTTCCTCGCACAATCGCCAGATAGGTTTTTGTGATTGCGTGATCAGCAAACAATTTCTTGAGGTATTCAAAATAGTCCTGCGTCAACGCAATGACCATGACTCCCGATGTGTCCTTATCCAGCCGGTGCACGATCCCCGGACGATACGCTGGATCATCCCCGACCGTTGTGGCAGAGGGAAAATGTTTTTTCACCCAATCGGCAAGTGTCGGCTGGGTTGATTGCTCTTTCATGTGCGGGGCCACATGCACCAAAAGCCCGGCTGGTTTGTTAATAACAACAAACCGCCGGGCTTGATCTCGATGCACAAGCGCAACATCACGGACATCCATAAATCCAGTACGCCGATCAGGGAGTTTACGACACAGTACCTGATGCTTTTTTTATTTCTTCGTCCAAAAAGTCGTCAACAATCGCGTCGGCCCTCTGTCTTTGTTTTGTCTCCAATACTTTCCATTGCTCTTCCTGCCAGAGATCAAACTGCTTTAAGATTTTTTCCACAGCTTCCAATTGCGTATGTTCCGCCTCTAGCGAAACAAGCAATGCTTCAGCCGCATCATCGGTCAAATCGGCAGCGTTTTCAACAATGGCGTCTTTGATTTCTTCATCGAGAGGCGATGCGGCCAGGAGTTGGACCAACCGCTTTATTTGTTCTACATCCATAGGTTTGTTGTGTCGTTAATTACATAGCCGCAATACGAGTAAGACCATCAACCAACGGCTTCATTTTCAGAAGATATGCCGCTCGCATATGAACATCCAAGGGATTGCCGGGAATATTCCAGACATTAACGCCAATATGATTTCCCTGAGCCACTAGCTTTGATCCCTCCATGATCTGCGCATTCGTCGGATTAGCA
>DAIEKJ010000039.1 GCA_027350645.1 Candidatus Wolfebacteria bacterium
CTGGGTTATTTTCTCCGCCAAGTCGACGGATAGAATGAGCTGGACGGCGATGTGCGTCTTGAGAATACGACTGCGGCGCAATGGCTTCTTAATGCCCGCAAGCAGGCGCGGGTCATCATTCTTATGCCAGGCTATTGGTGGACCGGATCGGGGATTGGTGTTGCAAACGCAAGTACGACGCCGTAGTATGGGGGTGATTTTGGTGCGCGTCGGCCACGCGGGATTGGTGAAGTGGCAGTACGCCCCGCACCATTTTCATAGAGAGAGGCGAGTGTAGTACAGTGGCAGTACGCATGCTTCCCAAGCATGATACGGGGGTCCGATTCCCCTCACTCGCTCAGGACACGATGCGGAGCGCGCTTCCTGCCCGCCAGCGGGGATTCTCGTAGCCCGTTTGGAAAAAAATAAAAAGGCATTTCAACCAACAAGGGCAAGGGCATTGTATGAAATATCTCTCAAGGACTAAAAAGAGTTTTTACGCGGGAAAAGTAGTCATTGTGCGTCTTGATTTAAACGTCGCTCCAGAAGAGCTTCGTTCATCGGTGCGTATTGAGCGTTCGCTGCCGATTCTGCGCTTAGTGCGCGATGCCGGGTGTCGCGTGGTTATTCTTTCGCACCGCGCCCGGCCTGATGCGCGCCAGGAGCAAACCAAAAAACCCTCTCCCGCATCGTCGCTGCAACCGCTCGGGGCGGTTCTGGGGCATCGGTTAAAAACGAAGATTGTTTTTGACGCGTCGTTTGATCTGCGCGCTCTGCCTGCCCGTGCCCACGCGCTGGCTCCGGGGGAATTGATGCTTTTGGAAAATATCCGGCTCTGGCCGGAGGAGGGGAAAAACGACGCATCGTTTGCCAAAAAACTGGCGGCGATCGGCGATCTCTATGTCAACGACGCTTTTGCGGTGAGCCACCGAGCGCAGGCATCGGTGGATGCGATTACGCGGTATGTGCCATCGTATGTCGGGCTTGAGTTTGAGCGGGAAATCCGCGCGCTTGATGCGGCAATAAAAAAACCAAAGCGCCCGCTGGTGCTCGTTTTGGGCGGAGTGAAAATTTCCGACAAAGTCGGCGTGCTTAAAAATTTTTGGCGTCGGGCCGATGCGGTACTGGTTGGCGGAGGAGTTGCCAATACGTTCCTGGCGGCCCAAGGAAAACCAATCGGCACATCTGTTTTTGAAAAGAACGCTGAAAAAATAATTGCGCCTTTTCTGGGGTCAAAAAAAATCCATCTCCCGTCCGACGTGGTGATGGGCGGGGAGGCGATTTTTGATATCGGTGAGCAGACCGCTCAAGAGTACGCGCGTCGTATAAAAAAAGCCGGAACAGTCGTGTGGAACGGTCCGATGGGATATATTGAAAAGAAACGCTATCGGGCTGGAACATTCGCCATTGCCCGCGCGTGCGCAAAAAGCAGGGCGGCGTGCGTGGTCGGAGGGGGAGAGACGACGTCGTTTTTTCTGTCGCACCGGATTGGCGCAAAAAATGTCTTTTTGTCAACTGGGGGCGGCGCGATGCTGGACTATCTTGCGGGCAAAAAATTGCCCGGGATTCAGGCGCTCAAACGCAGCCATCGCCGGATGCAATAATAATGGCATGAAACAAAAAAACGCTCCGCCGGTCGTTGTGTTGTACCATGCCTTTTGTCGGGACGGGTTTGCGTCCGCCTGGGTCGCGTGGAAAAAATTTGGCGATCGCGCGCGGTATATGCCGTCAAACCACAACGATACGCCGGCGGTCGCCGGATCAATTGTGTATGCTATTGATTTGGCATACCCGGATGATATCTTATCGGCGCTTGAAGACAGAAATGTTTCGGTGACGGTGATTGACCACCATGAGAGCGCCAAGGCATGGATAACGCGGCGCCCGGGAAATATTTTTGATATCCGCCATTGCGGCGCGGTGTTGGCGTGGAACTATTTTTTTCCTACGCGGGCGATGCCCCGCCTGTTGCGTCACATTGAAGACGAGGATCTGTGGAGAAAAAAGCTTCCCGGGACGCGCGAAATCACCCTGGCGCTTGATGCGTTGCCAAAGAAATTTGCCGCCTGGGATCGGGCGGCGCGCGAATGCCAGGATTTTAGCAAGAGAAAAAAATATCTTATCATTGGCAAAGCCATTGACGCATACCGGCAAACGATTATCGCTAACATTGTTTCGGCGGCGCGCATGGTCCGCTTTGATGGCAGGAAGGTCTTTGTCGCCAACGCGTCGCAGGAATTTCGGTCGGAAGTTGGTGCGGCGTTGGCGCGTATGGGGAAAAGCCATATCAGCATTGTTTGGACGGAAGGGAAAAATCGGCGGTATGTCTCGCTACGGTCCGACGGGGTTGTGGATGTTGCTGCTGTGGCGGTTCGCTACGGCGGGGGAGGACATCACAATGCGGCGGGGTTTATCGTTGCCAACGGCGACCCGTTTCCGTGGACAGTGATAAAAAAATAATTTTAAACGGCACAGATTATGACAACAATGCATCGGGGCGGTTCTGAAAAAATAATTGCGCATACGGACGGCGGGTCGCGGGGTAATCCCGGCCCGGCGGCAATCGGCGTGTATGTCAAAACGCTTGATAAAAAATACGGCGTTGCGATCGGAACGGCGACCAATAACGACGCGGAATACCAGGCGATTGTTTTTGCGCTTAAAAAAATAAAACAATTAATCGGCGCCGACGCGGCATCGCGTGCTGATGTGGAAATACGGGCCGATAGTCAGTTGGTTGTCAATCAACTCTCGGGGACGTTTAAGATGAAGGAAGAAAGTTTGTGGAAATATTTTATAGAGATTTGGAATCGCAAGCAGGATTTTGCATCGGTGTCGTTTGTGTATGTGCCGCGGGAAGAAAATACCGTCGCCGACGCGATGGTAAATGAAGCGCTCGATGAAGAAGTGGCGCGCGGCAGAACTCTTTTGTGAGTATTTTCGGGGATCGGCAGGGTGGTGTTGCGCTTGTCTTTTTTTTGGGTATAGTTATGAACGGCACGCGGGCGGCTACTCTTTGCGCGTTTTGCGCGCAAGGGGAGGAAATTCCGGACACTCATCCCGTCTAACGACGAGGAAACGCAGCAGTTAACGGCTGTCGGGGGAAACCCTAGAGGTGCGAACAGAGACGTCCGTGGGTGAAAATCCATGGATCCGCCGATGAGGCGGAAGTCCCGGTGGTAACATCGGGGGTGAAACGGCAAAATCCTTGCGTGAGTGCAAGACCGTATCCCGAGCAATCGGGATGAGTCGCTTGAATCCGAGAGCGATCGAGGATCCAGATAAATTGTCCGCGCCCCGAGCGATCGGGGAACAAAATCCGGATTATCGCGTGCCGATATAAAATAATATGCTTTGATCGCATATGAAGAAAAACATATTTTTAATCATTCTCGTGGTGATGGTCGTTGGTCTTGCCGGATGGGGATTGTTCGGGGTCGTGCGGTATGCAACGACACCCGAATCGCCAACATCGGCGACGACGACATCAATCGCGACACAACCTATACAACATATGGTTACCGTCAAGACGAATTATGGGACGTTCCAAATTATGACGTACGATGCGGACGCGCCAAAAACCGCTGCAAATTTTATCGGCCTTGCACAGAAAGGATTTTACAACGGACTGACGTTCCACCGCGTCGTTAAGGGTTTTATGATTCAGGGGGGTGATCCCAACGGCAACGGCACCGGCGGTCCGGGGTATGCGTTTGCCGATGAGCTCAATCCGAATACGCCTTCATATCAGGCGGGATATCAAAAGGGAGTTGTGGCGATGGCCAACAGCGGTCCCAATACAAATGGCAGTCAATTCTTTATTATGCTACAGGACGATCCGCAGCTTCCGCATCTCTACACTATTTTTGGCAAAGTTATTTCTGGACAGGATGTCGTTGACGCCATCGGCAATGTTCCCGTCGAGCAAAACGGATCCGGCGAAGACAGCAAACCGATAAAACCAGTGATTATCGAACAAATGACGGTTAATCCGACGATGGGCGACTAACCCCCTGCCCGTTTTGAGTATGTTGAAAAGAAAGGCGCTTATCGCGGGCGGGGTGGGGATTTTAATCTTTATCGTTGGCGGCGTGCTTTTTTTGAGGAACGGACGGGTGATATCGGGGGATAATGTTTCTGCGCCCACTGTGGCCGCGTCTTTGTCTGCGTCGGTTCCCGTTTCTGCGCCTGACCGCGTCAAAAACAATCAACCCGCCGCGTCAGCCGATGCTCCTCCTCAAGCGCCGCTTCAAAATCCGCCCGACATTATCCGCGCGGCATATTTGACGAGCTGGTCGGCTGGCGTTCCGGGACGAGTGAATACCATTCTTCGCTTGGCGCGGGAGGGAACGATCAACGCGGTGGTGGTTGATATTAAAGACGCGTCCGGGTATATCTCGTATCAGGTGAGCGATCCGACTTTAGCCGCGTATGGCACAACGCAGGTTCGCATTCCGCACATTAACGCGCTTATTAAGGAATTTCACGATGCGGGAATATATGTCATCGGTCGCGTGACGGCGTTCCAGGATCCTGTTTTGGCGCGGGCACGGCCGGCGCTGGCGATCCATAGCAGCGTTAAAGCCGGCGGCGCGACGTCGTCGCTTGATTTCAATAATCCAAAAACTGTTTGGACGGACGATCGCGATTTGGCGTGGATCGATCCTGCGGGGCGGGGGGCATGGGAGTATCTGGCCGCCATCGGCAAAGACGCGGCCGCGCGCGGATTTGACGAGATTAACTATGACTATGTCCGGTTTCCTTCCAACGGCGATCTGGCATCGATGGTTTTTCCATCGTGGAATGGCCGTGAAGAAAAACATCTGGTCATACGGGACTTTTTCAAATATCTGCGCCAAGAGCTTCCTCACGAGACATTGTCGGTTGACTTGTTCGGTTTTGTGACGGTCCGCAATGATGACTTGGGCATCGGGCAGGAAATAGAGGACGCCCTTCCCTATGTGAATTATGTGTGTCCGATGGCGTATCCGTCGCTCTACGATCCGGGATTTTTGGGGTATAAAAATCCGGCGCAGTATCCCTACGAGGTGGTAAAATATTCAATGGAGGGCGGGCTGGCGCGTTTGGTGGCGCTGGCAAACAACACAACGACACCGGCCAACGGATACACGGCCTCATCTTCATTGGTGGCGCCGCGAACCGTTGATGATGCGTTGCTTGCTAAACTGGCGCCGTACGCAAAACTGCGCCCGTGGCTTCAGGCGTTTGATCTGCATGCGGTGTATACCGGCGCCATGGTGGATCAGGAAATTCAAGCGACAAAAGACGCTCTGGGCAAAGCGTATGCTGGGTATCTGTTGTGGGATCCGACAAACAACTACGCAATGCTGCCTTAGCGTTTGGATGAGCGCAAAATGTGAGCGTATCGCGTAAAAAAATGCGGTGGAAAAAACAACAAAAAATCCTCCCGGCAGGTTGGGAGGATTTTTGTTTGCGGGACCCGTTCATAGTCCGCCGGGTATCGCTCCCTGCAAGGAGCTCAGATAGTACGGAACGACGAACGCCAAGCCGATAAGCGGCAGAACAATCGTAGCGACGGTGATAATAAGCGTCCACATAAAATATTTTCGTAGCCGTTCTGACGATTTGTAGACCGCGTCTATTTTCACATTTTGTTCCGCCAACTGTTGCCCGACGGCGCGCAGCAGTTCTTCGGTTGACTGGGGGGCCGGCGGTTGAGCGGTTGTTGGCGATGTTTGTTCCGGCGCAGGGTATTGCGGTGAGGGAATTGTGTCCATAAAGATGGGTGATTAATGAGCGATGCGGATGGCGATGTAGAGTACGACCATGC
>DAIEKJ010000003.1 GCA_027350645.1 Candidatus Wolfebacteria bacterium
GTGGCTTTTATGTTCCAACCCAGGAAATTGTAAAGATAGAACCTTGCGATGCCCATATATTCATGTAGAGCAACATCAGTCAGCGTAAAATTATAACCTAATGGCACGCGAAAAATTTTTGCTGGAATAAATCTTGGTAAATAGTTTATATGAATGACTTGGATTTACAAAAACAAAATTTGTTAATGGAAACACAAAGATGTGCTGAACTTTTTAATTCTCAAGTATTCACTCAAAATCAAACTTTTACTCAATCTGCTTTTATTGAAATCTTGGTTCGTCTAAATTATATCCTTCAAGAATTGAGTACAAAGAATAGCAGAATAACTTGGACGGACAGTGTTCAGATAGATCAAAATATCAAAGATATTACAGATTTGATAAATAATTTGCGAAACGCCGCTTGCCATAGCGATAGTCCAAGAAATTATATTGGCAATTCAAACATAAAATTTATTTTCAACACTTTTGTTGGAAGATGCCCAAATGCGGTAAAAATTGGAGAAAATATTTCGTTAGGCAATGAATATCAGAACGACATAGCGTTTTATTACGGAGATAAAAAAATTTATCTGGTTAGGCATATTAAAAGATTGTTGGAAGAGTTGCCTAACGAAATTAACAAGTTATAATAAATTAAGCGGCGCGCCAATTTCGTTGGCAGAAAAAATTGTGGAGGCGAAAGCGGGGGTGAGCAACCCCTCAACCCCCTTCCTTTCTGCCGCGCGAAGCGCGGCAATCAGTCGAGGTTCTGCTCAAAACGAGTTTTGATTTTTTCAAACAAAACCACCACAATAAAATACCCCGTACGGGGTATTTTAAAAAACTATTTTTCAAATTTTCTCACCCACTCCGCAAACGCCACGAGAAATTCCTTGACTTTTTTCTGCGTCGATTCATCAATTAGTTCCCCCGCTTCGCTGAATTTTTCATGCGCGGCGGCAACCATCACCTCCGGATGATTCATGACGTACATATTGGGACCCACCAAAATCTGCCGCAGATGATATTGCGCCCGCGCGCCGCCCAGGGACCCCATGGAAACACTCATAATGCCCGCCGGCTTGCCGTTTAAACTGTTTTTTCCGTATGGGCGCGTCGCCCAATCGATCGCGTTTTTAAGAACGCCGGGAATCGAGTAGTTGTATTCGGGCGTCACAAAAAGAACGCCGTCCGCTTTTTCTATTTTTTCCTTCAGCGCGCCAACGTGGGCGGGCACGCTCTGCTCGTCATCTTGGTTAAACAACGGCAACAACCCGATGTCGGCAATTTCTATCTCCAGACCGTGCTGGACTCCGTAATGCTTGGCCGCGCGCAAAAGACTCGTATTGTACGATTTTTCGCGCAGGCTTCCCGAAAGACCGACAATGCGCAAGGTATTCATGATGGTAGTATATATCTTACTGGTATGCTATACTAGTACGCGTCGAGACGGTTTTTCCATTCACTAATCTAGTTTACTCTACACACGTATGGGATCGGCAAATGTGCTTTTTCTTATTGGTCGGATTATTTTCGGCATCTATTGGCTGATAAGCGCCGGAGGTCATCTTTTTTTTAACCGCGCCGCATTAAAAGGATACGCGCGATCAAAACGTGTCCCGGCTCCGGGGATTGCAATCGGCATCACCGGAATCCTGCTTTTGTTTGGCGGAGCCGGCATTCTCTTGGGCGTCTACACCACATGGGCAATCGGAGCGCTGATTCTATTCCTTCTACCGGTAACGCTGACCATGCACAACTTTTGGATCGACAGAGACGCCGCATCACGCACCAGCAATATGATGAACTTTTCGAAAAACATGGCGCTTCTTGCCGCGCTGCTGATGCTGTTGGCTATCCCTACCCCCTGGCCGTTTGCGCTTTTCTAAAAACGGACGTATTCGCTTTTTAACCCTCGCCTACACCAACCTCCATGCTTACCGAAGAACGACGAGCCATGGCCGCAATCGCCAGAGCGCTTCCCGCGGTCGTTTCCATCAGTCCCCAATCAAAAAACGCCCCCGATAAGAAAATATCGGCGCGCGCCGCATCGCTGTTGTCGGGCGCCGTCCGCGTTCCGCAAACCCGCCAAACAGAGGGCGGATCAGGATTTATTGTTGACCGCACCGGCATTGTCGTTACCAACATCCACGTCATCGATCCGGGAGAACGGGAATACACCATCACCACCAACGACCGGACCTCGTATCGCGCGACGGTTATTTCAACCGATGCCATCCACGACATTGCGTTCCTGCGCATCGAAAATCCAGGGAAGATCACCGCGCTCCCGTCGGGAGATTCGTCAAAACTAAAGCTAGGACAGTCGGTTCTGGCCATCGGCAATGTCTTAGGGCTCTTTCAAAACACCGTGTCATCGGGCATCGTATCGGGACTATTGCGAAATGTAAATGCGCGTAATGAAATGATCCAGGAAGAACTCCGCGGGCTCATCCAAACGGATGCGGCGATTAATCCGGGAAATTCGGGCGGGCCCCTCATAACGTTGGACGGCAAAGCAATCGGCATTAATTCAGCCAGCGTTGCTCATGCCGAGAACATCGGCTTTGCCATCCCCATCAACACCATCAAGAAGGATCTGGTTACTCTAAAAAAATACGGCGCCATCGCGCGGGCATTTCTGGGAGTCCGTTATGTTATGCTCGACGACTATACGCGTCAGATCGTCCACGCGGCGCGCCAGACAGGCGCGTGCGTCATTTCCCCGACCCCGCATCTTAAGGCCGTTATCCCCGGCAGTCCGGCCGACAAGGCGGGACTGCGCGCCGGCGACGTTATTTGCCGAGCAAACGACATCCCCCTGACCACCGAATTCACCCTTCAAGATTTTCTCGATTCATTCACCAAAGAAACGGAAGTGCGGCTCACAGTTGACCGCGATGGACGCGAAAAAACCATCGCCGTTCTGCTAACAATCGTCTAGGAACGCCTGGCTCAAAAATCGCCTCAGCGAACCGAGGAAAAATACCCCCAATATGGGGGCGCGTTTTCGTGCGGGTGCGACGAGTCAAAACTCATCGCCGCCACCGTCTTTACCGCAAACCAGGCGCACACAACAAAGAGCGTTATGAGCGCTATTCGTTTAGCAACATCCACAGTCCTATCCGCACATAATATTAATAATTCTATCGGGAACGAACACCACGCGCGTTACAACCTTTCCGCTGATATGGGGCGCCAACCGAGGATCGGCGCTCACCGCGGCGAGCGCATCATCGCGTGACGCATTGGCCGGCACGGTTATCGTTCCCCGCATCTTGCCATTGACTTGCACCGCGATGGCAACCATTTCCTGGGCTATGTATCGCTCCGCATACACCGGCCACGCGTGCCGGCCAAGTGATTTTTTATTTTTTAGAACCCCCCGCCATATCTCTTCGGTCATAAACGGCGCAAAGGGAAACACCAACGCAAGAAACGTCTCAAACGCCCGGAGCGGAACTGAGTCGAGCGTCTCGTCCATGCGCCGCGACAAAATCATCAGCGCGCTGATAGCAGTGTTGAACCGGAACGCTTCAATGTCTTGCGTGACTTTTTTAATCGTGCGATGCAAGGCGCCGGTAAATTCTTGATTGGGTGCCGGTTTTTTTCGTCCGGTTTTTTTCGCAAATTGCTGCCCCATCGCCCATATCCGCTCCAGGAAACGAACAATGCCAATGATGCCTTTTTCATCCCACGGCTTGGCATCTTCAAGCGGCCCCATAAACATTTCGTACATGCGCAGAGCGTCGGCGCCGTATTTCTTAACGATGTCGTCCGGATTGACCACATTCCCGCGGGATTTTGACATTTTCTCACCATCGGACCCAAGGACAATCCCCTGGTTTACCAGCCGGTAAAACGGTTCTGGCGCATGAACGATTTTTTCGTCATACAAAACCTTGTGCCAAAAACGCGCGTAGAGGAGATGAAGGACCGCATGTTCAACGCCGCCGATATATACGGAGACCGGGATCCATTCTTTTTCCTTTTTTGGATCAATCAACGCGTGGCGGTTTTTTGGATCGATATAGCGCAGATAGTACCAGCACGAGCCGGCCCACTGCGGCATGGTATCCGTTTCCCGCCGTGCCGGACCGCCGCACCGCGGACAACGCGTGTGAACCCACCCAGGCACCGCCGAGAGCGGCGACTGCAGAGTTCCGGTCGGTTCGTAGCGTTTGACATTGGGTAATGTCAGCGGCAGATCTTTTTCATCCAAGGGAACCCACCCTGGATTGAGCGCTTCACCCTTGCTAAGATTTTTAATCTTTGATTTTTCCTGCCCGCCGGTAGGCGAGGGATTTTTTATTTTATCGGCGCAGTGCTGGCAAAACACCAACGGGATCGGCTCGCCCCAGTAACGCTGGCGCGAAAAAACCCAGTCCCGCATTTTATACTGCGTATGCGCTTTGCCGTCCACCATGCGGACAATATCCCCAGCGGCATCATGGGCCTGCTTTCCATCCATCGAACCGGAATGAATCAGCACGCCGTTACCGGTATATGGGAGCACCATGGAATCGGTTTTTCCGTCCGGACTAACAACGGGAACGACAGGCAAGTGATGTTTTTTTGCAAAATCAAAATCGCGCTCATCGTGGGCGGGCACGGCCATAATGGCCCCGTATCCGTAGTGTATCAGAACATAATCAGCGACATACACCGGTATCTTTTTGTTTGTTGCCGGATTGATATACCAAACGCCGCCCAAAAGAACGCCTGTTTTTTCTTTCCCCTGCGCGATCCGCTCTTCGTCCGATTTGTTGCGCGCCGCGCGAAGGTAGGCATCAACTTCCCTGCGATTAGTCAGCTGGTTCCCCACTGCCTCAATGAGCGGGTGCTCGGGCGCGACGACAAGATACGTCGCCCCGTAGATCGTGTCGGGACGGGTCGTAAAGACACGAAGAGGGTTGGCCTTGGAAATTATTTTTTTATTTTCGGAGAGGCGCGCGTACGCTTGGCGGTCGGCTCCTTGGGGCAAAAAATCGATGACCACCCCCTCGGACCGCCCAATCCAATTCCGTTGCATCGTTTTTACTTTTTCAGGCCAGGCAATGCCGTCCAGATCCTCAAGCAAGCGATCGGCATAGGCTGTTATTTTAAGCATCCACTGCGTCAGATTTTTGCGCTCAACCGGCGTCCCGCACCGATCGCACTTACCACCAACCACCTCTTCGTCGGCCAATACCGTTTTGCACGACGGGCACCAATTGACCGGCATTTCCTTTTGGTATGCCAATCCCCGCTTGAACAGCTTTAAGAAAATCCACTGCGTCCACCGGTAATATTCCGGATCGGTCGTGTTGATTTCCCGCGACCAGTCGTACGAAAACCCCAAGCTGTTGATCTGGCGCTTGAAATTAGCGACATTCTTTTTGACCACGATCCGAGGACTTGTTTTTGTTTTGATCGCGTAGTTTTCGGCAGGAAGCCCGAACGCATCCCATCCCATCGGATGGAGCACGGCATAGTCGCGCATGCGATAATAGCGCGCGATAATATCTGAGGCGGTATAGCTTTCCACATGTCCAACGTGCAGTCCCTGACCGGAGGGATACGGAAACATATCCAACACGTACAGTTTTCGTTTGCCTTTGACAGCCGAGGGAACAAAGAATTGTTTTTCTTTCTCCCACGTTTTTTGCCATTTCCGCTCGGCGGCGGCTGATGAGTATCGTTTCATAATAGGTGTCTGCCAGTATACACAGAAAACCGCCGCGCTCAAAGACGGCGCGGGCAACGGTGATTAAGGAATCTGCCGCAACACGATGTTGACGTCGAAATAGACGTTAGTAGTCGATTGCGTCACGCTTCCCAAGGGAATATCGGCCGAAGCGATGTAAGGAGAACCCAGCAGCAATGTTTTGAAGTTAATCTCCGCCGCTTCGCTTGCCGCTTGCGCCTCGATGACCACCGGCACGCTTTTGGACTGTATCCACACGCGCTGTATCCTAACTCCCGTGGCGCCGGCCCGATTTTCAATATCATCGATCAACGCCATCCAATGCACCTGCGCCGAGCGTATTTCCAAAGCCCCGCTCACATTTTTATTAAATTGCTCCGCCTCGTTTTGAAGAGCGGCCAGCTGAGCGCCATTCGCGCCGCCCTGCATCGCCGCCACTTCCTGCAAAGCCGACGTTGCCAGCGAGTTCAAAAACATATACGACCCCAAAAGCACCCCGATAACAACAACAGAAACCACGACCGCGATGTTACGCCAGAGAGAAATAAAAGCCAGAACCTGGGAGTGGAAATACTGCGTTTGAGCTCCCTGAGGCGTAAGAGTGATGCCTCTGTCGGCGCTGCGTGGAATAAGACCGCGCAACGCGGCCCCCAACGGAGCGGCCCACTCCTGCATCAGTTTGTAATCGCCTTGAAGCTGGGCAGGAAAAACCGGCATCGCAAACTGCTTGGCGATAATGTCCTGAACTTCCTGGGCAAGTCCCGGCGCGATCACATACACGGCCGCAATCGTGTCCTGGAAATGGTTGGTGTAAAAATTGAGCACGGGACGGATCTCATCGGTAATAATTCCCTTGAATTGGGAAAATGATATTTCCCGCGCGCCGCTGGACAAATCAACGATGGACGGCCACGAAAGAGACCGGTTAAAGAAAAACACCCCGCCGCGCATAATGGAAAGCGACACCCCGTCGGAGGCGATGTGAATAAAACAATAGGATTTAGTCGAGTCAAACGACGGCACGTGCGTCGTCAGTCCGCGCACCAGCGAAACCGATTTCTGCTCTATGGCAACGGGATAAAAATGAGCCTTGCCCAGCGCCACCATTACATCATCAATGAGCTGCTTATTAACAAACGACGCAAGGATGCTGGTCTCCATGCCATCGGACGCCAGAGGCGCGATGGGCTGCCAATCGGAATAGGCGCTGGAAAAATCAATCGGCGATATCGTTTGCATATTCAACCTGACCGCATCGGCGAAATCCTCCCCCTGAAGGCGCGGCAAGGAAAGCGTCTGCGTATAGACGAATGTGTCGGGAATCGACACGACGACAGGAATTTTTTTGTCGGACCCGGCGGCAATGCCCGCATGGAGGCGCCCCAGCGCATCCACCAGCACCTGCGGCCGTGCGATCCGACCATCGGTAAATAGTTGTTCGGGCGTACGCACCGACAACTGAAGAACATCCTTCCCGGCCATATGAAAACCGACAAAGGAAGCTCCCATGTCGCTGATTTCAAGCCCGCCAATCGCAACGTGTGGCTTAAGAAGAGAAGAAAGGCTTACTATAAATGGCGGGATGCGCATACCAGTAGATGATTGATGCTATATGGCGTTTTGGCTCAACGACTGAAGAAATACGGCGCCCGAAAGAGAATCGACAGTTGCGGTTGCGGTTAATTCCACTTGCCGCGAGAGCCTCTGGCCGATAGAAACAATGGAAATGGTATCGGGACTTCCCACTTCGGTTATGGTAACCGTTGCCGATGCGTTATCGATCGAGATACTGTAAGGCGACGGGCTGGTAAAAAGCGGATTGCGCGCCAGACGCAGCATGGCATCAGAAATCCCCGAACGGGCGGCTGCGTATGCCTGCAATAAAAGCTGCTGATTCACTCCCTGTTCGCTGGAAAAATATGCCGTCAAAAGACCCATAACCGCTATCTCCAGAACCAGAAACGAAACAAGCAGTATCATCGACAGAGCCACCGCTCCGCGCCGCAGGTCGTCTGAAAATCTTTTTTTTGCGGTTCTCATAATAATGCGCATCGCAGATAAGCTTTTTAGTAGCCGGCTGGAGAGACCGACGAAGCATTCGACGGCACCGCCGTTCCCTGGGGCGGAGATGCCAGCGGAAGATTTCCCAACGCCGGCGGTAAAGCGTCCGATGGAGTTTTGGCGGTCATCGCAGTGATAAGCGGGCTGTCGGGGGCGATATGCACCGTCCACACAATATGCTGGCGGTTAAGCTGAATATTCCCCGCCGGCTTCCACGATGCCTTCGAGAAATCGCTGATCGACACGTCTCCCTGTGGCGAATGCTGGACATACCACGCATCAGACAACGAAAGGGTTGGGAACGACGAAAGACGTCCAAAATACAGATCTCCCGTATCAAGATAAACCGCTGTCCACGATCCCCCGCCCGCGCCCGTGCTGTAAAACCATATCGCGCACCCGCCGGCTACCACCAGACCCGCGACGAAAACGACCGCAATAAACCGAATTATTTTTGTTTGCATAGAAATAAAAAATGAGCCAGCTTCCTGTTAGTATACCGCCCCGCGTCAAAAAAGGCAAAGAAAATTACGGGCTCCACCCGATCGATACGCCGCTCGCCACCGGCGTGGTTGTTCCTGATCCGGCAAGAAAGATTTCATAACGGAAATACCGGTAGTCGTTGATATCGGTTATCGGAAGCGGAACGCCGCTATTGGTGGGGATATAGTAACTGGACGGACTGCCCCCCGGACCGTAAAAATTCCATGGACCCGACGAACTTGATGCATAGGCAAACTGGAATTGCACACTCCCGCCGTTGAGCGATCCCTGCCAGGCAAGACTATCAATCGTCGCGCCAGCGGAAATCTGCGTGTCAAAAATAGACGACACCAGCGTTCCGGTTGCCGTAGTTGTCGCCAGCGCCAACGTCCCTCCCACAACGATATTCGAGGATGTATCATACCCGCTCAATACCCCCGTCAGAGGGCCCGTCTGTCCACTGCCCCCCCGCCAACTGCCCTGATACAAACCAATCTCTCTTGATCGGGTGAGATATTGCCCGATACTCACCGTCCTGCCTTCTTCCCAGGACACAACCGAATGCACCATCTGCGTTGAAGGATCGAGGGTTCCGCTGCCGGCAATGATATTTCCCGATCCGTCGCGCGACACGTTGTCGATATAAAAAGAACGGGTGTACGGCTTGTTGTTGTACAACAATGAAATCTCGCTGGCAGAAAGCGCGCGATTATACACGCGAACATCATCAAGAGAACCAAGAAAATAATTCCCCGGCGTGCCGGCGACATCCGAAACTCCCACCGAAAAAAGATTCGATCCCATCAAATCTTTGCCAGCAATCAATGACCACGAGTCGGCCAGCTCGCCATTAATATACAGCTGCGCGGTGCCGTTGTTACGCACCAAAGCGACTTGGTTCCATCCTCCCGAAACCCATGCGCCGGAAACAACCCCGTTGTGGTCCACGTACGTCGAATCGTTGTAAATAAACCGAGTATTGATACTGCCATTCGTTAAACTGCCCACGGACAGGCTAAACGATCCGGGAGTAAATGATCCCGCGCTGTATTCAAACGCCTGGCCGGTGCCGTTGACCCACGCGGATACCGTGCCGTACAAATCGAGACTGGCGGTGGTGGTGGCAACAACGTATGAACTGACCCCGTTAAACACCAGGCAGTTGGCCGCAAAGCACGTGGAGGTGGCACGAGCCGGAGCATTGATCAATGCCCCATTGTTTCCGTTTCCCGAAGAATCATACGCAATCGTCCCGGTCGATTCGTCAAACTTCCAATAACCGACAAGGTTTGTCTGGACATCGTCAAAAAAAACGCTTTCGTCTCCCGCAACCGCAACCGACGAAGTGGGCGCCAAGACCAGATAGTAGGGCGCCGCGCTGGTTTTGTTCAGATCGTATATGTTGTGCCAGTCATTTTGCGCCAGCGAAGATACCGAGCTCATAAGATTGGAGGCCAACGCGCTTGCCGCCTGACTCCCCTGATTTTCAAAATTGTATCTCACCAAGGCCACCAGCGCGATGGACGCAGTGAGGGTCAAAATGCCCCCGATGACCAACGCCACCAGCATTTCCACCAGCAGCTGCCCCTGGGTGTCGCAAGCGGCGGCGATAATTCGTTTTAAAAATCCATTTTGACGCATACGCGATGCCCGTTTAATATGAATTGAATACATTTTGAATTTCTTGGGCGGAAAGAATGCGGTTGTATACTCGAAGATCGTCAATAATTCCCGTAAACGGATGCGTTGCGCCACCCCCAATGATGGTCGTGCCCGTCAACGGAGTTCCCAGAGAACCCGGGGAGGTGGATGAGGCAACCAAGGCGCCGTTAACATACACCAGCTGATTTGCCGGCCCAGAAACATAGGTTACAAAATACCACGTCGACGGCGACACCACATACCCGGAATCAAACTGGCCGCTTCCAAAGTTCGTCGATCCGAAAAGATCATTGTTCGACAAAATACCAGCCGCAAAACTTTGTTGCCGCGCGACAACATCCTGCTCAACCCCTGACGCCTGCGTCTGCATCCAAAAACTGATCGTCATCGACGTGTCGTTAAAATCAAGCGGACCGCCTGGGAAAACGCCCTCCGAGGAAGAAACATAACTGGAACCCGAGAAACCGAGTGCCGCCCCGGCTTTTCCGGCGGTCCAGTTCGATAATCCAGAAAAAGTAAACCCCAGAAGCGTCCCGTTGTTTCCATTCCCGCTCGCGTCATATGCGTCCGTTCCAGCTCCTTCATCCATTGGCCAATACGCCGCCAACCCCGATTCGGTTGTCTGGCTTATCAGCCCCAGCGCGCTGACACTGATAATGCCGACCGTATTGGTCGTGCTGTTTTTAATAACCACTCCGTCCGCTCCGGCTGGAGCGCCGGTCATGGGAGCAAACACGATCGTTTTTGAAAATCCCGGAGCCGGATCGGAGAAAGAAGACGAGTATTCCAATGTTCCGGCGGCAACAACAGAGGATGTCGCATACGCGATCCCCGAAAAAAGAAAATAGTGCCCCGTACCGTCGGTATCGCTGACAAACTGCACGCCCCACCCTTGCCCGCGATCCTGCGATATCGCCCGGCTTTGCGCGCTACGCAGAACCGCCACAACCTGACTCACATCCATATCAAACGAGGTGCGTCCCTTGTAGGCCCCCAACCCGAGAATAGTTATGGACACGAGTACCACCAAAATCCCGACGGAAACCAAAATCTCAATCAGGGTAAAGCTTCCGGTTGTCCGCGTCGCGGCGAAGATATTTTTTTTTGCCGTTAAAAGCGACATGCAATCGCACGATTAGAAATTAGCGGTCAGCTGGTACACCGGAATAATGACCGCCAGGGCGATGGTGCCGATCATAACACCAATAAAAAGCAGCAGAATCGGTTCAATGAAAGTCACCAGCGTTTTGAGCGATCCCTCGATGTTGGACGCGTAAAAATCGGCCAGCGTCTGGAGAATGCTTTCAATATGCCCGGATTTTTCCGAAACCGCGATCAGGTTTGATACCACCTTAGGGAAAACCGGCTCGCGCTTGAAGGCCTCCCCCACCGTCAACCCTTTTGCGAGTCCCTCCGAACCGATGCGCACAAGCGCTTTTTTGAGTTCGGGCATGGTAATCGAATCGGCGGTCACATTAAGCGCGTCGATGATCGGCATACCCGACGAGAGCAAAGACGAGAACGTCGAAGCAAAACGCTGCAGGGACGTCTCGCGTATCACCCGGCCGATCGCCGGCACTCGGATGCCGACACGATACAACAGGTCCCTCCCCATCATTGTTCGCCCAAAAAACAGATACCCACCCACCAGAATGAGAATCAAAATAGTCAGGATGCTGATTAGATTATTTCCGACAAAAATACCGACGGTAAAAACGATTTGTGAAAACGCCGGAGGTTTAACGCCGTTGCCCATAAACACATTGGCGATGCGGGGAATGGTAAAGCTCACCATCAGAATCATGACAAATGTCGCGGCAATGAGCAGAATCACCGGATACATCAGCGCGCCCTTTATCTTTTGCCGCAAGTCCCGCTCTTTTTCCAGAGAAACGCTCAAGTCATCGAATACCGATTCAAGTTTTCCCGAGACCTCGCCGGCCTTGATGAGATTAACAAACGACGATGGAAATGTTTTTGGGTAACGCCCAAACGTCGTATAAAACGGCTGTCCCTTTTCTAAATTGCCCCGAATCTCCAAAAGGAGCGTCTTCATCGCCGGCTTATCAAAGTCCTCTATGAGAATATCAATGGCCTTAAAAAGATCGGTGCCCACCTTGAGCATCAGCCCCAAATACCGCGTCAAAAAGACCTTGTCTTCCAGCGTTATCCGTCCGCGCGAAAAAATCCCCTCGCTGCGCTGCAGCGCGCCCACGGGCTTGACCAGAAGCGGCTTGGCGTCCATACCGGCGATTTTTGCCAGTACTTCCTGCAAATTGCGCCCCTCAAGCCGGCCCTCGACCACCGACCCGTTGCTCTTGAATGCTTTGTAATAAAATTGCATCTTGCGAATGTAGAAATCAAAATGTTATTTCTTGTTTTTCATGGTAAGGATACTGGACGCAAGAACAGCGGCCTTTTGGACCCATTCCCCAATCTGCCCGCTTGAGGCCGCCCCTTGGAACGCGCCACCTCCCTTCTCTCTAGTCGGCAATACCGCTTGTGCCACTCTGTACTAACGGCTCCTCCATGATATCACGTACCGTTGTTTTTGGAAGAGAGCCAACAGAACGGATCAACAAAAGAGTGGCGGCTAAAAGGCGTTTTTTAAAATTATTTTTAAATCGTACTCTCTCGTTGTGCATTGTACTTTTCGCTCCTACTCTCTAATAACCCGGAGTACTTCTTCGATAGTTGTCATCCCCAGGGCGGCTTTACGCAATCCGTCTTCAAACATGGTCACCATGCCGTTCTGGCGGGCGGTTTTAACAATCTCATCAAGAGAAAACTTTCCAGAGATAATGATCTTGCGGACATTTTCAGAAACTTCCAGCGCCTCAAAAATACCCATGCGGCCGCGATAGCCGGTATTATTACACGCCTTGCATCCTTTGCCGCGATAGAGCGTGTGCGGCATGCTTTGCGCATCAACTCCAATCAGCTTCAGCTGTTCACGTAGATCTTTTTCGAGTTCCGGCGATATTGGATATGATTCAATGCAATCAATGCAGATCTTGCGGACCAAGCGTTGAGCCATCACCAAATTCAAAACCGCCGCGATCAAAAAGGGTTGGATCTTCATATCCATCAGACGAGGAATGGCGGTGGGCGCATCGTTGGTGTGCAGAGACGACAGGAGCAAGTGTCCGGTCAACGCGGCATTGACGGCAATTTCCCCCGTTTCTTCATCGCGGATTTCACCGACCATAATAATGTTGGGATCCTGGCGGAGAATGGATCGCAAACCCGCCGCAAAGGTAATACCGGCGACCGGATTGATTTGGATCTGGTTAATATACTTAATGTTGTACTCAATAGGATCTTCGATGGTCACGATATTGACTTGCGGCTGATTGAGCAGGTTTAAGACCGCATAGAGCGTCGTCGTTTTTCCTGAACCGGTCGGCCCGGTCACCAAGATCATGCCGTAGGTTTTTTTGATATTGTCCTCAACTAGCTTGGCCGTATCTTCCAGCATCCCCACTTCCGCCAGCGACAGCGGACGCTGGGACGCAGGCAGAAGACGCATGACGATTTTTTCTCCGTAGAGTGTTGGCAGAATGGACACGCGTACATCGATGATTGTAGGAACGGCATTGAAGCGGAACCGGCCATCCTGCGGCCGCTGGTGTTCGTCTATCTTAAGCGCCCCCAACAGCTTAATGCGCGCCACGATCGCCGACTGGATTTCCTTGGGCATCCGGATAATTTCATACAAAATGCCGTCAATACGGAACCGCACCATCACTACATCCTCCAGTTCCTCGATGTGAATATCGGATGCATTCAGCGACGCCCCATACGCCAGGAGACTGTTGACGATATCCACCACCGGCAGCTGGGCGGCGGCTTCTTCGTCGTTAGTCAGGTTGATTTTCTTCTCCAGGGAGGTGCGGACGTTTTGATCGATGATTTTTTTGAAATCCTCGGTTAGCTCGGACCCAAACATCGAAAATCCTTTCGCCATGTCGCGCGGACTTGCCAAAAACGGGCGGACGCGGGTGTTAAGCTTGTGCTCCAAAAACTCAATCGTCGGCAAATCACTTGGATCTTCCATGGCCACATTGACCGTCCGGTCCGCGTCCTGCGCGAACGGGATGATGCCCTTCTCGCGGCAGAATTTTTCGTCCACCATATTAAGAACATTCCGGTCGATGCCGCGCACATTTAAATTGGCGCGCTCAACGCCCAAATGAGACGCCACCACGTTGTAGAGATAGTCCTCGGTAATGTACCCCTTGGAAATCAACACGTCCCCGACGCTCTGGTTCATGCGCGTGGCATCCGAAAGCGCGCCGGCAAATTGCTCGGCAGTAACGAGTTTTTGTGTTTCCAGAATGCTTTTAAGTTTTTCCTGGGGGAAACGGAACATAAACAATAACAAACAACCGACAACGAACAATCAGAAATTGGAGAAAATAAAGCAGAGTTCTCGTCGTCCGTTGTGCGTTGTTGGTCGTGGGTTGATTTGGCTGAATTATACCACCCCATCACTAAAACAAAAAGCCCCGCAAGGGGCCTTTTGTTTTAACAAATACCAAGAGCTTCTTAGAGACCGGACACATTCGACCCGATTTCGTAGATGTTATTGGAATTGCCTCCATCATTTGCCATATTAACGGCATACTTCGTGCTCTCAAGAACGGTTATCAGCTTGTATGTTGATGTCGAGTTCGCTGTATAAGCATAGAAGTAATTACCCGAATTCACCGGATCAATGGGGAGACGAGCAAGAGGAGATCCTCCCGTGATTTGTGTAAAGGCGATCGGAATCCATCCCGCCCCCGTAACCACCGTTGAAGAGGATACAGCCGCGCTAGCAAACGCAGTTGCGTCTATTGTGTCGGTGGCACTATTAAGAGCAAGAACAGTGTTCATCACAGTCGAGCCACCCTGCGTCATCGTCGACGTTGCGGTGAGCGTGGCACTAGGTGCCGTTGCTAAATACAGGTTAATGGCGCTGCGCAAAGAATCCATATCAGACATTCTCTGTCCATCGCGCGCCTGAGCCAAAAGCTGAGCTGGATTGAGGACCACCACCACCGCGGCCACCAAAATGGCCAAAATGCCGATAACGATAAGCAACTCAATAAGGGTAAACCCCTTCTTTGTGTTCTGCATAGACAATAAGATAAAAATTATTTTGATAAATAAATAGATGCTTTCTTTCCGTAACGCCGGGACATTTTTAGACCCGAACTAACTCCCCGCGTTCAGGGAGATCGACCATCGCGTTTACCCGCCTAGTATATACCAGACGTAAAAAAAAACAAAGGGGGGTGTGAATAACCCCCCCAGCAACCTTCTCTATAAAAATCATCACAAAGATCACCCCTTCTCTGAAGTAAGGAACGATAAAACATTCCCCACCAGATCCTCAATAGACGTTTTTGCTTTAATGAAGTACTCGATCGCTCCCAGCTCCTGGCCCTTTTGGATGTCCTCGGGCTGTCCAAGGTTGGAGATGATAATGACCGGCGCATTGGCCAGCTGGGGATCTTCGCGCATGGCCTGCATAACCTCAAATCCTGATTTTTTAGGAAGGATGAGATCGAGCAAGATAACATCCGGCGTAGCGGTTTTGAGCAATGCCAAAGCTTCGTCGCCATCGTGCGCATGCATCACCTCAACTTTTTCCTGCGCAAAACGGTTTTTCAAAAGCGACGACAGAAACGGATCGTCCTCAACAAGAAGAATTTTTTTGGGTTTCTGATCCATAGTTTTTTTTATGTTTATATTTATGTTTGTATGGGCCGATTATAGGAAACACCGCAGATGGATCGTGATCGCGCACCGCGCAATCATCTGCGATGCCCGCTTCGAATATTCCCAGCATACCGCATTTTTTTGTAAAAGAAAAGAGGGGGCTTGCCCCCTCCCTCCGTTCCGATGATTTGAAAACTTTTTTGGTTGCCCCCTTGTCTTGGCGCACGCGCCAAGAGGTCGCAACTTGTGGATCCGCGACCAACTCCATGTTTCTCGCCTCAAAAAGGCGAGTCGAAAAATCTGTGTAGTTGTTTCACGCACAGCTTCCGCTACACGTGCCTTGTTACGACTTCACCCGTGTCACCGAACCCAGGCTGATCCCTAAAAAGAGACTTTACCTGTTCCCGGCTCCCCTGGTGTGACGGGCGGTGAGTACAAGACTCGAGAACGTATTCACCGCGGCGTGCTGATCCGCGATTACTAGCGATTCCGACTTCAAGGAGTCGAGTTGCAGACTCCTATCCGAACTGGGGCCGACTTTTTGGGATTGGCTCCACCTTACGGCTTGGCAACCCTTTGTATCGGCCATTGTAGCATGAGTGTTGCCCAGGGTATCAAAGGGCCACGCTGATTTGACGTCATCCCCGCTTCCTCCCCCCTCTTTTGATCCGAATGTTTTTTAACATTCCGGTCAAAGGAGGGGGGTGGTCTTGTCAGACACTTGTAACTGACAACAGGGGTTGCGCTCGTTACCCCACTGAAGGGAACAACTCAAGCCACGAGCTGACGACAACCGTGCAGCACCTGTCCTATTGCCCTAATTAAAAACTAAGGAGATATTCTTTTCAAAATATCGTCAATAAGATTTCTAACCCTGGTGAGGTGTTTCGCTTACCGTCGAATTAAACCTCATGCTCCACCGCTTGTGCGAGTCCCCGTCTATTCCTTTGAGTTTTAGTCTTGCGACCGTACTTCCCAGGCGGTCTACTTAACGCGTTAGCTTCGCCGCTGAAAGGGTCGATACTTCCAACAGCTAGTAGACATCGTTTAGGGCGTGGACTACAAGGGTATCTAATCCTTTTTGCTCCCCACGCTTTCGCGCCTCAGAGTCAGGAATGCACCAGTAAGCTGCCTTCGCCTTTGGTGTTCCGCACGATATCAACGGATTTCACCCCTACACCGTGCGTTCCGCTTACCTCTTGCACCCTCCAGCAAAGCCGTATCTCGTGCGGCCGTACCGTTAAGCGGTACGATTTAACACAAGACGCACTCTGCCTCCTACGCGCCCTTTACGCCCAATAAATCCGGATAACGCTCGAGGTCTCTGTATTACCGCTGCTGCTGGCACAGAGTTAGCAACCTCTTATTCCTATGGTACCGTCAGTCCCGATAAACGGGATTTCTTCCCACAGAAAAGGAGTTTACAACCCGAAGGCCTTCATCCTCCACGCGGCGTCGCTCCATCAGGCTTTCGCCCATTGTGGAATATTCTCGACTGCTGCCACCCGTAGGTGTACGAGCCGTGTCTCAGTCTCGTCGTCGGGGATCAGCCTCTCAGCCCCCCTACCGGTCATAGCCTTGGTGAGCCATTACCTCACCAACTAGCTGATCGGACCTAAGCCAATCTCAAAGCGTCTTACGACTTTCCTCTTACGAGCGTATGGGGAATTACCTAACCTTTCGGCTAGCTATGCCCCACTTCGAGGTATGTACTAAGGTGTTACTGACTCGTTCGCCACTCTCGCCAAAATTCTCTTGCGAGAACTTTGGCGAGCGTTCGACTTGCATGCCTTATCCACGCCGCCAGCGTTCATCCTGAGCTAGGATCAAACTCTCCAAAAAACGCAGATTAACGAAGATAGGATACGCAGATATATGCAGATATTTCTATCCGCGTACATCCGCGTCTTCATCCGCGAAAATCAGCGTATAAAGGGACAACCAAAAAAATCTTCAAAACGGTTATAGCAATGTCAAAGTCCTTTCCAGTAAGAGCCCAGTAAGTATATACAAAAAAGACCTCTTGTCAACTCCTGCGCTCATTGCTTTTCAAGCTACCTCGCGCCCGTCCCTCTGGAGGGCGCGCCACTTGGGGCGGGGCTATCCCCCGCGTCAAAACCCCATCAACAGAGCCATGGCTCGTTGCCGCCCCTCCTATAAAACGGCAGGTTCCCCCGCTGGGTCAAGCCCTTGCACTTCCCCTGCAGATAAGGTACAATCGCCTCGTTATGAAAAAAGATATCCATCCCCAGTATTATCCCGAAGCAAAGGTTTCCTGCGCATGCGGCAACGTGTTCTTCATCGGCTCAACCAAGAAAGAGCTAGCCGTTGAAATATGCTATGCATGCCATCCGCTCTACACCGGCAAAGAGAAACTCATCGACACCGCCGGCCGCGTGGAGAAATTCAAGACGCGCCGCGCCGCCGCCGCCAAAACGCCCGTCCGCAAAAAGACGGAGAAGCGCGCAGTAAAAAACACCAAGAAAACAGCTTCGGCAGAAAAGAAGGGGAAGTAGTTTGTTTTATTATTTTTGAAAAACGAGGGGGCGTCCTCTCGTTTTTCTTTATTTATTGTTATATGAACAAAGCCATTATCGAAGTCCGGGCGGGAGTGGGCGGAGATGAGGCGGCGATTTTTGCCGCAAATCTTGTTGAGATGTACCAAAAATACGCCCAGCGCAAAGGATGGAAATTTGTCACCGTCGACGAAAGCCGCACCACCCTCAATGGATACAAAACATTCATGGGGCGCGTGGAGGGCCTTGATGCCTACGACGCACTGAAAAACGAGTCGGGCGTCCATCGCATCCAGCGCGTGCCAGCAACCGAAAAATCCGGACGCGTCCACACCTCAACGGCGTCGGTGGTTGTCATGCCATTCGTGGAAGAGCGCGCAGTCGTCATTAACCCAAGCGATCTTGAAATATCGTTTTTCCGATCCTCGGGCCCGGGTGGACAAAACGTCAACAAGGTGGAGACCGCCGTACGCATCATGCATAAGCCCACGGGAGTCGTGGTCGCCTCGCAGACAGAGCGTTCCCAGAACGCCAACAAAGAAAATGCCATGAGCGTCTTGCGCTCAAAATTATTCGAGGAAATGCAACGCCAAAAAGCCGAATCCCTGGGCGCGCTCCGCAAGGAGCAGGTCGGCTCGGGCGATCGCTCCGAGAAAGTCCGCACCTACAACTTTCCCGATGACCGCATTACCGACCATCGCATCGGCAAAAAATGGCACAACATTGAGAAGATACTCAATGGCGATCTGGATCCGATTGTGGAAGCGTTTAAGAAACAGGGATAAAAAACTGCCCCTCCGGGCATTTTTTTATTCTGCGGCAGCCGCGATACGTTTCCCCATGAAACGCCGTTCGTTTTTTGCCCACTCCGTTAAGAGTTGTTTGGTGTCAGCGGTACAGCGCAAGTTATTTCGTTGCCTCATACAGCGCCTGAATCTGGTCAGCGGTCATTGCGTAGTTATAAATCGTCACATCGCGGATATTGCCCACAAACGGATCGCCTCCCGCGGTCCATTTGTTCCCGACAAAAAGATTGCCGTTTGAATTTCCCGGGAAACTCCCTCCGTTGCACGAGTCGACCGGCGCGCCGTTGATATAGACCTGCATCTTCTTGCCGTCATACACGCCGTCCACCGCACTCCATATATTAAGCGGAAGCGCCGGACCGCTACACACCGATCCCCCCATATAAAACTCAACCGCGCTTGGCGTATTGTTGAGCCCATAAAAATTAGTCAATCCGTTTCCATAATACACAATTCCCTGATTATTTCCGTACGATTCAAGATACACCAACGCGTGAATGGTTAATCCCTGGGTAACGTTATATTGGTTCTTTGGCCCACCGCCGACATAATTTCCCGATGGCGTAAAATGCCCCACCGGCTGCCCGTTGTCGATGGTATAATTCTGGGTTGATGAACTGCTCCACGCACCGTTGCCGCCATACGGCGAATGGTCATACGCGACGCTCCCCGATCCTTCGTTGAGTGGCAAAAGAGCGACTAATCCCTGACCGCCGTAATCAACGGGGAGCAATGAAAGCGCCGATCCGACTTCGTAGAGATCGGGGTAGATCCCTCCATCGGTAGACGCCTGATCGTGAGAACCTCCCAAACCGTATTTTTGCGATTCAAACGACGCAGCCAGCTCATACGATGAGAGATGGGGAATGTACGTGTAAAACTCCCCCAAAGACGCCGCGTTGATCGGGTCAATCGGGAGAGGCGAAAGCGAAACAATCCCCGTTCCGGAAAAATCAACCGGTATCCACCCCGTTCCATCGCTGTGCTGCAATGCCGCTCCCGAAACACAATGATACACCCACCCAAAAGGCACGGGGGGCAACCCCCACGATCCGCACGTCGAGGAAGCATCGTCGGGAAGAGACGCATACACCGTCGAGGCGTTTCCGAGAAAAACATTCGGATTGATCGCGGTGAGGGTATTGACGGCCGATGCGATTGACTTGAGATCTTGCATGCGCTTGCTATCGCGCGCTTGCGCCAGCAACTGCATCGGATTAAGCACCGCCGCCGTGGTTGCCGCGATAAACCCAATCAACCCCATAACAATAAGAAGCTCCACGAGCGTTACCGAATGCTCGTCTGCTAAACCATTCCAAACGCGCGCAAGTATAAAAGTGTTCATCATGGTGCGGTGCGCCCAGGAAAACACGCTAGGCGCCCTCAATTACAACGGAAAAGAAACGGTTCCGGTAATAATATTTTTTTTCATCGCTTCCTCCATCGCTTCGTCCCCGAAATACGCGGCATAGATCCTGTTCCACAGCGATTCCTGGTGATGATACAGATATTTAATCATTTCCCGCTCTTTCACCAGCGACATCGCGTTATCCACAATATCAAAACTCACCAGCGCCTGACCCATATCAGAAGCAAAATAATCCCCTATCCAGTTTAAACCCTCCCAAAAAGCAACCACCTCGCACCCCTCCCCCAAGGTCTTGCCCATCTGCGTGAGCATGTGTTCGGCCTTTTCCCAATGCAACGCTTCGGGATTGATGTGCGGCGCAAAAAGCCGCCAATCATTTTCGTCAATTTTTGCCAGATACTGCTGAATCACCAGCCAGTTGCCGTTGTCCGCCAATCGCCGGTCGTCGGGCTCGTCTCCCCGCAGCAATGCGGTCACGTTGTTATAAAATGTTTTTTCATCTTTCGAAAAACGGGAGAAGAGGTCGGAATAAAATCCTATTTCATTCACATAGTGCAAAATCAGCGACAACGTGCGCATCAGCTCTCCGGGCAGATCCAGGGACACCGGAATAATAAAGACAAACCCAAGCTCTTTGAGATGGCTAATGTTGTGGTATTTTTTCTCAACAAACGATTGCGCTAATTTTTGCCATTTTTCCCCCAAGGCAATGACCTTCAGCGACCGCTCTTCAAAGTCGGCGCTTGTCAGCGAGCGATAGTTCTCAAAGAAAATGGTATTGAGCCACTCTCCGCCTTCCACAAATCGCAACGCGGCGGCGACCTCAAGCACATCTTCGTGCGCAAGCAGATCATCCACCGTTGCGTACCCCAGCGCCGCCATCACTTTGTGCGGGGGCGTCTTTTTTAGAAACGAGGCAAAAAGGTCATGCTTAAGAAACAGTCCCCGCCGCTCCCCCACCGATCGCTCTACAAAGTCAGCAACAATCTGGCATCCCTTCTGCGTCGTAAAATCGGGAACGGAAAGCGCGGCGCCAATCGCGCGATCGTCAGTTTTTATTTTTTCTATCAACACGCGCGACACTTCGATCGCCGGCGCGGTGCGGGAAAGATTCAAAACGCCCAGACGGTGCGCAATAACATCCTCGTTCTCGTTCCATAGCTCTTCTAAAACACCCTTTTTCCCCGTTGCGCGCTCAAGACGCCCACACGCATCCTGCACCACGTGTCTGTCGGCGCGCAAGATGCGGGAAAAATTTTCATATGCCGGTGTTTCCATAGGTATGATTGTTTGCTGCTTTTTATAGAACGATTAACCTCTCAGCCGACTCGCGCGAACCGCAAGATTTTTCCAGCGCCCGTGTTTGAGCGCCTGGCGCGTCAACAATCCTTCGGTGGCGCCATAGCGCTCTACCACCGACGTCGCGTTCGCGCTGGCGATACGAATGGCTTCTTTTATCTGTTGCGGGGTTACCGCGCCGGTTGTTTTATTTCGCGCGCCCTGGCGGATAAGCGCGGCGACAAATCCGCTCCCGAACGCATCGCCGGCCCCCGTGCGATCGACTAACCGTTTCTCCTTGAATATTCCGGCGGTATACACTCGCCCGCCGTCGCAGACCGTTACGCCCTTATTTCCGTTCGTAACCGCAACGACTCCCTCCCCCATGCGGCGCGCCAGCGCGGCAAAAACTTCGTGCGGCCGGGAAAAGGGGATGCCAACCAGCTGCGCCGCCTCCTCTTCGTTGAGCACGAGAAATGAAATGTGCTTGATCAGCCGAAGAATGTCGGCGCGATGGCGAGCGACATGGTACCCACTCGGATTAAACGCGAGAGCGATATCGTTTTTAACCGCCCACGCAACCAACGTCGGGAACATTCTCGACGACTCCCCCGCCAGCGATAGATACCACCACGCGCTTTTGAGCTTTGGGAGCGGAACCTCGCGTATGCCAAAATGATTCGACGCTCCATGATAATTTAAAATGGTCCGCTCCCCGTCTTGAACCAGCAGGACCGAATACGAAGTCGGCAACTGCTTGTCCGCCGACAAAAATTTTGTTTCTATTTTCTCTTTTGTGAGCCGACGCACGATGGCTTCCCCGGACAGATCGCTTCCCCGCCGTCCCACGCACGCCGCCCTCAGCCCCTGGCGCGCAAACGTCACGCTGGCATTTGCCGCATTGCCGCCAATAGTGAAAAAAACGTTTTCCACGTCAAGCTTATCCCCCAAGGGGAGCAGAAACGCTTTCCCTGACGGCGTCTTTTTGTCGGCAATTGTCGGAAATGACGGCACGTCAAAAAAGGCATCCCGCGTCACCGAACCGATGGTTACAACATCAAACATGGCTTATTTTCTTTTAATCACTCGCCGCGCGGCAGTGATGATGTCCTTAGGCATCAACTGGTAGTGTTCGAGAAGTTCGCGGGGCGTTCCCGATTGCCCGAACACGTCCTGTATCCCCACCATTTCCATGGGGATCGGATAGTGCCCAACCAGCAATTCGGCGATGGCGCCCCCCAGTCCTCCCATAACCGTATGCTCTTCAACCGTTACTACCGCGCCGGTTTTTTTAGCCCACAACAAAATTTCTTTTTCGTCCAGCGGTTTGATGGTCGCGCTATTGAGAACGACACTGCCGATTTTTTCCTTGTCCAGTTCGTATGCGGCAAGCAAGGCATGGTGCACGAGCGGTCCGGCGCCGATAATCAAAACCTCTGGTTTGTTTTTCTTTGATACCCACAGCGCCTGCGCCTTACCGAAAGTAAACGGCGTATCAATGGTGGTTAAAATCGGCGTGGCTTCGCGCTGGAGACGAATATAGATGGGTCCCCATATTTTTGCCGCCGCCACCGTCGCTTTCTGCGCCTCAATGGCGTCGCACGGATACACCACTTTCATATTGGGCATGGCACGCATGGTAGCGATATCCTCTATTGCCTGGTGCGTTGCGCCGTCCGGACCGGTCGACACCCCCGCGTGGTGACCGGCTATTTTGACATTTGAATCATTGTAAGCGCAAAGCGTGCGGATCTGCTCCCAGTTCCTCCCTGGAGAAAATGCCGCATAAGAGTTAATGAAAGAGATTTTTCCCGACACCCCTAAGCCCGCGGCAATCGCCGCCATGTTCTGTTCGGCAACGCCCACTTCAATAAATCGCTCTGGATATACTTTGGCAAACCAGTGGCATCGCGTTGATTCTTCCAGATCTCCCGACAGCACCACGACATTTTCGTCCCGGCCGGCCTCCAAAAGCCCTTTGCCGTAGCCATCGCGCGTTGGCGCTTCGTCAACGTGTTTTGAAAATATTTTTGGATTCAGATGGAGTGATTCGTTCAGCATATTATTCGTGCTCTGATTTTATTTTTCCTCCCAGTGTGCGGAGTTCCTTTAATGCCTGGCGCGCCTGTTCTTTGTTGGGAGGCATGCCGTGCCATTCGTACTTGCGCTCCATAAAACTAACCCCCTTTCCCGGAATGGTGTGCGCGATAATGACCGTCGGTTTTTCATACACGGCTCTTGCCTGTGCCACCGCGTTGATAATCTCTTCAATATTATGCCCATCAACGTCAATCACGTTCCAGTTAAACGCAAGATATTTCTCGCGCAACGGCTCCAGAGGCATGACATTTTCGGTAAATCCGTCAATTTGAATATTGTTGCGGTCAATAACAACCGTTATGTTGTTCAAGCGATTTTTTCCCGCAAACATTGCCGCCTCCCACACATTCCCCTCTTGATGCTCGCCATCGGACATCACCACATAAATGCGATGCTTCTCGTTGTTCAGCCGCGCCGAAAGCGCCATGCCGATTCCCTGTGACAACCCCTCGCCCAACGGCCCCGAGGTTGTTTCGATGCCAGGCAACGCTTTGCGGTGCGGATGTCCCTGCAAACCCGATCCATACTGACGCAAGGTTTCAAGTTTCTTGAGAGGGAAATACCCCGCCCGCGCCAACGCCGCATATTGAATGGGGCAAATGTGCCCATTAGAAAGAATGAGCCGATCGCGCTGCGGCCAAAGCGGTTCTTTTGGTTTTTGATTAAGAATATAAAAATAAAAAGCGGCAAATAGTTCCGCCGTTCCCAGTGGCCCAGCCGAGTGTCCCGATCCCGCTTTTTCCAACATCGCAATCACATCCTCGCGCAAACGATTAGCGACACCGTAAAGATCTTTGATCCGTTTATGGGAGATAAACATAAAATAATAGACACCTCACAACAAACAACCGACCCCGATAAAATTAAATTTTCTTCAGCGTCCGGTAGGCGCGCGCGGGATCAGCGCTATTCCAAACGTACGATGCCGATACCACCGCATCGGCCCCCGCTTTCTTGCACAACAACGCCGTCCGCTCATTTATACCGCCATCCACGGCTATTGTAGCACGCAGACGTCTTTTTTTCAAAAACGTTACCGCGGTTAACGCCTTGCGGTTGAATTTTTGTCCCGACTTTCCGGGAATAACCGCCAGCACCAAAAAACTCCGCACCCATACGGGAACACCAGCGATGGTCTTAGGAGGGTCGCCCGCGCCCACAACCGCACCAATGCGTACCCGATGTTTCTTTGCAAGCACCCGCACCGCATTCCAATCCTTTACTTCCCGCGCATGGACATAGACCAACCGAAATGTTCCGTCATACCATTTTCCCGCAATCAACTTATTCCACGGAAGCATAAGATGTCCCGCCAGCAGGAACTTTCCAGCATACCTTTTCACGCCGGATCGGCACACCACCGCGGTCACCGGCGTCCAGATGCCATCGGAAATATCCACATGCACCGTTGCGCGCACGGGCAAAAAATTTCCAGCAATGCGAAGTTTTGTAATAAACCCCGCCCGCGTCGGTTCGTTAATAGCGACAATTGTCTGCATACGCCATGGTAGTATATCACACTCACAAAACCCCGCCATATATAATGGCGGGGTTTTGAAAAAATAACCAGCAACGGCTAGAGCGAACCTAATTTCTGTATCTGATCCAAAATGCCTTTAATCGATTGGAGCACCGACGCCATCAGAACGGATTGATCACCCGACGCGCCGCCGTTCTGCACACTCACCCCGCCGATGAACTTCGTAGGCGGAGGCGTTATCGTCGACGGATTAATCGTTATGTTGTACTGATTTTGCGTTGAACCGCCATAGGTTGAGGAAACACGCAGTGTGAACGTATAGCTCCCCGCGGTCGTCGGCAGTCCGGCAATCGTCGTTTGCGATCCGGTACCGCCCGTCAAGGAAAGCCCCGAAGGGAGCGTTCCGGTGGCGATATTCCATTGATAGGTTCCTTCCGGTTCATTGGCCGCCAGAAACGTTGCGCTGTACGGCTGTCCCACGGTTCCCGGTTGCTGCCAGTTGGGCGGCGTTACCAGAACAACCGAAGCGGCAAACCCGGTCCCGTTGCTCGTCCCCGGAGACACATACAACACAAAGCTCTGTGACGCCGTCTGGCCGCCGGAGGTGACTTTTACCGTAAAAGGATACTCATGCCCCGTGGCAAGCGCGGCTGGCGTTCCGCTGATAGTCGCCGACGATACGGTGCCGCCATTAAACGACAACCCCGATCCGGCAGGAAAGTTTGACTGTCCAAAATTTGATTGGTCGCTACTTACGAATGTCCACGCATACGGGGCCGATCCTCCCGTCGAAGTAATTATTGTAGTATACGGCTGATTGACGGTTGCGGTGGGAAGATAGGCGGATGTGGCTATGGCCAGCGTCCCCGTCGGATTAGAAGTTGAGTTTATCGGAATAATGGGCGTGATGGGAATTATCGGAGTTGGAATAACGGAAGGCGGAATCTGGGTGTTGACTATTGCAAATTGCCCCGACTCTCCGTACGTCACGCCATCACTTGCATACGCGCGGATGGTATAGTTGTTTCCGGACAAGACAGCGCTTGGAATCGTCCAGGAATACCATGGCGCGTCCTGCGTAAAGGTCACGATTGTTTGCGCAAACACACCTCCTTTATACAACCTCAAGCTCCATACATTCTGATTGGCATTCCACGTGATTTGGTGTGTTGAACCAGCCACCCATGTGTTTCCCGCGACCGGAGAGGTGACGGTAATGGAAGCGGGTGCAGAACTTATCGTAAAGTAGCCATCACTGACGTCTTTTGCTTGCTCGTCGTTTGTTGCCGGCTCTCCCGCATAGAGCGCGATTTTATATTGTCCGGGAGATAGTGTATTGCCACTTGAACACAATTGACCATTGTTCACCACCACTGTCATATTTGTGGCCACAGGATTCATTTTGCCCAAATAACAACCCGGACCATTAGCTGGGAAAAGATAGACAAAAACATCTTTCGTAATCCCTTGCTCGGCCCATGTGATAGTCTGGGGCTGTCCAAAAGCCCACACCTCTCCCCCATTGGGGGAAAGAACAGTAATCGACGGATTTCCCTGCTGTGCCGGAAAGATTGACAGACCATATTGTCCCATGGCTGTGTTTCCACTACTGTCGCTTACCTGCAAAGTAAAGTTATATCTACCAGCAACAGTCGGCGTGCCAGACAAAGATGATTGAATAAAGATCATGGAACAAATCGTCCCCGTGCAAGGTGCATTATTCCGAATTGATACTCCCGGAGGAAGTGCCCCGCTCACCACACTCCATTGGTAATTCCCCGATCCACCCGTTGCCTGGAGAAAGGCGTTGTACAGCTGTCCAACCGTGCCACTCGGCAACGGTTGATTAACTATCGTAAGATTTCCCGACGGCGTTGATGAGGCGATGACGATAGAGAACGCTTGCTGCGCATTGTTTGTGCCGTCGCTTACCTGCGCGGTAAAGGTATATGTGCCGACAGTAGTCGGCGTACCCTGCAAAATCAACGGCTGAGAACATGGCGCCCTAAAGCACTGAATCTGATGCTGGCTTTGGGTAATACCGTCCGGTAATGAACCACTTGTAATGCTCCAGGTGTAGTTCCCCGTGCCGCCGGTGGCGGTAATGTTTGCGCTATACGGCGTTCCCACCGTGCCGTTGGGCAATGAATCAGTTTGAATAGAGAGGGTTGATGTTGAGATCGGTGGGGTTGAGGAAGAAGCGATCGTAAAGGTGCCACTGACTCCATTCAAGTTCGTTCCATCAAGCAAGATGGTGATTGCCTGACTACCGATGTTGGCGGCAGGAAGTGTTGAGGGAATGGTCCACGTGTAAGAGCCGGAGTTAGGAATACTTTGCGCAATCGTGTAGGGCTGGTTACGAATTGCAATCAGACATGCCGGCGTTGAGTAGACGCATCCGGGAATCGGTGCGTTGGTCACAATGGTGACGGTATTGGAATAACCGGCAGTACTGGTATTTGCCGACCAGGTGATGGTATGCGTTTCTCCAACGGTCCACACTTGGCCAACTGACGGGGAGGTAATGGTGATCGGCGAGGAGGGAGAATAGATAGGAACTGAAGGAGTTGAGGTGGGAACAATCGGCGTGGGAATAGAAGGCGTTGATACTGCGCACGAAGAAACCAACGTGGGGATCAGAGTGTTAAGAGCATCAGCTGTCGCCTGGTCAACGGACCCGGTTACAGGAATATTATTTTTTGTTTGAAAGTTTTTGACTGCTTCAGCGGTAAGCTTTCCGTAGAAGCCGGTTATAAAACCTTCCCGATAGCTCCCTTCTTTTTTGAGAACATTTTGCAGAAGAGACACCATCGGACCCTGGGATCCGATATGAAGAGGCGGAACGATAGTACAGGTCGCCAAAGAAGGCGTCCCTCCCCCATTCCCCGACTGTTGACTGTTTAACTGGCTCTGCAGTTGCTGAATCTGCGCCTGCAGTTGGGCAATCATATTAGCAATAACCGAGGGACTTGAGGCGGCCATAACGGGAACCGCACCAGATCCGATAAAGACCGCCGCGCATAAGATCAGCGCGACCATACTCCCAACAAGATACTTTCGCATAATAGACGAGATAGTTTTACTTAGTAATAAATGCTCTATGCGCCCAAGTGTACCACAAAATGAAAACAAATAAAAACAAGCGGAGTGGATATCGTAAACAAAACGCCTCCTGGGATATCCCATGAGGCGTTTTGGCTTTGGTGCCGTCTCCAAAAACAATATCCTGTTCTAGTTCTAGTGCAGAAGCGACGTCAGAAGATCTTTGGCTGCCTGAAGAATGTTTGCCATCTGGGTAAGCTGATTCTGCTGGGCAACAGACTGATCACCGGCATTAAACGACACTCCGCCGCCAGCCGGATTAACAATCAGGGTAAAATATTTGCTTCCTCTTGCGCTTTGACCGGACGTACCGCTAATAACACTGACGGTGAATGAATATGTTCCAGCCTGTGTCGGCGTTCCCGACAGCGTCACCGATTGTCCAGATTCTCCACCCACAACCGCAAGCCCTGGAATATAGGGCTGAGTTGCATCATTCGCACTATGAATACCGTCGGATAAATTCCATAGTTTATAGTACCCGGGATATGTATTGGTCTGAAACGTAACCGAATAAGGAACTCCAACCGTTGCGGCAGAGAGATTACTTGGATTGGAGATCACCACTGATCCGCCCGAGGAAGAGCTTGATCCGACGACGATGTTAAATGTCTTCTGAGCATTCTGCGGCCAGGCGCCATTTACCGATTGAGTGTCGCTCACCTGAATAGTCACCGGATATTTCCCTGCGGTACTCGGCGTTCCTGAAATTTGGAACGTCGGAATGTTGGTAGCAGGATCAACTACCATGTTTCCCGAAAGACCCGGCGGAAACGATCCGCTCACTAGCTGAAAGGTGTAATTACCCGATCCCCCGTTACCGGCAATGACGATGGACGCCGGCATTCCAAGGGTAACATCCTCTTCGGGTAAAGATCCAGCAGGAAGCATAAGCGACGGAGAAAAAACAAGACCAACCTTCGAATTATTCCCTGCCGTTTGGCCATTAGTAACGTTTATACTAAATGCCTTCTGCGCTGTCGCTCCCGCCGAATCGGTAACGCTCAGCGTAAACGGATAAACCCCCGGAGCCGTCAGGCTGGTCCCACAAATATACGCCCCGTTTGCAGCTCCCGAACCGCCGATGGAGGCCAAATTTCTTGTTGGACACTGATACCACTGTTGATACAACTGCGCACCGGGAGGCAACGCGCCATTTGTAACTTTCCACGAATAATGACCTGCTCCTCCCGTTGCGGTAACCATGGCATAGTAATTACCACCTGGATTATTGGTTGTTGTTGGACCAGGCGTCGATCCGTTAGGAAGCGTCGACGAGACGATCTGCAATGAGCCACCCCCCTGAGAGTTGTTAAGCGTTATCGGTATGGTGGCACCCGCTATGCCGCCCATCTGCGTAAACGTTATAGTAAGAGTAACATCTCCTGTGTACGGATAGGTTGGCGCCGGATACACATCGGGAACTCCCGGCGTCCCAACGACATAAAGCTGGTTAGGATCTCCTGTTCCCGTACTTGGATTAATTCTTGAAACGCTCAATCCAGGAATGGTTACGTTACCTTGATAGGTAAAGTCTCCATTCGCATCACTAAGTTGTATCGTACCAACATAGGGAACCCCGACCGTTGCTAACGGAAGTGAGTTCGTCACCACAGAAAGACCGGTGCCGCAATCGGTCCCTGGTCCACCAGATCCCCACACCGCAGACGATTGGATGGTGATGGTATAATTTATTACAGCATGAGTTGCGGAATCGGTGATAGCGAAAGAATAGGTACCCGCCTGAGTGGGAACGCCCGAAATAACGTATCCCCATGAACTGCAGACCGTTTGATTGTAATAACCAACGTTTGCGCAATATTGAGACGTCGCGTTTGATTGCACCAAACGAAGTCCGGGGGGTAATGTACCGCTCGTGACTGACCATGTTTCGGTCTTAGGAAGACCCATGACCATAAAACCGCTATTCCAAGCATCACAAACATTACTAGGGCGATATATGCTTCCGATTTGTTGGTTGGAGGAAGTAACCCACAAAGACATTGTCATGGTATCGCTGTTCGAACCATCACCAACCTGCACTTTGAAAGTTGCCGGTCCCACAGCCGCTTTTGTCGGAATGCCCGAGATAATGCCCTGCGGACTTAATGTTAGGCCGTCGGGCAACGATCCACTCGCCAGACTCCATGTATAATTTCCGCTACCACCAATTGCGTGGAGCGCGATGGAAACATTACTGTTTTGCACAAGAGGATTACTTCCGCCAAAGCCATACCCCGATGGCCTGACAATCGTTACCACCGCCGGCGTGCTGGTAGAATCCATCTTGAGAGCGATCGTGCCGCTAGCAACCGAAACACCGTCGCTGACCTGAGCGCTAAAGCTAAGATCTATAGCCGACGAAGAAGTCGAAAGCCCAGCTCCCGGCGTTGATCCAGAAAGAACCCCTTGAAGACTCAGGGTCAAACCGCTCATCGGGCCAAGACTGTTGTTTACAACACTCCAAGTATAGTTTCCCGTTCCGCCCACTGCCCCAAGCGTCGCGGAGTACGGCGTCCGCCACTGCACATCCGGAAGACTCGTAGTTATAATCGCCAAGGGAGCGCTCCCCGTTGCGGATGCCTCGTTCGAAAATGACGTCATCGCCACAGAAAGCGCTGACGAAGCATTAGAAAGGTTGTTTGTTCCTGTCCCCTGAGGGATAAGCGAATTGGACGAAACGGGAACATTTGACGACGTCTGAGGCTGAGCTTGACCAGACGACATCACACTTGGCAAGCGTCTATTGTTTCTTTTCATCTCTGCGCGAGTCATGGCGCCAACATATCCGCTAGCAGGGGTGATATTGTTTTGTTTTTGAAAAGCAATAACAGCTTGCTTGGTTAGTGAGCCAAAATACCCCGTCACCGGACCAGTATACACTCCGACATTTGAAAGAAACTGCTGTAAATTCGTCACCCCGCTGCCCTTGCTACCCACTGAAAGATTGGTCGGAAGGTCAACCCCAGAAATTCCTTGTCCGGAAATAGATCCTGGAGCAGATGCGCTCCCTCCCCCATTCCCCGACTGTTGACTGTTTAACTGACTCTGCAGTTGCTGAATTTGCGCCTGCAGTTGGGCAATCATCGCTTGAATTGTGGCCGGATCCACAACGACTTGCGCATGAATGATGCCGGGAGCAAATAGACCGCCGAGAATAATAAGCGCAACGGCAAACCCAACGAGATGTTTTTTCATAGAGAAGTACTTCATATTTACTTTCCCTATAGTATATAACAAAACCACGCAGGAGTGCAAAAGAATCTGTGCAAAAAACGAGCAGGCGCTTGTGTCAACCAAAATAAGGCCAGAAGCCAACCATCTCTAGGAGCGTCGGTCTATTTCATCCACCCGCCGCTGATGGCGGGACGCTCCGTCAAATGGCGTCTTGAGAAACGCCTCTGCCATCGCGCGCGCCGCCGTCTCGTCAACAAAATCAGCCGCCAACGCCAAAACATTGATATTGTCGTCGCGGCGAGCCGCAGCCGCCTGCTCGGGTGTCTGGCATAATCCCGCTCGAACACCGTCCACTTTGTTTGCGGCAATAGCAACCCCCACACCCGAACCGCAAACGACGATTCCCAGCGCTCCGGATTCTTGCGCAACCGCATGCGCTACCGCATCAGCAAAAATCGGATAATCATCGTCTTTATCGTAAATCACATTCCCCTTATCGATAACTTCGTATTTTTGTTCATGCAAAAAATCGGCCAGTGCGTTCTTCAGTTCAAATCCCCGATGATCGGCCCCGATGTAAATGCGCATACCGTGAGTTTAAAATTAAAAAATAAAAATGTAAAATGGCGCCCCATCATTCGTTGTCGATTGTTCGTTGTTAGTTAAAACTCAAACCCCACCTGCGCTTTTTTCCCTTTGTTGTACGGATGCTTTATTTCTTTCATTTCCGTCACGAGATCCGCTCGGGCGACAAAACTTTTAGGCGCATTGCGTCCGGAAAGTATTACTATCTTTTTTTGCGGTTCATTTTTGATTATTTTTAAAACATCAGCGGCCGCAATCAGCTTGAGCGACACCGCCACATTGACCTCATCAAGCACGACTATGTCCCATTTTTGAGACGCAATGGCGCGCGCCGCACGGGCAAGCGTTTTTTGCGCCGCGTCTTTGTGCGCCGATCGCGGGAGCGAGTCCCCCAAAATACCAACAAACCCCTTCCCTCCGCGATGAATCTCAAGCACCCCCTTCAATTCCGGACGCGCGTCCAAAAATTTATGCTCTCCGGAAATCCACGGTCCTTTGATAAACTGAAACATGATTGCTTTTCTGCCCTGCTCCACCGCCCGCACCATCTGCCCCAGCGATGCGGTTGTTTTCCCCTTCCCATTTCCAGTAAAGACGACAATCATGTAAAAAAATTATTTTTCGGTTTCGCTGATGTTTGCGCGGTAGAGCCGAAACGCGTTGCCAATAGGAAGAAAATCGGTGATGAAATTATACGCCGCCGCCCCCATCGGCCCCACAACCCCGCCAAACACCAACGCCAACCCGAGCGCGTTGGTAATCCCCCATATCCAA
>DAIEKJ010000040.1 GCA_027350645.1 Candidatus Wolfebacteria bacterium
TTTTCCTACGTGTCGCTGGACGAACTCCTGGGACGCGCCGACATAATTACCATTCATGTGCCCTATCTTCCTTCCACACATCACCTCATTAATAAAAATAATATTGAAAAAATAAAAAAGGGGGCGTATCTGGTGAATACCGCGCGCGGAGCGATCGTGGAAACGGAGGCGCTGGTGTTGGCGCTCAAGAAAGGTATTCTTGCCGGTGCGGCGCTGGATGTCTTGGAAGAGGAGGGTATTTTAAAAGATGAGATGGGGTATTGGCTCAAGGACAAGCCGGGGACTGATTATTCAAACATGGAGACGGATCTGTTCAACCACATACTCATGGATATGCCCAACGTGCTAATAACGCCGCACAACGCGTTTAACAGCCGCCAGGCCAATACTCGCATTCTGGATACCGACATTGCCAATGTGGTGGCTTTTTTCCAAGGGGGGGCGGTGGAAAATGCGGTTCCTGAAGCGCACTAGGCAAAAATCATAATGATGTGCTATACTGGTCGGGCTATTATTATCAATTAACCCAATTAATTTTTGCGGATGATGCGTCCGCACTATGCGTATGAGCGACAACAATGAAATGCGCGCCGAATCACGCCTTGAGAAGGCGATGAAGAGCGACGCGGTAGTTATCGGGGGGAGTATTTTGCTGGCGGGCCTGATTATTGCCGGTTCTATCTTTTATGTCCTAGGCCGCGGCACAACGGCGGTGGCGCCGGGAACTGACAGCAGTACTCAGCAACAACCGTCGGCCGCGCAGCCGACGAAAGCGACGGGAGGATTGGAAATCGGACAGGCGCCGGTGTTGGGAGATGCCAATGCCCCGCACACGATCGTTGAATTCGGCGATTTCCAGTGTGTCTATTGCACGAAGTTCCACACGGATATGGATCCGCTGATTCGTACCGACTTTATACAGACGGGGAAAGCCAAGATGGTCTTCAAGACGCTGGCGTTTATCGGTCCCGAATCGACCGCCGCTGGTCTTGCCGCCGAATGCGCCAAGGACCAGGGGAAGTTCTGGGATTTTCACGATGCTATTTATAAAGCGGAACAAGCAGAAGAAAATGCCGGCAAACAATCCGAAAACAGCGGTAATCTAACCAAGGCATTCTTTGTGCAAACGGCGCAGAGTTTGGGCATGGACGTGAATAAATTCACCACGTGCTACGACAACAAAGACGGCCAGGCGCAGATGACGCAGTATTCGCAGGATATGCAGGCGGCCGGCGTCCAGGGAACGCCGACGGTATTTGTCGATGGGACCCAGATTCAAAATCCGTTTGATATCACGCAGTATCAGGCGATTATAAAATAACCGACAACAGACAACTGACGACAGACGAGAAATTGCGGGAGTGTCTTCATTCCATCCGGCTTCCGCATCGCTTCTTGTGAGTCGTTGATTGTCCGTTCATTTCTATGGTCACTATCTACACGACAACGCACTGTCCGTATTGCAAGATGGCCAAGGACTATTTTACGGATCGCGGGGTTGCATACCGCGAGGTAAATGTTGAGGCCGATGACGAGGCGGCGGCGGAGATGATCCGTAAATCGGGGCAGATGGGCGTGCCAGTTATTGAGGTACAGGGGACGATTGTGGTCGGTTTTGATCGCGATGCCATTGAACACGCGCTTGCCGCGTAATCCTATGCTGTCATTGGAAACCATGGTTGGTCGTCTGGTGATTGCGCTGGTACTGGGTGTACTCATCGGTCTTGAGCGCGAGCTGGTCGGTAAAGAGGCGGGGATGCGGACCGCCATGCTGGTTAGCTCCGGCGCCGCGCTGTTTTCGATGGTCGGTTTGGCGCTTCCTTACATCATTTCACCGGAGGCATCGTTGACGGGAGAAATTCTTGCGCGCAACAGCGGATTTCTGGCGGTTATCGCCAACATCGTCGTGGGTATCGGTTTTCTAGGCGCGGGAATTATCATCAAAAATCAAGAACGCGTCCACGGATTAACGACCGCCGCAGTGGTTTGGATGACCGCGGCGATCGGCGTCTTGGCGGGAATTGGTCTTTGGCAATTTGCGCTCATCGCAACCGTTATCATCGTCACCGTTCTCTATGTTCTCCGCCGGGTGAATCTTGCCGATCGCGCGCGAATGCAGAATGGCTCGGGGCAGTAACGAAAATAAGATACGGATAAAAAATCCCTCCGCCTACGGCGAAGGGATTTTTAAATGTTATTTTTGCAAACCAATCGGCTACATGAGCAGTTGCGGCAAAAGATTTTGTCCCGTCATTTCAGCGGACTTGGGAATACCCATGAGCGCCAAGACGGTGGGGGCGACATCGGAGAGCATCCCGATGACGAATCGTTCGCGTTCCGCGACGTCTTGATCGCTGTGCGGCCGGAAATATTCTTTGGCGATAAGATACAGCGGGACGGGGCTTGGGTCATGCTTTGTTTCCGGTTCCCCTGTTTCGGGATTGTAGAGCCGTTCCACATTGCCGTGGTCGGAGGTGATCAATACGGCGGCATTGTGCGCCAGCGCGGCGGCCATCACTTTGGCGATCTGGTCGTCGATGATCTGGACGGCTTTGCACGAGGCGTCGTAGTTGCCGGTATGGGCGACCATGTCGGGGTTGGCGTAGTTGACGAGAATAAAATCGAACGCTTCTTCTTCGATGGCTTGCACGAGCCGCGTGGTGATGGCTGGCGCCATCATTTCGGGGTCGGTCTCCTGATGGGCGACCATGCGGGAGGGAACGAGGACGCGGTATTCGTTGGGGAAGGGGGCGTCGTTGAGACCGTTGAAAAAGAAAGTGACGTGGGCGTATTTTTGCGTTTCGGCCATGCGCAGCTGGGTTTTGCCATTATCGGCCAGCACTTTCCCCAGGGGGCTTTTGAGCGATTGCGGACCGAACGCCACGGGGATTTTGAAATCCTCGCGGATGAGCGTCATGGATGCAACGTGCAGATTTTGGAATTTTTTGACGGGAAATTGAGAAAAGAATGGATTGACGAGCGCTTCACCGATCTGGCGGACGCGGTCTTCGCGAAAATCAAATATAAAAACGGCGTCGCCATCCTGAATGCCGCGATCGGGAGAGCCGACGGTGGCCGGCACGATATATTCGTCGTTGAAATTGCGGGCGTAGGTTTTTTGCAAGTGCGTCTGGATGTCGGCTGTTTGAATAACGGGCGCCTGGCCGATCATTGCCTGATATGCCTGCTGGGTGAGGTTCCAATGCTTGTCGCGGTCCATCGCGTAGTAGCGTCCGCTGATGCTGGCAATTTTTTCGATGGGCAATTGCTGGATGAGTCCCCAGGCGCTCTGCGGCGCGCTGTCGCGTCCATCGGTAAAAATGTGCAGGGCATAGTCGGTCTCCGTTTTTTGCGCCATCGTCAGGAGCGCTTCCAGGTGTTCGAAGGATGAATGAACATTGGCTTGGCTGATCAAGCCGATGATGTTGATTTTTGTGCCGTGGCTTTTTGCCCATGCGAACGCATCAACGATGGTTTGATTTTTGAAAAACGATCCGTTTTTGATGCTCAAACTGATGCGGGGATAATGCTGATAGAGCACTTGGCCGGCGCCGAGAGTAAGGTGGCCCACTTCGCTGTTGCCCACTTCGCCCCACGGCAAACCAACGGCGATGCCCGACGCCTGCAGGGCCCCGGAGGGGAAGTTGTGTTTGATATAGTCGATGGTCTTCGGTTGAACGGTGTAGACCGGGTTGGAGCCGTCGTGGCGGCCAATGCCCCATCCATCCAGCACAATAAGTACAATAGATCGTTTCATGGTGATGCGCGTCAAGAATGCGCGGATTATAGCAAAAAAAATCGTGTCGGCCAACCCGTTGACGCTATGGACGCGACGCGGTATGCTAGAGGGAGCTCGCAAAGAGAGTTGGAACATGACTTCTTTGCGCGCGTTTGATTAGCACTAATTGTTTTCAGATGAATTCTTTTCTTTTGATGCACGAGGATTTTGGGCACAGAAATGCTGGGCATTTTTGCGCATAGCACAAGAAGAGTCTGAAAATACGTATCGTATGGGAGCGACCACACTATTTGCTGCGGCGGGTTCGGTTATTATCGGTGTGATTGTCGGATATGTCGTTCGGCAGTCCATCGTTTCCAAGCAATCGCGATCCATTGAGCAGCGGATGAAGGATCAGCTTGAAGAAAGCAGGGGAAAGGGAAAGGAAATCGTTCTTGAGGCGCAAGAACAGGCGGCGCGCATTCTTGAGGATATCAAGCGCGAGGAGCGCGAGCGCAAGAATCAATTGGATAAGTCCGAAGAGCGCATTGCCAAACGCGAGGAAACGCTCGATAAGGAATTGAGCGATATCCGCGAAAAGGAGAAGTCGCTGGCGGTTGACGTACAAAAAGTCGTCGAAGCCAAAGGGTTAGTCGAAGAGTTGAAGAAAAAAATCAACGGCGAATTGGAGCGCGTTGCCGGTTTGTCGCGCGAGCAGGCGAGGGACTCGGTTATCGCCGATGCGCGCGTCGTCTATGCGCAGGATCTTTCTGAATATACGCAGAAAATGATGAAAGAGCGGCGGGACGAGATTGAACACAAGGCGGTTGATATTCTGGCCACCGCCATCCAGCGGTACAGCCGATCGTCGGTGTCCGATTTAACGACCTCGACCGTTCCTCTGCCCGACGAGGATTTTAAGGGGAAAATTATCGGCAAGGAGGGGCGCAACATCCGCACGCTGGAGCGTTTGACGGGCGTTGAGTTAATCATCGATGAAACGCCCGACAGTATTGTCATTTCATCGTTTGATCCCGTGCGCCGCGAGATTGCCAAGGGCGCGCTGGAGAAATTGATTAAGGACGGGCGCATCCAGCCGGCAAAAATTGAGGAAAAAGTAGAGGAGGCCACACAGGAAATTTCAAAGAAAATGACCGAGGCCGGAGAGGCGGCGGCATACGAGTTGGGCATTTTTGATTTGCCAAAGGAGATTGTCCAGTTGCTGGGACGGTTGCATTATCGCACGAGCTACGGCCAGAACGTACTCCAGCACTCCATTGAGATGGCGTACTTTTCGGAAATGATAGCGCAGGAGCTTGGGCTGCGCGCCGATCTTGCCAAAAAAGCGGCGCTGGTGCACGACATCGGTAAAGCCATTGACCACGAGGTGCAGGGAACGCACGTGGAGATCGGGCGCAAGATTCTCAAAAAATATAATCTCAACGAGGATGTGATCCGCGCCATGGAATCGCACCATGAGGAATATCCGTACACGATCCCCGAGGCATACATCGTGTCGGCGGCCGATGCCATTTCGGCGGGACGCCCGGGGGCGCGCCGCGACACGATTGAAAATTATCTGAAGCGTTTAACTGAATTGGAGGCGATTGCCACATCGTTTGACAGCGTCAAAACGGCATACGCCATTTCGGCGGGACGCGAACTGCGCATCTTTGTGACGCCGGAGAAAGTTGATGATTTTGGCGCCCTGGAGCTGGCGCGGCAGGTGGCCAATCGCGTGCAGTCGGAGTTGAAGTACCCGGGAGAAATTCGCGTTGTGGTGATCCGCGAGACGCGCGCGGTTGAGTACGCAAAGTAGCCGACCCCGTAAAATCGTTTCGCGATAACGGGGCAGACAATCGGCCA
>DAIEKJ010000041.1 GCA_027350645.1 Candidatus Wolfebacteria bacterium
ACCGGTCGTAAATTTTCCAGCAGGGCGGGGAAAAACGCGTAGGCGGTGGGCATTTGGAAAGACACTTCGCGTTCACTGACGCGGGAGGCAGTGATGTTCTGCCAATCGGTGGCCAGTGGCGATCCCGTGTCTTTGTTTTGGATGGTACGGACGGTAAAAATGATATCGTCGCTGGTGATCGGCGTTCCGTCCTGCCACGTTGCGCCTTCTTTGATGCGGACATCCCAGGTGGTCATGTCGCTGCTGTGTTTGATGCTGCTGGCCATGTCCGCGACGCTGGCAAAGACGAGCGAGGTGATGTCCTGATCGGGTGTTCCCGGACGCGCCAAGATGGGATTAACAAATCCCAATTGTCCGACGATGCCCTCGGTGTATGATCCGCCGTACGCGGGAACCGCGGATGTTGTTTCGTCTATAAAATGGAAAAAGAGAATGGGAAACGAAAGCACGGCGATGGCCAGCGCCGCAAAAAAGAGGATGCGCTCCCTGCGCGAAAACGAGCGAAGGATCTGTAACAATAATCCGAACATGTCTTATTTAACCAAAATGGTTGCCAGCGAAAGACCCGCAAAGGCAGCCAAGCACACGAGCGTGGCAACGAAGACAACCTTTTCAAAGCCGCGGCGCTGGGAATGGAATCCTCCCTGTCCGCCAAACGTTTCGCCGATACCCGATCCGCGTTCCTGCAGTAAGGTGAGCACGATAAGCGCGAGCGCGAAAACGACTTGGGCGATGGCAATAGTAGTTTTAAGCATAGGTAAAGAAAAATAACAGCGGCAGGATCGTCAATCGTGAAGGTATTTGCTGGACACCGACAGGACGACGTGTACCACGCCGATGATGAGGGTAGCATAGACCAGCGGATAAAGTCCAGCAATAAAGACATATTGTCCGACGATATGCGCCAGTATCTCCAGGACGATTGCGTCGATGACGATAAGCCCCAGACCAAGGGTGACGATGATGATGGGGGCCAAGACCAGCTTGAGGATCGGACGAGCGACCAGCTCTATGGCCGTAAAAATTGCCGTAACAATCAGGTACGCGCGCACCGTCGACACGATGGAGAACCCTTGCACGGCATGAGCGGCGATCCAGAGAGCGATGCCGTTTATCGCCAGGGAAAAAATGAGTTTGGCGAGCAATTTCATTACGGATAAGTATATCGCAGAAAGGGGGCGGTGCACAAGTTGGCGGAAATAATGCGCCGGAGGCGGTGGGCACTTATCCACACCCGTTCTTTCATTTATGCGTTTCGTTTTTTATACTAGAGAGGATAACGCGTGGTCGAGCGTTGGACAAAAGAAGTATTGTTTATTTTTTATTCAATCTTTATGGATGCAAGTTTGTGGAGCTCTACGCTCCTCTCGGCGTTCCAAAGTGTCTGGGACCCTATTGCGCGTTTTATTCCCGCGTTTTTAGCGGCACTGGTCATTTTGATCATTGGTCTTATCGTCGCTGCGGCGCTGCGCGCTCTGTTGGAGCGCGTCATTAGCGCGTTGCGTATTGATTCGGCGTTGCGCAAAATGGGAGCGGAAGCTTTTATGGAGCGGGCGGGGATGCGTTTGAATAGCGGTAAATTTATCGGTGGACTCGTCTACTGGTTCTTTATTGTTATTATCGCATTGGCGGCATCTGATATTTTGGGATTGTGGGGACTTTCGACATTCCTCAATGAGGTGTTGCTCTACTTCCCGAGTGTCATCGCGGCGGTGTTGATTATGCTTGCGGCGCTGATTATCGCCAACTTCCTTCGCCAATTGGTCAAGGGATCGGTGATGAGCGCCAGATTGCACGCGCCTAAGTTCCTGGGGACATTGACGTACTGGTCAATCGTCATCTTTGGTTTCTTGGCGGCGTTGTTGCAGTTGGGTGTTGCGACGCAACTGATTAACACTATTGTTACCGGCTTTATCGCTATGTTGGCGTTGGCCGGAGGCATTGCGTTCGGATTGGGTGGCAAGGATTATGCCGCTCATATCGTCGAACGTTTTCGTCAGCACACGGAGGACCACTAGTTTTCCGGTGCGTATAGTCGCATGCGTGTATATGCAACCCCTCCGCTTCGGGCGGAGGGGTTTTGCTTTTCTCCCCGCGGAGAAAAATTGGAATGGGGTAGTGCAATGGCAAATGCTATGAATGTGCCCTTGTCCCGCCCGGATGTGCGCTGGTGGCGCGATGGTCTTTTCCCAACGGGGCGGGGTTGACACCGCGGGGAAATTGTTGGTATAGTAGCAATGTTCTATCCGCTCTTTCCGAGGCGGATTGTTTTTTAGAAGGGAGTATATATTTAATTTTTTATATCGTATGTTTGATGTGAGAGCATTGACTAAGGCCATCGAGCAATTGGCGGGCGAAAAAGACCTTGATGTGACGCAAGTCAAGGATGCTGTTGAAATGGCGCTGGCCAGCGCGTACAAAAAAGAATTTGAAAAGCGCGGAGAAGTTATCCGGTGCGTTCTTGATGCCACGAAGGGTGATGCCTTGTTTTATCAGGTAAAAACTGTTGTCGACGACACAACGGTGCGGTTTCCCGTTGAGGGAGAAGACGACGGGTCGGCGTCTGCCGAAATGACGGTGCCCGAAGAAGGAGACGAACCGGTTTTGCCGCTGTACAACGAGGAACGGCATATTTTACTCGCCGATGCGCGGGTCATGAAGAGCGATGCGCAGGTTGGCGATGAGATCCTCTTTGACTTACCGTCGCCCTCGGCTGATTTTGGACGCATTGCCGCGCAGACGGCAAAACAAGTCATTCTCCAGAAACTGCGCGAAATAGAAAAAGAAGCGGTGAATAAAGAATTTGAATCAAAAGTCGGCGAGCTGGTTACCGGCATGGTGCAGCGTGTTGAACGGGGGAATATCTATGTTGATCTGGGGCGCGCCTCGGGGATCATGTTCTTCTCCGAATCAATCCCCGGAGAACATTACCGCATCGGCGAGCGGCTGAAGTTTTTCTTAGTGTCTGTGCAGGAAGGCGGCCGGAATCCGAATTTGCTTTTGTCGCGGTCGCATCCGCGGTTCGTGTCCAAGTTGTTTGAAATGGAAGTGCCCGAAATTGCCGACGGCATTGTGGAAATCAAAGGCGTTGCGCGCGAGCCAGGGAGTCGGACAAAAATCGCCGTGACGTCAACGGCCGATGGGGTGGATCCGGTTGGTGCGTGCGTGGGACAGCGCGGCGCGCGTGTTATGGCGGTCAATACTGAATTGGGGAATGAGCGTATCGACATCATCGAGTGGTCGGGCGATCCGGTAAAATTCGTTGATGCGGCGATGTCTCCGGCACAGCCCGGATCGGTCCAGATTATCGACGAACACAAAGCCTTGGTGCTGGTCCCCGAAGATCAGTTGAGTTTGGCGATCGGGCGCGGCGGGCAGAATGTTCGTTTGGCCGCGCGGCTGACGGGGTGGAATATCGATGTGCGCTCTCAGGCAAATCCCGACCAGGAGCAGGAAGGAGGCGCCGCCAGCCAGTCGCCTACCGCGACGACTCAAGGCGCTCAGGCAGAGGAGTAGGCGTCCTTTAATAATCAGTAATTGAAAATATAATTTTTAATTTTATTATGATCGAATTGTACGCACGGTATCTGATTTTTGTTCCGGTCGTGTTGGCGCTGGTGTATAGTCTCTACTTGGTGTTGTGGTTGCGCAAACAAAAAGTCACCGATCAGAAGATGGCCGATATCTCCAAGGCCATTCAGGAGGGATCGATGGCGTATCTTAACCGCCAATACAAGACGGTTGCGGTTGTCGGAGCGGTACTCTTGGTTATTTTGTGGCTGACTTTGGGGTGGCAGGTGGCGTTGGGTTTTTTTGTTGGCGGATTTGTTTCGGCTCTTGCGGGATATATCGGCATGGGCATTGCGGTCCGCTCCAATGCCAAAACGGCACAGGCGGCGCACGATGGTCTGGGAAGCGCGCTTTCGCTCGCCTTTAAAGCGGGTTCCGTGACCGGATTTGTGGTGGTGGCGCTTGGGCTTTTGGTGGTGAGCGGTTTTTATTATGCGTTTTCCCAAAATATTCTCGCGCTCGTTGGTTTGGGGTTTGGCGCCAGCTTGATTTCGATTTTTGCCCGTTTGGGCGGCGGTATTTTTACCAAAGCCGCTGATGTGGGAACGGATCTGGTGGGGAAGGTTGAGGCGGGGATTCCCGAAGATGATCCGCGCAATCCCGGCGTGATTGCGGATAATACCGGTGACAATGTCGGCGATTGCGCAGGCATGGCCGCCGATCTTTTTGAGACGTACGTCGTGACGCTCACGGCCGCCATCTTGCTTGGTGGCGCGGTGGTGGGGACAACGTCGGCGCAACTCTTTCCGCTGGCTCTGGGGGGCGTTTCTATCGTTGCGTCGATTCTGGGCGCGCTGTTTGTTCGCCTGTCAAAGGGTGGGAGCATTATGGGCGCGCTGTATAAGGGACTGGTTGCGTCTTTGGTTTTTGCCGCGGTGGGATTCTATTTCACGTCACGGATGTTTTTTGGCGCGGGATGGCGGGAGGTGTTTCTTACATCACTGATCGGTTTGGGAGTGACGGCGCTGATGGTTCTGGCAACCGATTACTACACGGCTAAAAAATTCCGTCCGGTCAAATCGATTGCCAAGGCGTCAACGTCCGGGCACGGGACGAATATCATTATGGGTATTTCGGTGGGCATGGAGTCGACGATTGTTCCGATTATTATTATCGTCTTGGCCATCGCCGGTGCATACGCGCTTGACCAGTTGTATGGTATTGCCATCGCATCGGTGGCGATGCTGTCGGTGGCGGGGATTATTATTTCGATTGATTCATTTGGACCTATTACCGACAATGCGGGCGGGATCGCTGAAATGACGGGTCAGCCCGAAAGTGTCCGCAAACACACTGATGCGTTGGATGCGGTGGGCAATACCACCAAGGCGGTTACCAAGGGGTATGCCATCGCGTCGGCGGGATTGGCGGCGCTGGTGTTGTTTGCCAGCTATGTGGACGGCGTGAGAAAAATGACATTTGATTTGAGCAATCCGTGGGTGCTAATCGGCTTGTTGTTGGGCGCGGCGGTGCCGTATTTGTTTGGCGCGTTGACGCTCAAGTCGGTGGGCCGTGCGGCCGGAGCGGTGGTTGAGGAGATTCGCCGCCAATTCCGTGAAATCCCCGGGCTCTTGGAGGGCAAAGCAAAACCGGAGTACGGACATGCGGTTGATATCGTCACCAAGGCGGCCATTAAGGAAATGATCGTGCCGGCGTTGATTCCGATTGTGGCGGTGCTGGTGGTTGGTTTTGGATTCGGGGCGCAGGCATTGGGCGGACTCTTGATAGGGACGATTGTGTCCGGGTTGTTTGTCGCGCTTTCGATGACCGCCGGAGGCGCCGCGTGGGACAATGCAAAAAAATATATTGAAGACGGCCATTACGGCGGCAAAGGATCGGAGGCGCACAAAGCGGCGGTGACCGGAGATACCGTGGGTGATCCCTATAAGGACACGACCGGTCCGGCAATCAATCCGTTGATTAAGGTGATGAACATTATTGCGCTTCTGATTGTG
>DAIEKJ010000042.1 GCA_027350645.1 Candidatus Wolfebacteria bacterium
CTTTCTATATGGTTTTGAAATTATGTGTATTGTTCTGCCTTGACACTACGGCATTATTGAGCCATTTGTCAATTGCCTTTGGGTAGTTGATTATCAATTGGTGGTTGAAATTTTATTTCGGTTCATATACACTACCCCTGTCTTTTAAAGCAAGAGACAGGTTGAAGCGTTATACCTTTCAACTTTGAACTTTGTCATTTATATATTCCGCAGTAGCTCAATGGTAGAGCGGCGCCCTGTGAACATAGTCTTTATTTGCTATAATTTATATATGGCAGAGAAAAGATCCTATGCCGACAGAAGAGAGGAATTAATTAAGGCCGTTGCTAAGCGACGGCGAAAGATTAAACTTCTTGCTATTGCTTATAAAGGTGGCAAGTGCCAAGTGTGTGGATACGATACGTATCCAGGTGCATTGGATTTGCACCATCTTAATAGCAGTACTAAATCTTTTGGCATTGGTGATAAAGGGTACACGCGTTCTTGGGAAAAGATTAAACAAGAACTCGATAAATGTATTCTGGTATGTGCTAATTGCCACAGAGAAATAGAAGCCGGTATAACGCAGCCCTTTGGAGTAATCCAAAGAGGAAAAACAAGGTGAAATCGGTGAAGTCCCGAGTTTACAAGGGATAATACCGAGCCTAACTTTCGGAAATCCAATGTTTAATGTTGGGATTCTGACTGGAGGTGTAGAGACTATTCCTTTGAATCCTTCATAGTTTTACGCGAAGAAGGAGAGGAAGTACGCTGGCGCATGCGTCAGTGGAAGCGCCTTGTCTCCTTTAATAAAGGAGAGTGATATAGTCCATGCTCAAAAGTAATTTTGGGATACGTGTAAGGCGATGGTTGTAGGTTCGAGTCCTACCTGCGGAGCAAAAAGAGACGCCCTTGGGGGCGTTTTCTTTTTGCTTGGTACGGACTTGAACCTTCGGGAAGGGTCGGAAACCCCGTGGGTTTCCGTGCCGGAAATATTAAAACCGAAGGGTGTTAAGGAGCGAAGCGACAGGTTCGTTTCATTTGCGGATTTATCCATCGCAAATGAAAGAAAGTCCTACCACCGGAGCAATGGTTTGTATGCGTATCTGATCCGTCTGTGGTCAAGAAGTCGTCTTTGCGACGATTTTTTGATAGAATAAACATATGATTCTCCGTGGAGAGAAAGTAACATTGCGTCCCATTGCCGCCAGCGATCTGCCGCGGTTTGTGCGCTGGCTCAAAAATGATGCGGTACGAAAAGGAATCAGCGGCAATCCGAAGGGACCAACGGTACAACAAGAAAAGACGTGGTTCCGGGGCTTGCCGAAAAAGAAAAAAGACGAAAAGCACTTTGCTATCGATACGCAAAACGATCTGCATATCGGGAGCGCTTCACTGCGCTTGAATACCACGCACAAAAGAGCGGAAATCGGCATTCTTATCGGTGATACGCGGGCATGGGGGAGGGGTTATGGCAAAGAGGTTATGTCGTTACTTATGCGATATGGTTTTGAAAAACTCAAACTGCATCGTATTGATCTAGGTGTTTACGCCTACAACACGCGGGCCATTGCGTTGTATAAAAAGCTTGGTTTTAAACCGGAGGGAGCGAGGCGGGATTTTGTTTTCTGGAAAGGAAAATTCTATGACGAGATTTTAATGAGTATGCTGGAGAAGGAGTGGAAAAATTGCCAATCGCGTTAAAGTGGGCAAATACTGCTTATTTATGGATATTGAAAAAGAGAAACAAATTTTGAGACAAATACTTCCTGCGATATGTGCAGCAGATACCAGTCAGTCGAGAAAGGAATGGAATTTCAGTAACCCATTTCGGGGGCACTGTGCTGTTGTTGCCCTGTTAGCCCAAGACGTCTTGGGCGGGGAGATACTCTGGGCATCTCTGGAGGGGACAAAATGGTCGGGGAATCACTACTGGAATCTTCTTCCCGGCGGAGAAGAAGTTGATTTTACTGGTGGCCAGTTTGAGGGGAATAGGCCAAAGTTAAAAGGCGAGATAAGGACTCGTGCTTTTCTTCTGGCAAGCAAGGACACGCAAGAGAAATATGTTAAACTAGCTAAAAAATATGCAAAGGAAAGAAACGCGATCTAACAAGATTTATCTAAAGGGGAATGGATATCCGCGCGTCAGACTCATTGTCGACCAGAAAACAGACGCGCAGCAAGGAGTTGCGATGGTTGAGAGCTCTCTGGGTAACCATCCCGAGTTTGCCAAGGATTATCTTCCGGAGATTTTGCGGTATACCTTTGATAAAGGATTTTCGAAAAAAAGGCGCGATGAGTTTATTGCCACTTATGCGCGACAGTGCTACCGGACGCATCGAGAAGTGATGGAGAGAGGAAGGGCAAAAGCGATGGCCGAATGGAAAAAAGTAGAGAAAAAATATTTCCGATTGGTTGGTGTTCTTTTTAAGAAGCATCCATGGCCGCAGGGGCATTATGTCGGTTTTGCCACGGTCTGGCATTCGTATCCGCGCAATATCAAAACAAAAACATTCCAGTTTCCGTATTGGCATCGGTTTCCGCTGTATGCCAACAAGGTCATTGCTCATGAATTGCTCCATTTTATGTTCTTTGATTATATAGAGGCCAAATATGGTCTTACGCAGCAGTCCAAAGTTAAAAAGAACGATCCGGAATATGTGTGGAAGGTTTCCGAAGCGTTTAATGATGTTATTCAAGAATGGAAGCCGTACAAAGATGTTTTTAAATACTCTGCGCGGCCGCACAAAGGAACCGAGGAAATATTCAAGAAAATGAACGGGCAATGGAAGCAGAAGCAGGATGTTGATTGGCTGTTGGATAAATGGCTCCCTCGCAAAAAATAATATGATTGCATCCGGTGCACAGACCCGCTTGTGCGATTATTAGGCAGGGGAGTAGAATGGTGGGTGATGCTTCTGGGGGTCGGGCAGATCAAATAGCTCGATCCGGATGCTTGAATTTAAATATATGCCAAAGGAAACCGCGAAAAATGGAAAGGATTACTCACAACTCAGTAAAGATGAGTTAGTTAAGATTATTGAAAAGCTGGAGTCCCGAAAAAAGTACGGGCTTATTTGGGATGAAGAAAAGGTCAAAGAACAGTTTGAGAAAGACGCCGAGAATGCTTTGCCGGTGCTAAAGGAAATTAGTTCTAAAGAAATTACCGATAAGGACCCATCCAAGCCAGTCAATATTCTTATTGAGGGCGACAACTATCACGCGCTCTCGGTTTTGAATTTTACTCATCAAGGCAAGATTGATCTGATTTATATCGATCCGCCCTATAACACTGGTGCAAAGGATTGGAAATACAATAACGATTATGTCGACAGCAACGACGGTTTTCGACACAGCAAATGGGTTTCGTTCATGAATAAACGGCTCAGGCTTGCTCGCAACCTTCTAAAAGACGACGGCACATTGATTTGCGCTATTGATGATTATGAATTGAACACGCTTGGTTTATTACTTGATGAAATTTTACCTGGTCACGACAAGAGTCTTATAGTAGTTGAACATCATCCTCAGGGTGCTGGATCGATCACAGTCTCGCGAACTCACGAGTATGCTTATGTATGTACGCCTAAAGACATCGGTATAAAAGGACGGACTGTAAATACAGAAGAAAGCCGTTGGCCCCTTAAAAGATCAGGACAAGGTGAAAATAATTGGCGCAAAAATCGTTTTCGACAGTTTTTTGCAATTTTAGTTGATACAACTTCAAGCACTGTAGTTGGTGTAGGACCGGAAATTCCGAGAGACCAGAAGAAATATCCAACGAGCAAGACACCTGAGGGTTATATTCGAATTTATCCAATTGATAAGAATGGCGAAGAGCGTGTCTGGCGTTATAACAGAGAAACTATGCAGAGACTTATTGGAGCAGAAGCTATAGAATATACAAAAAATGGCGCACTTCTTGTGAAAAAGTTTGGAGACATAGAGGAGCCAATCTTCAGCGTATGGAAAGGGCCTAGATATAATGCCGGAACTAATGGAAGCAATCTTTTATCCCAGATTATGGGCAAAGTCAATGCATTTCCTTATCCAAAATCTTTATATGCTGTTCTAGACATGATCGCCATGATTGTTAAGGGTAAAAAAGATGCCATTATTCTTGATTTCTTTGCTGGCTCTGGCACTACTGGTCATGCGGTTATGGAATTAAACAAAGATGATGGGGGTAGACGATCTTTTATTTTGTGCACCAACAACGAAAATAATATCTGCGAAGACGTAACCCTGGAAAGAATTAAAAGAGTGATTAAAGGATATAAAAACAGAGCAGAAGATCAAATAATGGGTCTCGGCGGTTCCTTAAAGTATTTCAAAACAAAGTTTATAAAAAAGAATTCAAACGGGGACGACTTTAAGACACGAATTACAAACGAATGCACAGAAATGCTCTGCTTACGCGAGGGAGTATTCAACGAAATAAAAACAACAAACCACTACCGCATTTTCCAGCAAGGCAATAAGACTCTCGCAGTCTACTATTCGCTAGACCGCAAATCATTGTTGGTCTTGAAGAAAGAGCTTGAAAAAATTGACGGAGAAAAAATACTCTACTGCTTTACGCTGGATGCCACAGGCCTCTCGAAGACCGAGTTTGCTAACTGGCACGGCGTAAAGCTCGAACCAATTCCGCAAAAGATTTTAGATGTGTATAAACAAATTTATGAATATTGATCTTAAACCTTATCAGGAAAGAGCTGTTAATCAGCTTATAGAGACAACAGTCAAATTGCTGGGCTATGACGGCCCGGGCGAAGTTTGCGTCTTTCAGGCACCGACGGGCTCTGGCAAAACGATCATGACTGCTAAGTATATTGAGGGTCTTATAAAAGAACTGCCGAAGGAAGATTTTTGTTTTGTTTGGATGAGCATCGGTAAGGGAGATTTGCACTTACAGAGCAAGCATAGTCTGGAAAGGGTCTTTGCTGGTTTCCCTAGAGTTACCCTTGTTGAGGACGCATTCAGTGGCGGTCGCGAAAGAATCGTGCAGAATGAAGTTGTTGTAGCTAACTGGGAAAAATTACGAAACAAAGAACGCACGTCCGGTGATTGGAAAAACTTAGTCATGAAAGATGGCGAAAAACTTAACTTCCGTGACGTGCTCGAAAAGACCAGAGAACAGCGCAAAATTATTCTCATAATCGACGAGAGTCACGTCAGTGCAGATACGGCTCGTGCCAATGAACTTCGGGACCTTATCGGTGCTGACATTGTGATTGAAATGTCTGCTACTCCCCGTCGGCCACAGCAGGAACTTGGTTTTACCCAAGAACTCGCTCGCGGCGGTGCCGGCTATGTCATCGTTGAACCAAAAGATGTGATCGACGAGGGCATGATCAAGAAAGAGATTATTATCAACGAAGACATTGAAAAAATTGCGGCTTCCGAAGAGGACTCCCAATCAGCC
>DAIEKJ010000043.1 GCA_027350645.1 Candidatus Wolfebacteria bacterium
AAAATCGGCATTGATCTTCCCGGAGAATTAGCGGGGAACATCAAGCATATTATATCCGGTCGTCCGGTTGATTATGCGACCGCGTCGTTCGGGCAGGGTATTTCCGTGACGCCCTTGCAGATGATTTCGGCATTTTCGGCTATTGCCAACGGCGGATTGTTGCTCAAGCCGCAGATTCTTGCCGGACAACAGCCGCAGGTTATCCGCCGCGTCGCCAGTGAAAATACCGAACAGCAGGTGGTGAGCATGATGGTCTCGGCCGTTAACATGAATGTGTTGGCGCGGGTTGACGGATACAACGTTGCGGCAAAATCGGGGACAGCGTATATTCCTGATTTTGTGCATGGCGGGTATACAAAAAATGTTATAGATACGTTTATGGGATTTGCGCCCGCATACCATCCCAAGTTTGTTTTAATGGTTAAGCTCAACGATCCGCTCAATGCGCCATTGTCGGGAACCGCGGTTGTGCCGACGTGGCAACAGATGGCGACGTATATTTTAAATTATTATCAGGTGCCGCCCGATGCGCTTACGGCGTCTTCTTCGCCGGCGCATCTATAACATGAAAAAGCACATTGCTTTCCTCTCGAGCGGTATGAAGTATCTGGCGCAACTGACCGTGCGCCGCTTTTCTCCCACCATTGTGGCGGTGACGGGGAGCGTGGGGAAGACATCTACCAAAGAAGCGATCTATGCGGTGCTTTCCGGACATATGCGCGTGAGAAAGTCGCCGGGTAATTTGAATAATGAATTGGGGGTGCCGCTGGCGATTGTCGGCGGCTATGAACGCATTGAAACGCCCGCGCTCTGGTTCTGGTTGCGCGTCATTGTGCGTGCGTTGTGGCAACTGGCGTTTGCGCGCAAGGACGCGTTTCCCGAAGTACTGGTATTGGAATACGCGGCCGATAAGCCTGGAGACATTTCCTACCTGCTTTCTATCGCCAAGCCGCACGTGGGAGTGATCTCGGCGATCGGATCGGTACCGGTGCATGCCGAACAATATCCGACAGGAACGGAGGGGGTTATTCGGGAAAAAGGGAAGTTGGTTTTTGCATTGGGCGCATCGGACACGGCGGTAGTTAATGCCGACGACGTATCCATTAAAACGCTCTTGCATAAAATCCGCGCGCGAACGATCGTGTTCGGACAATCGCACGGCAGCGCCGTGCGCATCACGCATGTTTCGCATACGATGAAGGGGGATAAAATTGATGGACTTGTTTTTAAATTGGAAACGGTTAGTACGTCGCTTCCGGTCTTTTTGCCGCGCGTTTTTTCCGTCGCGCACGCCGGCGCGGTTGCCGCCGGTGTATGCGTGGGACAGGTTTTTGACATTAACGCTATCGACGCTTTGCAGGCGATTGAGGCGTCCTATGCGCCCATCGGCGGACGCTCGGCGATTCTGGAGGGCATGAAGGACACGCAGATTATTGATGAGTCGTATAACTCGTCGCCTCTGGCGCTTGAGACGGCACTGCAGTCGCTTACGTCCGTCTACGGGCCGCGCAAGATTGCCGTACTGGGGGATATGCTGGAACTGGGACCCTACACCATTCAGGCGCATAAAGACGCGGGAGCGCTGGCGGCACGGTGCGTGGATGTGCTCATTACCGTAGGGAGCCGGGCGCGCATTATGGCGCAGGAAGCGTTGGACAAAGGGATGAGCGCCAATGCGGTGCATGTGTGTGAAACGGCGCAGGACGGATTGGAAATTTTACAGCGGGTTTTCCGGAAAGGGGATGTGATTTTAATTAAGGGATCACACTCCATCGGTCTTGAGTCGGTGGTGAAGGAAATGACCAAGGTGGGGGAATAAAAAATCGCCTTAAAGGCGATTTTTTATTTGAGTTTGAATTGAATGATTTTGACAATTGTTTCTGGTGTCACCCGATCTCCATAAAACAATCGATACGTTTCATGCATTTTTTCTGTACTCTCAAATTTTTCATGCCCGTCAAAATCCGCATCGGTAATATCTCCGAGCGTTTTTTCTCTGATTCCGACAATGGTCGCTTCGCCGAATTTTTTCATCGAGTCTTTATTAATGAGTTCTAACTCATCTCCCGGTTGAAGATCTTTGTCGTCAAACAAGCGCCAGGTGACATCTTTTTCTCCCGAGAGCACCAGGGGGACGAGATGGCTTTTAAATTTGAGTGTTTTCATAATAAACAAGAGTATAGCAGGATATTTAGCAAAAAAACGCCCCAGTGTCTTTGCAGACACCAGGGCGCAGAGTTATCGAGAACAGCGGGGAGTTTAGGGATGGGGGAAGTTCCCGCTATCCGTGATTCTTTCGAGGGTTCCCATCATTTCTTCTGCTACGTCTTCGATGATGGGAGTGAGGAATTCTGCCAGCTCCTCGACCGGGATTTTGAGTTTCTTGGCCATGTTGGGGAGCTCCTCATCCAAGTTGATCTTGAAACACGGGTGTTCTTTCACCGCGGCCCTCACGATCTTTATGGCGATTTCTAGACTCCGTCTGTCGTTCATGTCCCGCCTCCTTGTGTACAAGTGCCACGAAATCCCGTGGTCGGACCCATTGGAGCAGTTCTAATGGTATGAATATTATACATCATATTGTAGAGTGAGTCAATGTTTGGCGTACTTGGTCCTCCCGCCTACCGGTAGGCAGGCCATCGGGAATCTCGCGTCATCCGCCTTGGGCGGACTCCTTCAAAATCCTCCCCGCTTGTTTGCGAGACGAGGGGACCATCGGGATTCCTCTTCCCCCAAAATTTTCCGTGCCAATAGGCACAAGGAAAATTTCTCCTCCAGAGCCCGGGTTTCAAAAAACGCAAAGCAGTTTGCGTTTTTTGAATACCCTTCGAATCCCGAACGGCACTAGAATAAAATTAAAGCGTCCATAGCAGGACGTTTTAATTTTATTAGTGACCCCATCGGGATTCGAACCCGAGTTTCGTGGATGAGAACCACGTGTCCTGACCAGACTAGACGATAGGGCCGTCGCGTAAATCCTTCAAAACGTAGCAGAAACGGGGCTTGATGACAAGCGTTGGACGTTTCCTTTCCTAATGCGCCGGGCCGTAATTCGTTGTGTATCGAGTGTCAAGTATCTCACGATCGTGAGATACTTGACTGGGCGCGGGCGTGCGGGTACACTGATGGGCACTATGGCGTCCTCGCGTACTCAAAAAGAAAAATTCACCCGCCGGACGTTTCTTGATGGATTGCGTATCGTCAACGACTATCTCAAGCCGCACCGCACGTTGGTTGTCGTCTTAATAGCGCTCAGCGTGGTACAGGCAGTTGCCGGCGCGTTCGTGCCGCTTTTTGCCGGAAAAATATTTGATCAGATCGTCTCGCTTTCGGAGATGCACGCATTATCATTGACGCCCGCTTTGCTTATTATTGCCGTGTGGCTCATCCTGCGGTTTGGCGGCGATGGTATTGATTGGTGGACTGGTCTGAGAACGCAATGGTTGGGCACGTTCCTTGAGTCCGACTACGTATCAAAGGGGTTTGGGCGTTTACTAGAGCTTCCTATTTCGTTTCACAAAGATAAAAAACAGGGCGAGGTGGGCAACGGCATCACACGCGCGGCCGGATGGCTCGATCAGATTATCAGCAATGTCGCCATAGATCTCTTCCCTAATTTTTTAAGTATCATTGTCGCGGGCATTATAGCCGCGGTTATCAACGTATGGCTGGCTTTGATTCTGCTCATTTCCATTGTGCTGTATGTGATTATGCTTCTTTTTGTGGCACCGCGCCTGGCTTCTCTGCAGATGAAAATACAGACGGTGTATAACCGTGCGTATGGTTCGGCGTATGACATCCTGGGTAACATTCAGGAGATTAAGCAGGCGGGGAGTGAAAAATATGAACAGGAAAAATTGGATCGGAATCTTATTGGCAAGGCGGTGCCGACGTGGGCTCAGTCCATGCACCTCTATCAATTGATGCATGTTTTTCAGCGAATATTGGTGACGCTCTCGCAGCTGGCGATTTTTGTGACGTCGCTGTTTTTTGTTCGCAATGGCACGTTAACGCCCGGACAGCTGGTGGCGTTTAACGGCTATGCGGCGATGATTTTGGGTCCGTTTGTGACGTTGGGTAATAATTGGCGGTTTATGCAGAACGGATTTGTGGAAATGGTAAAGGTGGAGAAAACTCTTTCGCTTCCTCCGGAAAAATACACTCCCGCCGGGTCTCATCCGGTGCGGAAATTAAAGGGCGATGTCGTATTCGATCACGTTTCGTTCGCGTATGACGGAGGGAACAAGGACACTTTGCGCGATATCTCTTTTGCGGTGCGTTCGGGGCAGAAGGTCGCTCTTGTGGGGGAGTCGGGGGTGGGGAAAACCACCATTATCAATTTATTACTTGGGTTGTATTTTCCCCAAAAGGGAAAAATTACTATCGACGGCGTGTCTACCGATAAATTGCATTTAACTAGCTACCGTTTGCGGGTGGGCGTGGTGCCGCAGGAGCCGACGCTTTTTAACGATACGATTGAGAACAATATCCGGTATGGCAATTTCAAAAAGCCGCACGCCGAGGTGGCGCGCGCGGCGCAGTTGGCGCGCGCGGATGTATTCATTGATTCGTTTCCAAAGAAATACAAACAGTTGGTCGGTTGGCGCGGCATCAAATTATCCATCGGCCAGAAACAGCGTATTGCCATTGCGCGTGCGTTTTTGCGCGATCCGGACATTCTTATTTTAGATGAACCGACCAGCGCTCTGGATGCCGCATCCGAGCAGGTTATCAAAAAATCATTTGATGAATTAATGAAGGGTCGTACGACGTTTATTATCGGACATCGTTTGAGCACGGTGCGGGAGGCCGATGTGATTTTGGTTTTTGATAAAGGAACCGTGGTCGAGTCGGGGACGCATGACGAGCTTATGCGGATAGATAACGGCGTGTATCGGCACTTGTACAAACTGCAGTTCGGGGCGGAGAGTGATGCGTCGTTTCGATCCGCTTAAGCGTGGAAGCGGAAAGTAAAACCCCGCGTGGGGCGGGGTTAGGATGATGAGCGGAGGGTTCTCTTTTTCATCTCGATGCATTTTAGTATTTCACTAACGCTAAAACCATCGAGGATGTCGCGTGGCGAGAGTCCGCCCAGCGTTGCGTGCGGAGTTTTGAGAAAGGCAACGAACGCTGCTGGTTCCGGTTTTTCGAGTGCCTCCCATATGCAGATGAGGCGCGCAATCCGAGCGGTTATGTCGGCATCTGGGACGCTGAGGCGTTTGGTTTTCTCCAAGTGCCGCCACGCGCTTTCCCATGAAGTCCGTAGGGTTGCGTCGAGTTCTTTGCGGGAAAGTCCGGTTGCTTTTTTAAAATCTCGAAGTATCCGCGACGCGGTCGTCATTTTCCCCT
>DAIEKJ010000044.1 GCA_027350645.1 Candidatus Wolfebacteria bacterium
TTAGATAGGTGCACACATAATGGACCGATAAGTCGCTTCCGGCAGCGGCGACGACAAGTTCAAACCGCGCAAGGCGGCGGACCAAATCAATCACATCATCGGGCATGGCGCCGCTGTTGCTGGACGCCACACCGACATTCGCGGCTTTTCGCACAATCGCCCGTGAACGCGCATAGGTGTACTGCACATATGGCCCCGAATCCCCCTCAAAACTAATTGAGGCATCAATATCAAATTGCATATCAACCGTCCGCCCGACTTTGAGAATGCTGTATTTAACCGCTCCCAACGCCACCGCCTCAGCGACATCCTCTAAACGCGCATCGCCGATTTTTTCTTTGTCTATTTTGGGCAGGACCCGCTCTTTTGCCGTGTCAATCAAGTCGTCGATATAAATAACATTCCCCTTGCGCGAACTCATAGAACCCTCTCCTTTGATGCTCATCCACCCATACGATATGTGCGTATAATCCGTGAGCGTGCCAATACCCAGCTGATCGCAGATGGCAAAGACCTGCCGCAAAGCATTGGACTGCTCAACGCCCACCACCCAAAACATTCTATCCGGATGAAATGCATCGCGCTTGAGTTTGGTGAGCGCAATATCCTGCGTGATATAGAGCGACGTACCGTCCGCTTTTTGCACGATTGTATCGGGCAATCCGTAGGAGGCCAAATCCGTCAGCACCGCGCCGTCGTCCAATTTTTTGAATATGCCCTTGCGCAGACCCTGTTCGACAAAATCTTTTCCCGTTTGATAATGCTCGTGTTCATACCAGGTCTTGTCTATCTTGCTCCCCAGACGCGCCAGCGTCATTTTCTGTCCATCTTCCGAATACCGCATTACCCGCTTCCACAGCGCTCGCGTTGCCTCATCTCCCGCCTCCCAATCCACCACCATCTGCCGCACCCGCGCCTCAACCGCTTTGTCGGCCTCAAAATCCTGCGACGCTTTAACATATAATTCATCGACAAAAATATCGGATCGTTTTCCCGTGCTTTCGGGCGTCTGCCATTCATCCTGGTGCTGGTACCAATAGATAAGATCGGTTTTTTGTTCGCCATCAATGCGCGCATATTTCAAATATCCCCACATCAGGCGCGCAATCGCAATCCCGCGGTCATTGCTGATATAATCCCGCACCACATTCACGCCCAAAAATTCCCAGACGTTTGAGAGCGCCATCCCCAGCACATTGTTGCGCAGATGTCCCAAATGCATCGCCTTGTTTGGATTTGCCGAGGTATGTTCCACAAGCCACGTCTGCTTTTGATCCGCTGGGAATCGGCCGCCGTATCCATCGCCGCTGGCGGCTATTTTTTTGACCTCATCCTCCAATGCCCCTCTGGTGAGCCAAAAATTAACATATCCGGGCGCGACCGCCTCGATGCGCGCGATGCCCGCAATCGGCGGCAGTGCGGCAACGATCTTTTGTGCCGCTTCAATGGGCGCGCACTTTAGATCTTTGGCGACCAAAAATGCAACACTGGTCGCGTAATCGCCCCGCGCAAAATCGGCCAGATCAAGCAGTTTCTGCAAATGCGGAACTGAAAAATCAGGCGCTGTTTTTTGTAATGCCCCAAGGAGCGCTCTTTGTATGTTCTCTGCGTGCGAACCCATTGTCTGCATATATGTTTTTATCATACTATCACCTCCATTTTTTGCAAGAAACGGCGCGGATCTATTCATCTTGAGCGATTTATAGGGTATACTATCCGCATTGAGATCTTGCACTATTCTCCCCCCAACATTCTCACATTCTTGAGAATGTGAGAATGTTGTTACTCACCCGTCAACGAATGACTTTCAAAAAGAAAATTAAAAAGTGGCTACGGATTGTCGGCCCGGGATTTATCACCGGCGCCGCCGACGACGACCCGTCGGGTATTGCCACCTATTCACAAACCGGCGCCCTGTTCGGGTACGCGCAAGTATGGATTGCGCTGTTTGCCACGCCGTTCATGATCGCCGTTCAAGAGGCCAGCGCGCGCATTGGTTTGATAACCGGCAAAGGTCTGGCAAAAAACATCAAACAACACTACCCCGCGTACGTTTTGTACGCATCGGTTTTTTTAGTCGTGACCGCCAACGTCATTAACATCGGCGCTGACTTGGGCGCCATGGCCGCCGCAACCCGGCTTCTTTTCCCGGCGCCCGCGGCGCTTCTTCTCATTCTTTTCGCGCTCATCATCGCCTGGCTTGAAATACGCGTCTCATACAAAAAATACGCCAACGCACTCAAGTGGCTGGGCCTCTCGCTCTTCGCCTATCTGATTACCGCGTTTATCGTCAAACAGGACTGGGGAGTTATTATGCATTCTTTTTTCATCCCGAGCATTTCATTTTCGCGAGAATATTGGATCAACATCGTCGCGCTCTTGGGGACCACCATCTCGCCATATCTGTTTTTCTGGCAGGCCGATGAAGAAGTCGAAGATGAAATCATGCGCCACGAGTTGGCATCATCCAAAGAAGATGCCCTTCCCCATCTGCGGCTCCATGATGTGCGCGCTATGCGCTGGGACACGATCGTGGGAATGATTTTTTCAAACGCGATGACGTTCTTCATCATCATCACTGCCGCCGCCACACTGGGAGCGCATCATTTGCTCAACATTCAAACCGCCGAACAAGCCGCGCAAGCCCTCCTCCCCTTGGGTGGACGAATTGCGTTTGTACTCTTCACGCTGGGCATCGTAGGAACCGGCCTTCTGGCCATCCCCGTTCTTGCCGGATCGGCATCCTACGCGCTCTCGGAAACGCTGGGATGGAAAACAGGGCTTTATCGGTCATTCAAGCGCGCCAAAGGATTTTACGGCATCATCGCCGCCGCCACGCTGGTAGGGACATTTATCAACCTTGTCCACATTCCAGCGTTTAGCATGCTGTACTATTCAGCGGTCCTCAACGGCCTGGCCGCGCCGCCGCTGATGTTTCTCATTACCCACATCGCCGCCCGTAGCGACATCATGGGCAATCATGCCAGCTCGCCGCTTTTCCGGCGGTTGGGGTGGATCGGCGCCAGCATTATGACAATCGCATCCATAGCCCTGATTATTTCGCTCTTTGTATAAACAAAAACCGCCGCGGGCGGCGGGGCAACTCGAAAAGTTTTTGTTTCTACTTCGTCCTTTCTTTCTCTTCCAGTTTCTTCCGAATTTCAACCACGTCGTGACGGATCTCCGTGATGAAACGGTACATGTCTTCAACGCGTTCTTCTTCTTTTTTAACTTCCTCTTCAGTTTTTTGGTCGATGCGTTTATCCTCCCGCAGACCGGACTCGATAACCGTCTCGCCCACAAAGAACGATATGAAGGTTCCCGTTGCGATTAAAATAATAACACTGATAATAATGGATACGCCCGGCGTTAAAAATGGGAAATAATCGGCAAATTCCCAGACGCCGCGCCAGAAGAGCACTGTCGCAAACCCGCCGATGAATGCGTAAATAACCGGGTGCCTGCTCAATTTATGACGAATCTCGTCAACGAGTTTGTCAAAAAAATGAAAAATCCCGCTCAACCATTGTTTCATGGAGATGAGTATACTGGAACGGTGCTTTTTTGGCAATAAAAATCCGGGTTTGACGCGTTTGCGCGCTTCAACCCGGAAAGCAGACATGCGCCCGACAGTTATAAAAATTTCCACCTCCGCACTTTTCCGTGCGGGCCCTTCCGATTATACAGAAAAAAATCCAATCCCGTCTGCTGGCGATTTCTCCCAAATACCGCGACCAACGCGTACGGGACGCGATACACATTGTGCGCGTAACCGGCGTCGTCCTCCATCCCGATAATAACATCGTCTTCCTTCCCCCAGTCCCGCAACGCCGATACGATAAGTTCATTTGTCCGGCTGTCGCGCGGTTCGATAAACCACTCATATCTTTTCCGTTGAGGCATCGTCCACCTCCTTTGTAAGAACCGATGGTAGTATGCGCAATAAAAAACCTTTCGTCAAAACCTCCTATCCCTGAAGTGTGATCTGCCCATTATTACGCCCGCTACCGCAATCAACGGTAATAGTATGAGGCAAACGCACCGCGGACAACCTGATAATCCTAAATCCATAGCCGCCCACAATATACCACACACCATCCAATGCAATTGCCTGCGCGGTCGGTATACGATTGTCAAACATCACATACGTGCCGTTCTTAAACACCGGCGTTGCCGGAGAAAGCTGACAGCCTGGCTGGATTTGAATCCGCCGATCGGCGTATTGCGCCAGCGCCTGTTCATAGGTAAGCGACTTTGATACGGTTGTTTCCGCCGGCGACGGAGACGATGCCGTTGTCGACGCAGTTGTTGTCGCTGTTTGTTCTTGCGTTGAGCTTGCGATTTCTCCGGGCAATTGCGTTGCCGGTTTTCTAAAAAACCACACCACTCCCCCAAAAATCAAAAGCGCCACTAGAATTCCAGCACCATACCACACCCGCTTGTCGCGTAAAAAATCATTCATATAACAAGTATACCATATTTTACTTATACGGATACGACGTTTTGGCGCTCTATTTATTGCAACAAAGAGATGCCCATTTGAATGAAGGCGTCCGTAAAACGCGCATTTCGTTCACTTTTCTGTCCGCCCACCAGGAATCGAACCTGGGACCATCTCCTTACGAGAACGTTCTGACGTGAACGAAGCGGCTACCATATATATTATATGCGAGCCGCTTTAAAGGGAGCTGCCCGCGGCTTATCAATAAAAACTTTTATGTGTGCCCCGTGTAGGATTTGAACCTACGACCGTCTCCTTAAAAGGGAGCTGCTCTACCAACTGAGCTAACGGGGCAACGTAAAACCTTTTGAAATCTCTGCCATTGAGAGGAGACGGTCACCATCTCCTTGCACAAGCGTCAACGCGAGTGAAACGATATCAGATTAAATCAAATGCTAATCGTTTTAAAGGGAGCTATGGGCGGACAGAAAAGTCAATCAGAAACAAAACCGCCGTTAGTGTACTCCCCTTACCCTTCTTTTTCAAGTTTTTCTCATTCGCGCGCGCCCTGCGGGCAATTGTTTTAACAAAACATCAATCAAAATATTGCAGAAAATCCTTTGCTCGTTCTGTTTGTGGATTATCAATAATAGCAACGCCTCCAGACTCAATAACTTCACCTTTGTCCATAAAAACAACCCGATCACTTATTTTTTTAGCAAAATGAACAAGATGAGTAACCGCAAGAATTCCCATTCCTTTCTCCGCTTCACGACGAAGACGGTTCGCAATAACCGATACCCGCTCAACA
>DAIEKJ010000045.1 GCA_027350645.1 Candidatus Wolfebacteria bacterium
CAATATATGCAGGCGCGGTTCCCACCTGCGTCCATACGTTGGTTGGGATGTTGTATGTGTAAAAACGGTTACTGGCAGAGCCGCCGTTACCAACCCACGCATACAATGTCGACGAACTCACCGCAGTCAATGCAGCACCAAACGAAAGAATGCTGGTTGGATTTGAGGCCAAAGTAGTCCAGGTATGCGTTGCTGGATTATATGATTGAAAATTTGAACCGCCACCAGTAAGTATGTAAAAGATACCATTGTCCTGAACGATGGCATTTCCAGATCCCTGAGAAAGACCCACGCCCCCCGTCCAACTATTTCCACTTATTGAATATGCCCACATCACACTGGATCCGCCTCCCTGAAACGCATAGATCAAATCTCCCGTTCCCGGATATGCCAGAGAACCACCGGCGCCAATATATGCAGGCGCGGTTCCCACCTGCGTCCATACGTTGGTTGGGATGTTGTATGTGTAAAAACGGTTACTGGCAAAACCCCCTCCGCCAATCCAGGCGTATAACGTTGAAGAGCTCACCGCGGTGAGCGCGGCACCAAACGATAAATTGCCGGTCGGATTCGATGCCAACGAAGCCCAGGTATGCGTCGCCGGATTGTATGACTGGAAGCTTGAACCGCCGCCGGTAATGACATAAAAAATTCCGTTGTCTTGAGTGATGGCATTGCCGGAACCTTGGGCAACACCGCCAGAAGAATCAACAACCCAGGTTGTGGGAGAGGGAATGGCCGGGGGAGGTGTTCCCGCGTCAAAAATGGCCGACGGCGTCAGAGAAAAACTGGTCCCGACTTCGTATGTGCTCGTTGACACACCACCATCGTTGACGGCCGAGGATTGATATTTTGACGACTCGAGCTTTGCCGTCATTTCCCAATTTACTCCATCAGAAACGAACGAATAGAATAAGCCGGACGCCGCATCATTAGTTGGATCTAACGGCAACGACGAAAGACTAGCAACTCCGCCACCACCAATATTCATCGGCACCCATCCAACACCGGTAGTTAACGACGCGTTGGTTGTTGATGTCGAACAAGCATACCTCCAACCAGACGACAAAACGGGCAAAACCGACGCATACGACGCACACGAGGCGGACGACGGATCAACCAGAGAAGTGTAGACGGTCGACGTATTCCCCAGAAACGAAAAATCTCCCATGGACTGAGAAAAAATAAGCGCCTGATGAATGGCTCTCAAATCACTCATGCGACGAACGTCGCGCGTTTCTTTGAAGCGCTCGGCAGGATTGAGGGTAACCACCACCGCACCGGTTAATACCGCCAGAATCCCAATGACAATCAAAATCTCAACGAGGGTAAATGAGTCAGTTTTAACGCCGGCGCTCACAAAAAAAGAGGCCCCGCTTCTTTTTATTTTACGTCCCACGCGGCTAAAAAACATCATAAAAAAAGTATATACGGCAAAAACACAACAGAAAAGCCCTAAACAAAACCCCCTTCATTTATATCACATTGTCGGCGCGCGGAAAAAGCGGCGGTAAGACAGAAACCTGCGCCGCGCGCCCCTTCAACACAACGCTCTGTGATATTTTTTTTGCCGTCTCGGGAAGGAAGGGCGAGAGAAAAACCCCTACACTCTGCAGGATCATCAGAAGATTAAAGAGGGCTATCTCGTTTTGAGCGTCCTCATTTTCTTTTGCCCATGGTTTTTTTTCATTCACATACCGGTCGCCAAACGACAGAAGTTCCCACACCGCCGCAAGCGCGTCATTAAAGTGGAACTCCCGCATCGCCGCGTCCAATGCGTCTTTTGTTGATTTAATTTTCTGTTCAACCACCAGATCAATCTGTTTGCGGTCAATCCGCACCGGCGTCTGCCGGCGAGCGGCAAGTCCGGTTACCCGCGCGCAAAAATTACCCAATCCATTAGCGAGATCGGCATTGTACCGCTCAACAAACCTCTGATCGGAGTAGTCGCCGTCTTCGACTGGCGACACCTCGCGCAAGAAATAATATCGCGCCGCATCAACCCCAAACCGCCCCACAACTTCACTGGGAGCCAAGACATTTCCCAGCGATTTTGAAATCTTTTGCCCGTTGCGCGTGAGGAATCCATGGACAAAAAGCACCTTAGGGAGGGGCAGTTTTGCCGAGAGCAGCATCGCCGGCCAAATCGCCGCATGAAACCGCAGAACGTCTTTCCCTAGCACATGCACATCGGCCGGCCACCAATGGGAAAATTCTTTCTCGTCGCGCCCAAATCCGATCCCTGAGATATAGTTGGTGAGCGCGTCAGCCCATACATAGAGCACTTGATTTTCATCGCCGGGAACGGGAATCCCCCACGACAATTTTTCTTTTGAGCGCGAAAAGCTCACATCTTCCAGCCCCTCGTCGATGAGGGCGAGAATCTCCCGCTCGCGCCACTCGGGAACAATCCGCATTTCGCCGGTTTTTATTTTAGCCCGCAACGCCTTGCCGTATGCCGATAAGCGAAAAAAATAATTTTCCTCCTCAACAAGTTCCGGCTCCTTGTTGTGGAGCGGGCACTTTCCGTCAACTAAATCTTTGTCGGTCAAAAACGCCTCACACCCGGGACAATAGAGTCCGCGATAGACCTTTTTGTAAATATCGCCCGCATCAACAAGCTGCTGCCAAAGCGCGTACACCCCTGGCCAGTGTTTTTTGGTGTCGGTTGTCCGAATAAAGGCATCCCATGAAAGATTGAGGGTCGTTTTAAGCTCTTTAAACGTCCCACTCATTTTATTGACAAACGATTTAGGCGTTAACCCGCGGGTCGCAGCCGCCTTGGCGATTTTCGTGCCATGCTCATCGGTTCCGGTTAAGAAAAAAACATCTTTCCCCACAAGCCGCGCGTACCGCGCCAGGGCATCGGCTTGAATAATTTCAAGCGCAAACCCGATGTGCGGCACATCGTTCATATACGGGATCGTCGTTGTTATGTAGTATTTTTCTTTTTTCTTCATAGCGCACGCAAAACAAATATCCCACGCAAGCTCGGACCTCCTCAAAAAACAACGCCAAACACAATCGCTATGCCCGCTTGCGCGCCCCCCAATCATCCAAAACCTCTTGAAAGATAATCACCGCCGGAACCGCGACAATGATACCCGCAATTCCCGCCAGATCCGATCCGGCCAACATGGCGATGACAATCATCACCGGATCGATACCGATCGTTTTGCCCATCACCAGCGGCACCAGGGCGTGACTCTCGATTTGCTGGATGATGGTAAATACCACCACCACCAGAATAGCAAGCGCCAATGACTTAGGGAATGTCACCAAAAACGCGACCGCCCCCACCACAATCGGCCCCACATACGGGACCAACTCCAAAACAAACGCCAACAACGCCAAAATAAGCGCATAATCAACCCGCAGCAAAGAAAGACCCAGCAACACCAAGATCGAAACAATAAAACTCAAAATGAGCTGCCCGCCCAACCAATGACCCAGTTTGCGTCGCGTGCGATGATACAAATTCGTGAAGTAACTTTCCTGGCTTGGGGGGAAAACTGCCTGGATAAACCGCTCCACCCCGTCGCGGCTCAAGGTGAGATAAAAGGCAATCACCAGCGACACGGCGATAAAAAATACATTACCGACAAAATTTGAGATGAATTGAATAACATTGGGCCCGCCATACACGACCGCATCCATAATCCCACCGATGCCTTGGTCGATCCGCGATAAAATATCGGGAAGTCCGACAATACTCAATAACGGCACCCGCAGTGCGCTGAAAGTTGAGAGGAAATACTTCAGCTGGATCAGAGCAACGGGGACAATAACATAGAGAAGCGCGACGAGTACTCCACCGCCCAGCAAAAAAATAGCAAGCGTACTTACCACGCGCGGTATCTTCTTTTGTTGCAACCACCCAACCGGACCGTGAAGCGCTGAGGAAATAATGAGCGCCATAAAAACCATCAGCAAGACTGATTTTATGTAAAACAAGACGACTCCTACCAGAATCATCAAAAAAATCTTCCAGAGCGCCCCCCAGGAAATATCCCACGCTTCTTTGTGCATAACCACGTTTCAATAAAGCCTTACTCTGTGGGTAGCATACTATGCCCACGCAGGGAAGGCAACGACTGCCATCGAAGCGCTCGCATACCGCCATCCTTCTACGAAGAGAAACGAACCAACGAAGAAAATGCTTCATGCGGCACATCGGGTCCTACCGCCGCCAACGAAATCCGTTCATTAACAAAAAGCTTTTGTGCCAACCGCCGGATATCGCTGGAGCGCACCGCCCGCAACGCATCCATGATGGCGCGGGGAGATCTGATTTCTCCCAGCACAACCTCCTGTTCGCCATAGAAAAAACCAACGTCGCTGGACGTTTCCAACGAAAGAGCGAACGTACCGATAGCATGTTCTCGGGCGCGGGAAAGTTCTTTTTCAAAAACTCCTTCGCTCGCAATCTTTTTCAGTTCGTCCGCAATGGCGCCAACTGCCAATGACGCCTTTTGGTGGTTGACCCCGGCGGCAATTTCAAGATAGCCATGCGTGGCAAAAAGCGATAGCGACGAACGGACATAATAGGCCGCCCCCATTTCTTCGCGCACTTTTTGAAAGAGCCGAGAGCTCATCCCTTCGCCCAGCACCCCCGACAGCATCGAGAGCACAAACCGCCGCTCATCGGAAGCCGGAAATGCCTTGATGCCCAGCAGTATATGCGTTTGATCAAGCGGTTTTGCTCGTGAAACAATCCGTGGATTTTTCTGATCTTCAACAACCCGCCCCGCCCGGACAATGTGTCGCGCCCGAGTGATGGATGAAAATTTTTCCGCGACTTTTTTGATCGCGGCCCGGGCATCAACACTGCCAGCAACCACGACGATGGTTTTTTGCGCGT
>DAIEKJ010000046.1 GCA_027350645.1 Candidatus Wolfebacteria bacterium
CTGTCTACCAGCGGAGAGCCGCAGGACCAACCAACCTGGAACAAGGCGGCTTGGGAGCCGTATTTTGCCGATTCGGGAATTGCAGAAAGTGTCCAGCTCGCCGTGCCGTCCGTTGTGTACCGGTAATAGTCGCCGGAGGAGGTGGTATTGACCGGATCAACCGGCAAGGCAGGAAGCGGAGACCCCACGCTCATTGTGGAAAAATTGACCGGTATCCAGCCCGTGCCATCGGTGTTGCGATAGAAATTTGGTCCGGCACAATGGTAGCCGGTGGGAGGAAAACCGAGGGAAGAGCAATTTGATCCGGCTGAGGTGGTTGCGGCCGGGTCGGGAACAGAGACATAGGTGGTGCTCGCGGTGCCAAGAAAAGCCGATCCGGCGGCATCTTGAGTATATAAATTGAGAGCGGAGTTAGCGGCGGTCAGTTCGGAAAGGCGATTGGCATCCCGAGCTTGCGCGAGCAGTTGGGAGGGGTTGAGCACGACCACAACGGCGGCCACCAGGATGGCTAAGATACCAATAACAATCAACAGCTCAATCAAGGTAAAACCATTATCAGATGTAAATGATGCGAACCAGACGCGAATATCGCTAAAAAGAGCGCGGGTGAGATTTTTTATTTTCCGTCCTCGCATTGGTTTGTTGCTTGTCGCGCCGTCCATGGCCTTGGCAAAGAATGGTTGGTTATCTGCTCCGGTCAGTGTTGCTGGTCGCCGGTTGCCACGCCATCCGTGGCCTTAGCGAAGGGTGGTTGGCCGCTTTTCTCCCACACCACCTTTCCGGTCGTCTCTTCAACTTCCTCAAACGTCGTCATGCCGGTAATAATTTTCAAAACGCCATCCTGTTGCATGGAAACAAAGTCGGTCTTGGCAACTTCTTTTTCGATATCTCTCTGGCCTGCGCCGGCGACAACCAGTTCCTGCATCGCTTCGTTGACCACCAGAAGTTCGTACACCGCCACCCGCCCTTTGTAGCCAGCATTATTGCACTTTTCGCATCCGACCGGCTTATACATCGTAATATTCTGGTACGGCGTTTTATCCACGCGCGGCGGAAGTTTGGCCAGAAACGATTCAATATTCTTTTTGAGTTCATTGGGCACCTCAACGGGCTGGCGGCACGCCATACATAACCGACGCACGAGCCGCTGGGCAATCAGCAGATTCAGCGCCGGCGCCAAGCTCAGCGCCTTAACGCCAAGATCGAGCAAGCGCGGAATGGCCCCCGCCGAGGAATTGGCGTGGACCGTTGAAAAAACCAAATGTCCGGTCAGCGCCGCCTGCGTGGCGATTTCGGCGGTGTCTCTGTCGCGGATTTCACCAACGAGAATAATATCCGGGTCTTGCCGCATCAGCGACCGCAACCCGCCCGCAAACGTATAACCCGCCTCTTCGTTAACCTGCGTCTGCTCAATGCCGTCAACGTGATACTCAATAGGATCCTCAATGGTAATGATTTTGGTCTGCGCGTCGGCTTTGCGCCGCAAAAAAGCGTACAGCGTCGTCGTTTTCCCGGAGCCGGTCGGACCGGTGTTGATGGCCATGCCGTTGGGACGATCCAGCTGTTCCAAAACAATTTTCAAATCATCTCCCCGCAAGCCAAGCTGTTCAAGCGAAAGATTGATGGCGTCTGGATCCAGCAAACGCATCACCACCACTTCGCCGTATTCGGACGGCGCGATAGCGACACGCACCTCGACTTTTTTGGTCGGCAAATCGATGGTAAAACGTCCGTCCTGCGGCTCGTCGCGCACATTCAGCTTCAAATTGGAAAGCATTTTGATGCGCGCAAGCACCGAGCGATAGACGCCGTGCGAGAATTCGGTAAACACGTCGTTGAGCAATCCATCAATGCGGTACCGCAGGCGCACGGCCTCTTCGGTGGGCTCAAAGTGGATATCCGACGCTTTGTTGGCCATGGCGCCCAATAGCACCACGCGCACGATGTCGGAAATTTTCCCCGCGTTGTTCGTGTCCTTGATCAACTGCTGTACTTTGGGAAGCGTATCAAACGTCGCGATGTCGGCTTTTGCCAGCTCGCCCTCGTTGGCCTCCACATTCACCTCGCCGACGATGGTCTTCTTTTCGTTTCTGACAAACTTATAAAAATCAAGCGCGTAGTTAAGCGAGCTCAAAGAAACGATGTAGGGCGTCACTTCGTACTTATCGGCGGCCAATGTGGCGAGCAATTCCTGCGTTTTTTTCAGCTTTGAATCATACAGCACGACGGCTATCTTTTTTTCACGGGTGGCGATGGGCACCAGATGCCCCTCCAGCGCGCGCGCCTGCGAAACAACCTCAAGCGCCTCCAGATTAATCAATACTTTGTCGGGAGGAAGATAGGGAATCCCGCGATCCTGCGCGCGGCGCTGGGCATCGCGTTCTTCGGCCTCCCGCTGCATCTTTGACAACTGATCCTGGATTTCGGTTGAAAGCGCCATAATGCTTTCATTGTACCCGATTTATGAAAAAGACAAAAGCCGCTGACGCGGCGACGCGCCGTACGCAAAGCGCACGCGGCGCGTGGGACGGACGGCGTGGCTGGAAATTTTTTCAGGCCATTCCACGAGCATCACCGCCCGCGGATCGCGCGAGGCGGCAAAAAAACCAAGCGCGTCAAGATCGCGGACAGACGAAAGCCGGTACGCGTCGTAGTGATACACATGCCCGATGCGCGAGCCGCGCCGCGATACCGGATAATGTTTCATTAAAACAAATGTGGGGCTGGCGCCGCGCGGAACGATTCCCAGCGCCTTTAGAAAACCCTTCACGAAGGTGGTCTTGCCCGACCCTAAATCTCCCTGTAAAAAAACAATCTCCGCGCGATGGCGGGATTGGGAAGCAATCAGGCGCGCATACGCGCCGCCCAACCGCTTGGTGAGCGCAGACGAAGGAGAAAGAACGGCGATGGATGGTTTCATACGCACAGCATTACCCGAACAGGAGCGGGATAGCAAGAATGACCCCGCTCAATCCGACAAACAGAGCCGCGTCTTTGTAGGCAGCCTCTTTGGTAAGAACCCCCCGCATTGCCTGAGCGTACACATCCAGCGCCACCAGGACAAAAACCATCGCCAGCGACGCCACGTTCAGCGCGCCCACCGACAAAAGCGACGCAAGAAATATCTCTTCAATAACAAAGAGGGAGAGCACAACCGCAAACACGCGCGTGCGGCGATTCCACGAATCAAGAAACAGCATCATGTACTCGCGCGTTACCGCGTAGAGTCCAGCCCACGCCAACGGAACCAGCCACCACCCTCCCGTAAAAATCTCCATCGATGCCCACGCCGAAGCGATAAAGAAAAAAACATAGTAAAAAATACTCGCGGAGAGCCGATACTGCGAAAAAATCGGCGCATACGTCCCCCACACGATAAAAAGAAGCGCGCCCAATACCAGTCCGATCGCCTCAATGGGCGAGGCGGGGGGCAAGGTGAGCGCTAGCAGGAACCCAAGGACATAAAGAGAAAGAAACGAAAAGAAAAACGGGCTGTGGCTTCTGCGGTTAAAAAGCGTGGCATGCAAAAAACCTCCCCATATCACGTACGCAATGCCCGCCAAAAAACTCCCCGTCATCGACAGCCACCAAAAGAGGGCGACAAACACCGCGGTCTTAAACAACGGCGACAGTATTTGCGCGGGTAAGAGTGATTTTAATCTTTTTACCATCAAGCAGCTCTTGTTTAATAATGCGATCGGCCAAAGTATCGAGAATCTGTTTCTGCACGACGCGACGAATCGGACGCGCGCCATACATCGGATCGTATCCTTCGCGGGCGATGAATTCCTTGACCGCCGGATCGATTTCCACGCGGAACCCCCGCGCTTCCATTTTTTTCACCACCATGCTTTCCAGCTGCATGTCGACAATGTGGGCAATGTCTTTGTGCGAGAGCGGATTAAAAAGAATAATCTCGTCCAAACGGTTGAGAAACTCCGGCCGGAAGGCATCGTGCAACTCCGCCAGTACCTTCTCGCGGGTCGTTTCATCGCGCTCTTCCTTGACGGCGGCATCGCTTTCCCCCTTTTCAAACCCAAGCGCGGAAGGAGCTTGCGCAAAATACTCGCTTCCGATGTTGGATGTGAGAATGATGATCGTGTTTTTGAAATTCGTCACCTTTCCTTTGGAATCAGTCAAGCGGCCGTTGTCCAGTACTTGGAGAAGAATATTGAAGACCTCCGGGTGCGCCTTTTCGATCTCATCAAACAGCACCAAACTATAGGGACGATGCCGGATCATCTCGGTGAGGTGGCCGCCTTCTTCATAGCCAACATAGCCGGGGGGCGAGCCGATTAATTTTGCCACCGCGTGCCGCTCCATAAATTCGGACATGTCCACGCGGATAAGCGCCTTTTCATCGTTAAACATGAATTCGGCCAGCGCGCGCGCCAATTCGGTTTTGCCCACACCGGTGGGCCCCAGAAAAATGAACGACCCCAGCGGACGGTTCTCGTCCGAAAGCCCGGCCCGGGCGCGGCGCAAAGCATTGGCGACTTCGCGCAGGGCATGATCCTGTCCGACAACCCGTTTGCGCAAAACATCTTCAATCACTCCTAATTTTTTTATCTCCGACTCCATCATGCGCGACACGGGAATGCCCGTCCACCGCGAAACAATCCGCGCGATATCTTCCTGGTCAATCGCTTCTTTTATAAAAAGTTTTTCCTTAACAGAGCCGGCTTTGCCCTTCGTGGCGGCGCGCCCCTTTTCGAGCGCGTGCAATTCTTTTTCAAGCGCCGGAAGTTCGCCATAGCGGATCTTGGCAACGCGCTCAAAATTACCGACCCGCTCTTCGGCCTCCGCTTCGTGTCGCAGGGTCTCAATCCGCCGCTGAGCGTCGTGCAC
>DAIEKJ010000047.1 GCA_027350645.1 Candidatus Wolfebacteria bacterium
ACTATCCGTGATACTGCGATAATACCCAGTGGATCCCAGCGGCGTGGCCACCACCACCCCATCGCCGATAATTTCGTTCCCGATCTGTTTGTCGCGCACGAAAAGATGGTATCTAATCGCATGGCGCGGATTGTCGTTGTGCACGATGATATCGTTGACACCGCGCAAAACTTTTTCTTTCGCCCGCGCCGCAAGTTTTTCAACCATTTCCACGCGATACTCGCCGGCAACAAATTTTTTGAGCGCCTCTTCGTTTGAGAGCGGACAGCAAAGTTTACATATGGCGCTTCCCTTCAAGAGCAGTTTTGGTATTCCAGGATAGGCGTATTCGGCGCGCATCAGCGTGCCATCACCGCCATAACTAATAACAACTTCCGGCGCATCACTCGCCCGCTCAATGCCGGCGCTTTTCACCAGCGCTTCAAGCGTCGCGCGATGTTTGTCATCGGCAAAAAGAATGGCGCGCATATGGACAAGCGTTATCGAATTTCGCTCCCCGAATCAATGTCCCCTATGGTCGTAAGAAGCACCGGTCCCTGTTCGTCATTGCTGGCGGCCAGAAGCATGCCGTTGCTCTCCAACCCCATGAGTTTGCGCGGCTCAAGATTGGCGACAACAACAATCGTTTTGCCGACCACGTCTTCTGGCGCGTATTTCAAACCGATGCCCGCAACGATCTGACGCGTTGTGGCACTGCCTTCTTCGTTTTTCCCGACCTCAAGCTCAAGACGGATCAATTTTTCCGATCCTTCCACGCGTTGAGCCGTCAGCACGCGCGCCGTACGCAGTTCCACTTTTTTAAAATCATCAAAGGAAATCATACCACACACCCTACTACGCTTTTTTCTCTTGCGCAACTACCTGGTACATCTCCAAAAGCGTCAACAAGACCGCCAATAATGTGGGACCGATTAGAAATCCGACCGGACCAAAAACCGCTACCCCGCCCAGCACGCCCAGCACCACCAGTAACGGGTGCATTTGCGCCCCGCGTCCAATAAGCTGCGACGCCAAAAGATTATCAATGAGTCCGACCGCAATCGATCCCCATATCGCCAGACCCACGGCCGGCAAAAGCGATCCGGCGGTAAGCGCCAAATAGATGATAACCGGCACGATAACCAGCGCCGTTCCCAGCGTCGGCACCAATGCCGCAATTGAGGTGACGCCGCCCCACAACGCCGGATTGGGAACGCCAAAAATCCAAAAACCGATCCCCGAGACGATCCCCTGGATCAACGCAATGATGATTGATCCGCGAAACGTCATGCTGATGCTGTGGCGGATTTTTTCAAAGATGCGCGCGTCGTCTCGATCGGAAAGCGGACTATATAGAATAAGCGCCTGAACAATGTTTTCTCCATCTTTGAAAAAATAAAACAATGCAAAAACGGCAAGCGTGGCCATCGCCACGCTCCCCAACGCACCGGCAAAAAGATTTCCAAATAGCTGCGCGACCCATCCGGCAAATTGCTGAAAATAACTCCCCACATCAAACGCCACTCCCGAACCCGGAAGGATGTTGGCCAGAAAATGATTGAGATTTGTTTTTAAGAGCGCCAACGCATCTCCGCCGCCGCCCACGCCAAACGACTGATAAAGATTTATCGCCTCGCGGAAAATCAGGAATCCGAAAATGGTCAGCGGAATAAGAATAATAACCAAAACAACGCCGGTGGACAGAAGAGCGGCGATGCTTCTATTGCGAAGAGCGCGCGCCAAGAGCCGGTACAGCGGGTGAAAAACAACCGCCATAACCAGCGCCAGGATTAATGAGGTAAAATACGGCCAAAGCATCAATGCCGCCAAGGCGGCGACGATGAATACCGCCACGCCCAATGCGCGTGTTTGCGAATAATGAGAAGACATGAGAATAGTATACAAAACGCCGGCGGCATTCACAAACGCCTCTCCCACGCATACCATCTCATCACAAGAACATCGGACAACAAAACATTTATTCTCACATAACCCCATAACAAAAATCCCCCCGTTGGGGAGGGATTTCTGTTTGGTCGGGCCGCCGGGAATCGAACCCGGTCTTTACGCACCCGAAGCGCATGTACTACCGGTATACTACGGCCCGTTCAAGACAATTACCTTACAAGCTGACTTTCTTTATATCAACTTTCTTTCCATAAAACAACTCAAACAAGTGGCGCACGCGCCACGAGTCCTCCGATGACATAAAAATTCTCCGGTCGCTGCGCTCCAGTTTTGATTCAATTTCCGAATGGCGAGAGAGATAGTCCGCGAGTTTATCGGCAATAATGTTTCCCTGGGCAATCACCCGCACGGACGGCGGCAGATGTTTTTTAAACATCTCCTCAATGAGCGCGTAGTGCGTACACCCCAAAATGACGCCGTCAATTTTTGAACTGTTCCTCATCAGCGCATCGGTATATTTTTTAACCGCCAGATCCAGTCCCTCCCATTCCAGCTCGCCGGCTTCAATAATGGGCACCAGCAACGGGCATGCCTGCTGGTGCACTTTTACCGCCGCATCAACTTTGGTGATTTCTTTGGGATAGGCAAATGAATGAATGGTTGCTTCGGTTCCTAAAACTCCGACCTCTTTGGTTTTCGTCATAGACGCGATCTCTTCGGCTGTGGGAATGATGATTCCCAGCACGCGCCGGTCGGGAAATTTCTCCGGCAAAAATTCCTGCTGAATCCGCCGCAATGCCACTGATGACGCCGTATTGCACGCCAAAATCACCAACTGGGCGCCCTCTTTAAACAAGCGCGTAACCCCCTGCTTGGTGAATTTATAAATCACCTCATGGCTATGCGAACCATACGGCGTACGGGCATTATCGCCCAAATACACATATGCGTACCGGGGAAGCCGTTTTTCGACTTCGCGCAAAACCGTCAGCCCCCCCAGCCCCGAATCAAAAAATCCAAGCACGTTTTAAATAAAAAAATTAAAAATAAACGCTTGCTTACACATGGTGCTTTCTTTTCATCTCTGTTTCCGCCGCGCCTTCAAATTCTTCTTTTGCTCCCTCTGCCCGCGCCCGCAGCGCCTCAAGTTCCGCATCAGACAACGCATCAAGTTCCTGCGCGCGTTTTTCCAGATACGCCCGCGTGTTGCGCGCCGGATCATCGATCACTTCTTCCAGTAAGGCGTTGAGAATGTGCCCCACTCGCGGACCAGGGACGATTTTTAACGTCTCCATCACCTCGCTCCCGTTGATTTTGAGCGCCTTGGGAGAAATCGGATCCCGCTTTACTTTGTCTATCATAAAAAGCAAGTGGCGCAGTTTATAGGGTACGGCTTTGGGCACCCCCGAACCAATGCGATCGGCTTCTCGCACCTTTATAAGATCATCAATCGACTCCGCTCCCACGCGCGCGATAAACCGCCGCACCCCCGCCTCCGATACTTCGCCGACATTATAATAGAATAAGTGATAGCGAACCAGATGCGTCACATACTCAACAATGTGGTTGGCATACCGCAAACGCTCGAGAATTTTTTTGGTCATGCGCCCGCCGATAATTTCATGCGCGTAGAACGTCGCATCGGGACCATCGCCCCGCTTGGTGCGCGGTTTGCCCACGTCGTGCAGAAGCGATGCCAAGCGCACTTCAAACGAGTATTTTTTTGAAACGGCATAGTCCAGCGCGCGCAGATTATGTTCCCATACCGTAAAAATATGGTGCTTGTTCTGCGCCATGCCGATCCCCTCGATTAACTCCGGAACGATGAAGCGAAGCAGGCCAAGCGTATAAAGGATCTGCATCCCCCATGCCGCCCCAGGCGCCATAATCAATTTTGAAAATTCATCGCGAATCCGCTCCTGCGAGATATGCGCCAAGAGCGCCGCATCGCGGGCAATGGCCGCCTGTGTTTGCGGCTCAATATCAAATCCCAATTGAGCGGCAAACCGAACCGCCCGCAACATCCGCAGGGCATCTTCACCGAATCGATCTTCTGGCTTGCCCACGGCACGGATCAATTTTTTTTCCAGGTCGGCCTGTCCGCTATACGGATCGACGATAACGCTCATCGCCCCGCCGACAACGGCCGCGGCGCACGCATTGACGGTAAAATCGCGGCGAGATAAATCTTCTTCAATGGTTTTTGCAAACCGAATTGCATCGGGATGGCGTTTGTCGCTGTAATTTCCCTCAATGCGATACGTAGTCACTTCAACGATTTTGAGCGCGGCACCATCCGCATCGGTTTTGATGCCCACGGTTCCAAAATCATTTTCATACACGCTCTGGGGAAAAATTTTCTGCACCTTTTCAGGCGTGGCGTTAGTCGTCACATCCCAGTCATTAGGCTCCCTTCCTAAGAGCATATCGCGGACGCATCCGCCTACGATATACGCCTCAAAACCAGCGCTCTCAAGCGCGGTAATAATCGTCTGCACCTCGTGCGGGACTTTGCGTTCCATACGATTTGTAGTATACACTCAAACAAGCGGCGCGCAAAAACAATCGCCGTGCCGCTTGATGGCGGTTTGCCCTC
>DAIEKJ010000048.1 GCA_027350645.1 Candidatus Wolfebacteria bacterium
TTGTAAACAGAGCGGCTGTAGCGGGCCCGGACTACGAAGCCGGAGTTAGAGGGACAACAGACTGGGAGCAAAAAGCGGTGGCGGGAAAAGATAACTACGTCGCGGGATTGCAGGCATCAATCGCAAGAGGATCGCGCGAGAAAGGAATCCAGGCGGCGGGGAATGCGGGCTGGCAGGCGAAAGCAGTACAGGTTGGAGCACAACGCTTCCCGACAGGAGTGCGAGCGGCACAGCAGGACTACAAAAACAAGGTTTCCCCATACCTTGAAACATTACGAGCATTAGACTTGCCGCCGAAAGGCCCGAAGGGCAGCCCAGAGAACTACGACCGAGTGCGAGCAGTCGGTGAGGCACTGCACGGTCAAAAGGTGAGCCAGTAACGGGGAAAAAAGCGACACTATGACACACCCAAAGATGCAAGAGCAAGGTACGGAAAACGACGAGGTGAAAGAGATGGAAAAAGAGACGAGTCAAGACGAAACACAGGAGCAAGGTGCGGAAAACGACGAGGTGAAGAGTGACACAATGTAAAAGTAAAAAAACACAAACACCATTATGGAGTTTAGACGTTCAGTTATTGCACAAAACGAGGCGATCACGGCGGGCTCAACGGTGACACACGACCTACCGGTGAACCCGATGAGCCACCTGATAATGACTTTAAGAGGACTAAACGTGATAGACGAGGCGACACTCGCACAGATACTCGAAAGAATATCAAAAGTGGAAATCCTACGCTTCGGCGCGTCAATTTTCTCATTGTCAGGAGCAGACCTGCACAAGTTGAATGCAATCCTATTACGGAATATGCCAATTTTGGCAAACCAGGTTGCTGCGGACAATTCGAGCCGGTGGATTAGCTTGATTATCCCATTTTCTCGGAAAATGTACGACCCGAACGAGGGACTGCCAGCAACGACGCGAGGGGAGTTAAAATTGCAGATAACTTTCAGCTCAACGGAGACGGAAATAGACAACCTCACATTGCAAGTAGAATCGGCGGAAATGTTAGGGGCGACACCAAAGCGCTACCTGAAGGTAACAACACTAACGCAGACAATGACATCGGGAGTTGATAACGACGTAGAACTGCCAATCGGGAACCAGATTGCTGGCCTTTTGATCTACTCGACAACGATCCCGACGGGAGGCGTTTTTACAACGACGGCGGGAAAAATGAGAATGCTCATCGACAACGTAGAGAAAATGTTTGCGGCGACAAACTGGGAATCGTTGCACGGTGAAGTGATTAGCAGACTGGGACACCGCGAGGCATACGACGCAAGTGCAGACAATGACGACGTGGCAAACTACGCGCTCATGGACTTCTCGCCAAACGGCACGGATGACTTTATCGTAGAAACGAAAGGGAAATCGTCGCTGGTCCTTAAGATAACGGCGGGCGATGCAAACGCAGTGCGAGTACTGCCGGTGGAATTGGTAACGATGTGAGTATGACGAGAAAGTTTCAGCCAACGGATATCATTGCGATCGTCGTTATTATAGGATGTTTCGTGCTGATATACTACAACAAAGACGGGTTTATGTCAGCAACGCTAACGATGATCGTGGGGTACTACTTCGGGAAAACAACGAGCACAAACACGCGAGAAATAAAATAGTAAAGACAATATGAACACACCCCTGATGCAAACGATAAGCATTTATGGAACAGTCGACGCACAGAAAAATGCGACTTTTGTTTCACAACGGATTACTCAACGCTTTAAGACGAACAATATCCGAGCATCTTTTGCGCCAGGGGTCAACCGGCTCATGAAGTTGAGCTATTTTATCAGCAAAGACCAATCAGCACCGACAACAGAGGAACCGACTGGCGACAACATCCTCAAAGCAATCGGGCAGGTGGGATATATAACGGGCGACGACGAAATAAAGACATTCAGACATGAAGTGATATCGTCAGAACGAGGAGCGTATATAAAAGTATATGCAGAAAATAGCGATGTGTTTTCACACACGATTGACACACAGGTAACGATAGAGTTTATAAACGAAAATGATAACACAACGGCTTGAAAATCTGGCGGAAGCAATAAAGGCATTCGAGGGGTGGCGCGCGCCGGGCACGGGGAGTGGAGATATACAAACATCATCAAGATCATATCGAAACCACAACCCAGGGAACTTGCGCGCGTCGCCTTTTGCGATAGCAACACGAGACAATTTTGCGGTATTTTTAAATGACAACATAGGAATGTTTTCGCTACTATGGGACTTATGGGCAAAGTGCACGGGCAGGGGCAGGGGAGTACTAACACCGGACAGCACGCTAGAAAAACTGATAGAAAGGTATTCGGGGGAAACAGGGGAAGTACTGGAAAACTATATTTTGTTTATAGAAAAAAGAACGGGAATGGATAGAAACGAAAGAATTGGAAACATAACGAACACCTAACTATGGCTCAAGAATATGAAAGAGGGGTTGTGGTAAAGTCGGCAACGGAAAGCTCAGGGTTAAAACCGGCAATCTTAGACACGCAAAAAAACCCAGAACAACTATTTAGATTATCCCCCAACTTTAACGCAATCTTTCACCCGGAGACAGGGATAGGGGGAATCGGAGCATATATCGAAAACATCGACACGCCGTCAACAGGGAGAGCTGTCACTGCATATTTACCAGGGGGAATGTCATCAATGATGGCATTTGTGTTTGACGGAAGAGTCGAAACGCAGGCCATAACAGGGGGGATGTTTTCCATATACTTGAAAATTGCAAAGTTCGACGGTGTAAGTGTTAAACAGTTAAAAATATCGGTGAGAATAAATCAAACGACGGGGGATATTCAAATCCTAGACGGAAGCGGAGTATGGCACACGCTGGCAACAATATCCGGACTGTCATGGGATACGGGAGTGCAAACAATAGAAATTGTCGCAGACATGATGAAAAATAGGGCGGTGAAAATGTACTATAACCAAAAAGAGATTGAAATCAGCGAAACAATAACACCGGAAGCATTAGCAGGAACACCCGCGGCGCTCAATGTGGTGCAACTGATTGTGGATGCGTCAACACTTGGAACGTCTCCGCAGACGTTTGGAATAAATAAATTAGGGTTCATGGAATTATAAAACAGCATGATCAACGGAAACTTTCAGCAAACAAGAACAACGGTCGGGGTGACGGCAATCCGAATCGGCGGACTAATCATAAACGCAATAGCGTACGAAGAGATCACGCTCAAGGCGGACACTGCAAATGCAGGGGTTATATACTTAGGAAATACAACAAGCGTGACGACGACGAACGGCTACCCACTCGAAGCGGGGAAAGAAATAAAACTAAGGACTGCAAATGTAAACAGCATCTTTGCTATAAGCGGAAACGCCGGACAAATACTGCACATTATAGCAACATAAAAGGGAAAAATCGGCGGGGGGCTAGTGTCCCCCCGTACCCCCCAAATAGGAAAACGGAACGAATAACAGAAAGGGGGGGTGTGTTTCAGAGAGAGATTTTTTCGTGGCCTACCACTCAAAAAGCAAAAGACGGCGAGCGCGAGTCCCCAGCCCCCACGGCGCGCGAAGTCGCGCCGTGGGGGCTCCGAATCACTCCCTACCACCGAGCGAAGCGAGGTGGTAGGGAGTGATTCGGACAGTAATAGAAAAAAACATGCAAGGAAAATACGTTTACGGGTTGCAGTCGTGGTATCCGCACCTTAAGCCAAACGATGTACATTTATGGGAAAAGTTTATCCGTGCGAACGCTAACTTTTTTGATACGGTTGACTATGACGTCGCGGTCGGCGAGGGCGTGGTAGTTGGCGACGTCACTGCGGATGTTTACGCGAAAAGTTTTAAGAAATTAACACAAAAAAAGATTGACGTAATCGGCTATCGGAAAGATCAGGTGTGGATTGTGGAAGTGAAGCCATTCGCCGGCTCGTCGGCTCTTGGTCAGTTGTTATCGTACCGGATACTATTTGACGATGAAACCCTAGAGGGCGAAACCGTGCATCTGATGATAATAACAAACGAGTGCAGAACAGAATATAAAAAGATATTTGAAAGCCACAACATCAGGGTTGAGGAGGTTGGCATTTGCCCCTACTGTGCCGGTGCGTTGAGTGTATAAAATGGTAAGGTGTGGCGATTTTTGCCAATTTTGAGCATTTTATGGGCACGGTAACGCTCAAAATTGAGCCAGGGCGAGCGTTTTAGACGTGAGCCGTATGATTGCACGTCTTTCGTGGATAAAAAACAAGCACCGGAACCTTTTGCGTTTTCCCACAATCAATAATGAATTGTAATGTTGTTTCATGATTGCCGCGACTGGGCTTGTTTTTTTTTATATGTAGGGGGCTTGATAATCGGCGGCGAAGTGATCGCCTTGATTTATCAAGCCCCCGCGCCGCCGCAGGCGGCGCGGGGCGTTGCCGCAGCGCGGCGCTGCGGCAACGCCCAACTCCCCGCATCCGCCCCCGAAAATGAGGA
>DAIEKJ010000049.1 GCA_027350645.1 Candidatus Wolfebacteria bacterium
AGTTGCACATCAACAATAATGGAAAGGTGCTGGTGCGCGGTATTAAAGTGACTGGCGTATCGGGAAGTGTGATATCCGGGACCATTGCCTGGGGATCGTATGCGCTCCCTGTTTCGATTAATGGGGCGTCGGTGACGAAGGTTGCTCGGCGTTTCGGCGGCACGGCAACGGTGGATGAGGTTTCCGCGGGGGACTTTATCAGCGTTGAGGGATCTTTGGATCAGACGCAGAGCGCGCTGACAATCAACGCGACATTTATCAAAGATTGGTCTATCCAGGATAAGTCGGCAACCTTTTCGGGAACGGTATCCAGCGTTGATGCCGCGTCTAACAGCTTTGTTTTGGCGTCGCGCCAGCGGGGGAATATCACTGTCGCGGTGACGGCCAGCACGACCATCACGAAAGGAAACCAAGCCGCAACATTTGCTGACATCACTCAAGGCGCTACCATTGCGGGAACGTCGGGAACATGGGACACGGTCAGTAATACATTGACGGCTAGCAAAGTGCGCATCTATGTCAATGAGGCGCTTTTAAACAAGCGTGTCTTTGAGGGAACGGTGCAGACGGTTGGCGGCACGGCCGCACCCGCAACGCTGACGGTTCAGGTTGGCAAAACGACGTATACCGTTAATGTCGCGGCAAACACCACGCTGATTACCAGCAAGTGGAACGCGACGACGCTTGGAGCCATGGCGACGGGCAACACGGTTCGCATCTACGGCTCAATTGATCCGAGCAACACCACGACGATCAATGCGCTGGTGGTTCGCGATGTGAGTCTGAAATAACCGGCAGTTGTTTGTTTCTTGTGGCATAAAAAACGGCTTTTTGTAAAGCCGTTTTTTATGCCGCTTCCTGTTCTTGGCGGATAAGCCGCAAAAAATCTTTCGGCGCTTTAAATAAAAGATCGTAGTAAAAGCGGCGTGATGTGGCGCAGACCGCCTGTTGCGCATATGAAAAAGGCCGCCCGCGCGATAAAAGCGGGGCGGAGGGCGATTTTTTCTATTGCCACATAATTGTCCAGGGGAGCGGCGCGTGGGCCGGCCGCATCCAGTCATAAGGGAGATTTGCGGTGAAGCGGTCGCCGTAGGGGCGTTGTCCGTCGGGAAACAGAACCGTTATCCGAATCTTTCCGTCTTTGGCGCGAAAACGATCAAGCGTGCCCGCGTCGCGGTGATTTTTCAAAAATTGCAGTGCGCCAAGATACGCAAATCCGCTGCTGGGGCCCGGAGTGATGCCCATGGTCCAGTTGAACCAAAGGCTTGCCAGGTATGATGGCCGTGTTTCTATCTCGATGAGGTAATTGGTCGCCTGTTGCCATGGCAGAGTTATTTCTTCCATGCGTTTTTTGTCGCGAACGCCCGGTACTTCGTGTCCGGGAGCCAGCAGTACGCCTACCGTTGTTATGTTGTCGAGCCGCGCGCGCAGGGCGTTGGCGATGCCGATGAGCGTTCCTCCTGTCCCGATGCCGGCGACAAAGACCGTCGGTGCCTGATCCATCTGTTGGAGGATTTTTGGGCCGGTGACGGTTTGGTGAAGAGCGGTGCCGTCGGGGTTGGCATATTGGTCAAGATTCAACACGCCGTTCCCATGGCGCCAGTTTTCCGGTTTCCATCCGCCGCCGCCGATTTTTCGTGCGGTGGCGATGCCGCTTATGTTGTCGTGCGGGGGAATGATGTCGGCTCCGGCCAGTATGAGCGGGTATCGTTTTCCATCGGGAAGATCGGGGGCAACCACCAGCGTGACGCGCGGAATATTAAATGCCTTTGCCATGCCGGCCAGAACAATGCCGGTGTTTCCCGATGTCGCCTCTACGAGGGTGTGCGTTCCGTCAAGCGCGCCTCGTTCCCGGGCCCCATTGAGCAATCCCAAAATGGTAAAAAATTTTATATTTTCATAAGGGAGGTGGAATGCGGCGGCGGCGAATATGTCGACATTGTCGCCGACAAACGGGTTTAGTGTATCGGGAATTTTTATGACTGGTAGCGGCCATGATTGCCACTGTTCGACGTAATGATGGTGCATTTTATTGTTCATAGTGTCTTTTCCTTCCGATTTGGGTTATTGACCGCAGAATGAATGTTGCGGAGTGAGTACGCATTGTCGTCCAAAAGGCTTGTAAAAGTCAACTCATCTGGCGCCAACCGGCGCTGCGCGGATCAACGCAAGTGTCGTTCTTTCTCGTACGGCTTCGTTTAATTAGCGTCGGTCTGATCCATCTCTTCCAGAAGCGAGAGGGTTGATTTTGGCAGGCTGACATCCAGATCTTTAAAATACATCATCTTGCCGTCGGTGGCGTAGACCGTCACTTTTTTTATCCTGAAGGCCGTATTTCCTTGGTCGTCTTTTACATAGTATCCGGCCACGTCAACATTGTCAGGGTTGCCGATGAGCGTTTCCAAAAGCGCCCGCATCGAATCGCTCTCTGATTGCAGGGTTTCCTTTATCTCTTCCTTAAAAATATACTGGATGCTTTGGTTGGATATCCCGCGCAGATGTTTTAATTCGGGCTCGGGTTGGATGCTTGGTATGGCGTCCTTGTTTTCCATAATGGCGGGGTGTTGTTTTTTTACACCTTTTTATCGTTGGCGTTTGGTTGGTTGTTGCTTCGGGCGTTGGGGCGACGCGGTTGGTTATGGTCTGGTCCCGTAAAAAATGGAGAGCGTAGTGTCGCACGGACATTGCACCGGTTCGTTGACTCCGCCGGCATGAAAGACCGTTGCGTACGAGATGATGAGGTAGTCGCTTCCCTTCGTGTAGCCGCTGATACTGCTCCCCGGTCCGCCGGCTTCAAGCATTTTATTTATAGTCCATCCGGCCGCCTGGAGTTTCTGGCGGTAGTAGGTTTCAAACGGCGTGGAGACGGCGGCGATGTTGGTGATGTTTTGTATTGCTTTGGAAGTGATGCGGTATCCGGTCAGCGTGGCTTGCGTTCCGGCCAGAGGAATGGTATCGGTTGCCGTTTCTTCCGCTCCCCACGAAACGCCCGAGTAGAGCGGATAGACGGCGGAGGGGAAGTGCTGGACTACCGGGCAATTTTCTTCCCACACCCGCAGGCATTTGTTCTTTGATTGGCACCAGGAATAGCCGGCCGCGACCAGGCACCCGTGCGCATCTTTGTCTCCGCCGATGAGTGGCTCGCGCGTTATTTCAAACGGCGCGCTTTGGGCTGATATCGGATTGGTGACGGGGACCGATGCATAGCTGCTAATTCCCAGCACGTAGGTGCCGGTCGGATATTGATCGGCGATCGTCCAGTCAACGGTGCCGGTGTTTGCCAGATTGGTAAAAAGAATCGGATCAAACTCCTGCCCTTCGGTCTGTAGCGGTGGTGGGGGAATTCTGCGGATGGTGAGGGAAATTTTATTTTCCTCGGGGATGTTTTTTGTCGTCCAGGCAATGGCGTGCGTTGAGCCAATCGTCCAATTGTCTCCGGTCTGCGGGGAGGCAATGGCAATTTCCGGCACGGCAGGCGACTGGTTGCGTGTTTTCCAGAGGTAGAATCCGCCGCCCACGACTATTACCGCGCCGATAAGTGCGACCACGAGCCGAAAAGAAAGTGTTTTGAATGAAGAGGTCATGTGTATAGTGTAGTCCATTTTGGGCGGAAGGGGGAGGGGACAAAAAAACCCGCGCGGGCGGGTGTAAGTGTTTCGGGCACGAAGGGGGGTTATGAATTCAGTGGGATGTCTAGCAATGCGTTCCATCGCGCATGTTCGCCGTCTTTCTGATAGATGCGGATTGAAGTAACTCTAAACCCGTCGATACTTTCTAATTCTCGTTGCCCCCTCTTTTTCATTTCAGCTGCCTCTTTTTCGGTGAGGCCCCATTTCATTCCGCCCAGAGTTAGATGCGGACGATATTGATTGTCGCTAGAATATTTATTTTCTAAGTTCTCATATTCTCCAAGGGCATTAAGCAAAATCTTATGAAGATTTACGAGTTTCTGTGAAAAAGCAGGTTTCAAAAAAACAACATTTTTGTCAAACCCATCAATTCCCTCAAACGAGATTTGAAACTCACCAAAATTTTTAGTGGTCAGCTCAACTTTCGACAGCCATGCTTCGCTCTCCTCTAGTTCTTCGGGCGGTCTTAAGGTGATGCGTGGTTCGATTTTGTCCGGGACTTTGTTGTTGGAAAAACTTTTCTGAAAAGCAATAATTTTCCCTCGTGCGGGCTCTGGCGGAGTAATTCCTATGAAAAACTTCATACGGTTTAAATTGTTTTTGATAGCAAGAAATCGCGAGCGTCTGGTCTTGACGCCCCCGACTGCTGTCGGAATACCGCTGCGGTCTTCAAGTCCCTCACGCGGCACAAGCAATTGTACCACTTCTCTCCGCGTAGACAAAAACGAGCATCCGCAAGGGTGCCGTTTTTTGTACGCGGTGTGAGTTGGTCTAGAACCTTCCTTGGTGAGGTGGCGTGAGGCCTT
>DAIEKJ010000004.1 GCA_027350645.1 Candidatus Wolfebacteria bacterium
AAGGGATCACAATCCAGCGGTATAAAGGGTTGGGAGAGATGAACCCGGAACAGCTGTGGGAGACGACAATGGATCCGGCCCAGCGCATGCTGTTGCAAGTGGCTATCGACGATGCGCAGGAGGCGGATCGGCTTTTTGATGTGCTGATGGGAGAAAAGGTGGCGCCGCGCAAACACTTTATCCAGAGTCGCGCCACGACAGTGAAAAATCTTGACATTTAGGGCGTATCTTTATACACTAGAGAGCTAAAGAAGTAGTGATGCCGTCCCGCTTCTCCGGTCACAGGAATTGCTCAAGGGATGGCTTTTTAAAATCATGACGGGACGCATACAAAAATATTTTGTTGAATCGTGGAGCGAGCTCAAAAAGGTAAACTGGCCGACGCGCCAGCAGACTATCCATTTGACGGTCGTGGTTGTTGGCATGTCTTTGGGAGTTGCTGTGTTCCTGGGTATTTTGGATATCCTGTTTGCGTACGGGCTGTCATATCTTCTTGTCCGTTAACCGCACATCGTTGCATCATCTATGGCAGAACAAACAATATCACCGGCAAAAAATCGCGAGTTTGAAATTGATGACGCGCTCAAGGGCAAGCGCCGCTGGTATGCGGTGCATACCTACTCGGGGTATGAAGACGCGGTTGCGCGGTATCTCAAACAGCGCGTTGAGTCATTGTCGATGGGTGACAAGATTTTTAACGCCATTGTTCCCAAGGAGAAAAAAATCAAGGTAAAAAACGGGAAGAAGCGCATTGCCGAAGAAAAGATATATCCCGGGTATGTTCTGGTTGACATGGTGATGTCGGAAGATTCCTGGTATGTGGTTCGCAATACGCCGCGAGTGATGGGGTTTGTCGGGCCTGATTCAACCAAGCCCACGCCGCTTTCCAAAGACGAGGTGGAGTACCTGATGGCGCGGATGGGAGAAGATACGGACGCGAAGTTCACGCTTGACTTGTCGGTGGGTGATCTGGTAAAAATCGTCGACGGTCCGTTTAAGGATTATGAAGGAAAAGTGATTGAAGTCGATGAAGAGCACGGACGCATCAAGGCGAGCGTGCCGGTGTTCGGGAGAGAAACTATTGTCGAAATCGATTCGGCGCAAATCCAAAAAATATAAAATCGTATGGCAAAAGCAATAAAAACAAAATTAAAGTTGCAGTTGGCGGCGGGGAAGGCCAATCCAGCCCCTCCGGTAGGAACGGCGCTGGGACCGCACGGCATCAATTTGGCGCAATTCTGCCAGCAATTTAATGAGGCGACCAAAGAGATGACGGGGAGTATCGTACCGGCAGAAATCACCATCTACGATGACCGTACGTTTGAGTTCGTGCTCAAAACCCCTCCGGCGTCAGATCTGTTACGCAAGGCAGCCGGAGTGGAAAAGGGAGCGGGTGATCAGGTCCGCGGCAAAGTGGGAAAAGTAACCCGTGCCGATATCAGGGCCATTGCCGAAAAAAAGATGCCGGATTTGAATGCGCGCGACATTGACGCGGCCATGAAAATCATCGCCGGCACCGCCCGTTCAATGGGTATTGATGTCATTGATTAGTTTTTACTCTCGGCGCGGTTTGTGAGGAATCGCGCGGATATTTGAAAACGCAAAATCCCCTGCCATATTCCGGCGGGGGATTTTGTGTTTTGGGGCATTTGGCGATACACTGCGTTTATGCGATACGAAAAAAACTTTGTGGTTTTCGAGGGTATCGACGGATCCGGGAAGGGGACGCAAATCGATCTTTTGAAGCGGTGGTGGACTGACCGGAAAAAGACCGGCGTTGTTTTTACCCGCGAACACACGCGCGACGGCCAGTGGTCGGATCAGATTGAGGCGCTGATCCGCGGCGGTGGCGCCAATGCGGTAACGGCAGAAAAACTGCAGTTGCTCTATATTCTTGATCGCAAGGATCATCTGGAACGCGTCATTCTTCCGGCGATTAAAAAAGGCGACACGGTGCTCTGCGACCGTTATTTTCTCTCAACGCTTGCCTACGGAAGCATCGACCGGCAGTTGCATTGGAAAACGCTTTTGGAAAACCACAAGGAGATTTTGGGGGAGTACTTTGTTTTGCCGGCAAAAACAATTTTTATTGATGTTGACCCCGATATGGCGTTGCAACACGTTGCCGATCGCGGAGAAGAGCGCACCTATTTTGAAACGTTGGATCGCCAGCGCGTTATCCGCGAGGCATATCTGTCCATTGGGCCGCATTTTGAAGGATTTACCAGTGTGGACGGACGGGGAACGCCCGAAGAAGTTTTTGATCGCGTCAAAGAAGCGTTGGGCGATTATTTGTAAAGAACTCCCGCCGCGGGTATACTCAATATCGATGCCGGCGTTATGGCGCGGGCAGGAACGCGGGCGGGATGGGGTTGTTGTACGGCTTTTTTATTTGATACGCTACGGGTTATGACAAAATATATTCCCACAATCGGGTTGGAAATTCACGCTGAGTTGTCGACGCAGCGCAAAATGTTTTGTGACTGTTTAAATGATGAAACGGAGCTGTCGCCCAATGTAAACGTTTGTCCCATCTGTCTGGGGCATCCAGGGACGATTCCGACTCCAAATGAAAGGGCCATTGCGTATGTGGTGACGACCGGTTTGGCGCTCAATTGCCGCATCGCCCGTTTTTCGAAATTTGACCGCAAAAACTATTTTTATCCCGATCTGCCCAAGGCGTACCAGATCAGCCAGTATGATCAGCCGTTCTGCGCGGAGGGGTTTTTGGTCTTGCCGCACCGCAAGAAGAAAATCCGCATTACGCGCATCCATCTTGAGGAAGATACCGCCAAGTTAGCGCATGCGGTTGATGGGAAAAGCTCGCTGGTTGATTTTAACCGCGCCGGTGTGCCGTTGATGGAGCTGGTAACCGAGCCGGATTTCCATAGTGCCGAAGATGTGGTTGAGTTTGCGCGTGAGTTTCAGTTGATACTGCGATATTTGGGAGTATCCGACGGCGATATGGAAAAGGGGCATATGCGCATTGAGGCAAACATTTCCATTGCGCCAGAGGGATCGCCGACGCTGGGAACAAAAGTTGAAGTAAAAAACCTGAACTCATTCCGTGCGGTCGGGGGGGCGGTTGCGTATGAAATAGAACAGCACCGTCGGGCGCTTGATGCGGGGGAGCGGCTGACGCAGGAAACCCGCGGCTGGGACGAGGCAAAACAAGAGACATATTCACAGCGGTCCAAAGAAGAAGCGCACGACTACCGCTATTTTCCCGAACCGGATATTCCGCCGCTAACATTCGATGATGCATACATCGAATTGGCGCGGGCGCAGATTGTCGAGCTGCCACAGGATAGGCGCGAACGGTTTTCGCGGGAATACAACCTTTCGGAAACGCAGGCCGATCTTTTGGCGGGGGATCAAGCGCTGGCGGAATTTTTTGAAGACGCCGTTTCTGAACTGCGGGCATTGGATGAACGCGGCGATACGGGGATGGTGTATAACTATCTTACCTCCGATATCCAGGGACTTTTGAGCGCCTCAGGCATGGTGCTTTCCCAAACCAAACTTGAACCGGAGCATTTAGCGCACCTCGTGGCGTTTCTGGGGCAGGGAAAGATTTCAAGCCGGGTTGCCAAGGATGTGCTCAAGCAAAGTCTGGAGACGGGACGCGATCCGGAGAGCATCTTGACTGAGGAGAAGCTATTCCAGGTTTCAGACACTGGCGCTCTGGACGGAATGGTCCAGGAAGTCATTGACAAAAATGAGAAAGTATGCTATGATTATAGAAACGGTAAGGAGGCGGCACTGCAGTTCCTGGTCGGGCAGGTGATGGCAAAAACGCGCGGTGCGGCAAATCCGGAGGTTGTTCGGACGGTCTTAAAAGAAAAATTATCGCAATAAAATTAAATTAAAAAGGTCTTATAAAAGGTCTTATAAATAAAACATATGTTTGAACAACCAAGTATGAATAATATTTTTCCGGAAGAACAAAAACATGAGCCCGGGGGTGGCGAGCTTCATCAGTCGGAGGGAGACGAACGGGACGTGCGCAAAGCTATCTATGCTCTCGTTAATAACGATCGGGTTGATCGGATTGAAGTTGTGGGAGGTGGATCATTCGATGTGAGCGACAAAAAAATAAAGGTTATGGCACAAGAAGAGATTTTTACCGCGCTGAGGAACGGCGGTAAAATCAATGTCTATTGGGCTGATGGGGGCTACTCTCCCGATCTTGTGATGGAGACGATCTCTGACTTGCCGGATCAGCAAGATGGCCAAATAGCCGCTTAATCCTTTTCTTTACGCGCGTTGATAATCATGCCGCCGATAATATCGGCGGCATGATTTTTGTCCGGCGTCCAAATAATCGCCTGATTTTTTTTAAACCACGTCATCTGGCGCTTGGCGTAGTGTTTGATGTCGTGCGTCAGCGACGCAATCATCTCTTCTTTTGTTGCTACTCCCTGAAGATAGCGGGAAAGCCAGCGGTATTCGAGTCCGAATCGCTCCAGGCGTTGCCAGGAAAGGCCGCGTGCATGCAGGCGGGATACTTCGGCGATCATGCCGCGTCTGATGCGGGCATAAACCCGTTTTTCTATCCGCTGGGCGAGAATGTCAGCCGGAGGGTTGATGCCGATAATGATAGTATTTTTATAAAATGGCCGCGTGGTATGAACGGGAACGGGCTTTCCCGTCGTGGTGATGATTTCAAGCGCGCGGATAAGCCGGCGGCGATTGTGGCGGTCGATGGACGCGGCGCGGCGAGGGTCTTTTTTTTCAAGCCGGTCGAAAAGTTTTTCCGTCGGCAGTTTTTCCAGTTGTTGACGCAGGAGTGCGTTCGGTTTTGCCGCAGGGAAGCGCGCATCAAGAAGGAGGGCGTCGACAAACAAGCCGGTCCCGCCGCAAATGATCGGGATCCTATTGCGTGCCATTATTTTTTTGATTGCCGCGCGTCCCAATTTTTGATACCGGGCGACGGTAAAGGTCTGGCGCGGAGAGGCGACGTCTAAAAGATGATGTGCCACGCCGCGCATTTCTTTTTTGGTTACCTTGCCGGAGGTTAAATTAAATCCTTTGTATACTTGCCGTGAGTCGGCGGAAATAATTTCGGCTCCACAGACGCCAAGCTGACGCGCGTGTTTTTGTATGGAGAGGGCGACAGCAACTGCCGCGTCCGATTTTCCCGAGGCGGTCGGGCCTACGACGGCAATGACGGGAAGCGTGGCGCGTGTTGTGTTTTGCATGGATGCATGATACACCAAACCCCCAGGAGGATGCCATGAAGAACGGATTGTTCGCGCTGACGCTGGTTATCGGGTTGGCGGTGGCTCCGGTGTGGACGCTGCCGATCGGTTTCATGTTCGTGGAACAGCAACCGGAGATTGTTTTTGATGCTGATCCGCTCTGTAATCTGGAGGAGTAGTTCTTTGGAAATAAAAAGCCCCGCACCGCGGGGCTTTTCTTTTATTTACGACGTTGCTTTTCGGTCGGTTATTTCTTTAGCGATCATCTCAACGAAGGCATCGTTTTTCATTTCACCCAGCTGGCCTTTGTGATAACTCCGGATGCTGACGGTTTCGTTCTCCTTTTCTTTGTCGCCGACAATCAGCGCATAGGGGATTTTTTTCATCTCCGCTTCGCGGATGCGCTTGCCCAGGGTGTCGTTGGTTTCAAGTACTTTAACGCGGACGTTTTTTGCTTTAAGCAAGGCAGAGACGGCGTGCGCGTAATCGCCGTGTTTGTCGGAAACGGGAATGACGGCTACTTGCACGGGCGCCATCCAAGTGGGAAACGCCCCGGCATAGTGCTCGAGAAGGAATGCCATAAAACGTTCATGCGTTGAAAGCGGCGCGCGGTGGATAACGAATACTTCGTTGTTATCCTTGCCGTTAGCGTCTTTGTAGGTGAGGTTGAAACGTTTCTTGGCGGCAAAATCCAACTGAATGGTGGACATGGTTTCTTCGCGGCCAATAACCGACTTGAATTGAAAGTCCACCTTGGGGCCGTAAAATGCGGCTTCGTCGGATGCTTCAATAAAGCGAACGCCCGTTTTTTTGAGAATCGCGCGCAAGACGCCTTCGGTGTAGGTCCAATTTTTTGGTTCGTTGATGTACTTGCTCTTATTTTTTGGTCCCCACTTTGAAAGACGAAACCAATAATCCGAAAGGCCGAAGATTTTAAAGTGTTCAAGCGTCAGCGTGATAACCCGCTCGAATTCGCTTTCGATCTGGTCCTTAGTGCAGTAGATGTGGGCGTCGTTCATTTGCAGCGATCGGACGCGCAGAAGGCCTGCCAACGTTCCCGAGAGTTCGTTGCGGTAGCACGTTCCGTATTCGGCCAGGCGGTAGGGGAGATCTTTGTAGCTGCGGGGCTCCGACTTATAAATCATATGGTGATGCGGACAATTCATTGCCTTGAGGTAATAGATGCCGTCGTCCATCACCATTTTTGGGTACATGCTGTCTTCATAATGCGGCAGGTGGCCGGAGGCAAGATAAAGATCTTGCTTGGCCACGTGCGGCGTTGAGACGCGCAGATAGCCGTACTTTTCCTCAAGTTCAACGGCGAGTTTTTCTATTTCATTCTTAACGATGGTGCCATTGGGGAGCCAAAGCGGCAATCCTTTGCCGACCATATCATCAAAGGCAAAAATGCCCAGCTCTTTGCCCAGCTTTCGGTGGTCTCGGCGTTTTGCCTCTTCTTCGTTTTTGAGATAGTCATCCAGCTCTTTTTTGGACAAAAACGCGACGCCGTAGATGCGGGTAAGCATTTTATTTTTTTCGCTTCCTTTCCAATAGGCGCCGGCAAGCGAGGTGAGCTTAAAGGCGTCGGGGCGAATTTCTTTTGTATTTTTAACATGCGGTCCGGCGCACAGATCAAGAAAGAGCGGTTTTGATTTTTTGTCCGCCGTGGTGGCGTACAAGCTGATTGGTTCGCGCTTTTTTTTCAGTTCGTCGATGAGCTGATGTTTGTACGGTTGGCCGGGGAGCGCTTTTTCTGCTTTTGCGGGGGTGGCGGCGCTTTTTATAAACAATAAATTCCGCGCGGCAAGTTTGCGCATCTGTTTTTCCAATTCCGCGAGGTCTGTTTCGGAAACCGGCGTCTTGAAATCGAAATCATAATAAAAACCATTTTCAATCACGGGGCCGATGCCCAGCTTGGTGCCGGGAAATTTTTCCAGAACGGCTGTTGCTAGCAGATGCGAGAGTGAGTGGCGGATCGCGTGGATTTTTTTATCGGCGGCGGTAAGACGAGGCGTAGGCATGGCGCATTAGTTGAGTTTAATTGCTTGATCGACGATGAGTTTTGGTTCGTTGTCGCGTTCGGAAAGCTTCCCTTGGACGATGAGGATGTTTTTTTCTTGCCACAGCTCGGGTTTTCGTTCGAGTGTTTCCGAAAACACAACAACTTCCATAGTATCGCTCAAGTCCTCAAGTTTTGCAAACACAATCGGTTTGTTGTTTTTGGTGATAATTTTCTTAACCGAGGTAATCACGCCGCCCGCGCGTAGCGACCCGCCGATTCCTCCCTTGGTGCGCCGGGCGATAATATCGCTTAGCGGCGAGACCTGTTTCTGTTTGAAAATAGCGGCGTATTTTTTCAGCGGGTGATCGGACATGTAAAAACCCAAGAGCTCCTTTTCCCAGAAGAGCGTTTCCTCGCGCGTTGAGGGCGAGCTGGGGGCAAGCGCCAGAGACGTGTGAGCGGTGGCGCCGCCAAACAGATTGTGTTGTTGTGAGGCGATGGTGCGCCGCATTTCCTGGGCGAACGTGACGATCTTGTCGATGTTGGTCAGCAGTACCTTTCGTTCGGTGGCCAGCGAGTCGAACGCGCCTGCTTTGATGAGCGATTCGAGGGACTTTTTGTTCAGATCTTTGTGAAAAACGCGCGTAAGAAAATCTTCGAAGGTGGTATACGCCCCGCCTTTTTGCCGTTCGGCGACGATGGCCTCGACGATATTGGAGCCGACGTTTTTAATGGCGCCTAGTCCGAACCGCACATTGTTTCCTTCCGGAGAAAACGCCGCATAACTCTGGTTGACGTCGGGAGACAGAATGGCGATGTGCATGCGCTTGGCTTCGCCGATGAGAAATGATATGCGGTCAATGTCGCTGGCATCGGCGTTGAGCAGGCTGGCCATGAATTCAACCGGGAAGTGCGCTCGCAGATAGGCGGTCTGGTAGGCGATGTAAGCATAACAGACGGCGTGACTTCGGTTGAAGCCATAGCGCGCAAACGGCGGGAAAAGCTCCCAGATGGCCCTGGCGGTTTTTTTATCAATGCCGTTGTTCAACATGCCGGTAATTAATTTTTCCTGTTGCTGGTCGAGAAGCTCTTTAATTTTTTTACCGATGGCTTTGCGGAGCGTATCAGCTTGCGCCAACGAAAAACCAGCCAGGTCTCGCGCAATGCGCATCATCTGCTCTTGGTACACGCCGATGCCGTAGGTGTTTTTGAGGATCGGTTCGAGCATTGGGTGCAAGTAGGTGACCGGCTCCCGTCCGAATTTGCGGGCTATGTATTGCGGAATCAGCTCCATGGGGCCGGGACGGTATAAAGCAACCATCGCGATGATATCTTCCAGCTCGTTTGGTTTGAGATCTTTGAGATATCGGCGCATGCCGCTGGATTCCAATTGGAAAACACCGGTGGTATCGCCCGCTTGCAGGATGGAAAACGTGTTGGGATCGTCCAGCGGGATCGCATCGATGCGCAGGTCGACGTTCTGCGTGTCTTTAATGAGGCGGATGGTATTTTCAATAATGGTGAGGTTTTTAAGTCCCAACATATCCATTTTGAGCAAGCCAAGATCTTCGACGGTGTGCATTTCAAACTGCGTGATGATAATGTGGTCGTCTTGCGGCGCATATTGTAGGGGCATGTAGGCCGTCAATTCGTCTTTGGCGATAACGATGCCGCACGCGTGCACTGATGCGTGCCGAACGACGCCTTCCAGATGCTTGGCGGCATCAATGAGTTTCTGCGCGTCGGTGTTGGAATGGTAGAGTTTTTTGAAGTCGTCAACGCCCTCCAGCGATTGATCCAGCGAGAAATTAAAAGGAATGAGCTTGGCGATTTGATCGCAGAATGAATAGGAAAATCCCAGTGCGCGCCCGGCATCGCGGATAGCGGCGCGCGAGGCCATGGTTCCAAATGTGATGATATTGGCCACGTGCGTTTCGCCGTATTTTTCCTTGAGATAGCCCAGGACTTCATCGCGCCGCACATCGGTGAAGTCCATATCGATATCCGGCATTTGGATGCGATCAGGATTGAGGAAGCGCTCAAAGAGCAGGTCGTAGCGCAACGGATCGACGTCGGTTATTTTGAGAATGTAGGAAACAATGCTGCCGGCCGCCGATCCGCGACCCGGACCGACGACTATTTTATGCGCCTTAGCCCAGTTGACATAATCCTGGACGATGAGGAAGTAGTCCGCGAAGCCCGTTTTTTCAATAACGGATAGTTCATATTCGAGCCGTTCCTGTATGTGGGGCGTAACGGGGGCGTACCGATCGTTGATGCGTTGATTGATGAGTTTTTTTAAATAGGAAAATCCGGTTTCTCCCTCGGGGACGGTGAAGCTGGGAAGCAGTACCTTGCCTAGTTCGATAGACACGGAACATTGGTCGGCGATTTTTCCGGTATTTGCTATTGCTTCGGGAATGTCAGCGAATGCCGCGGTCATTTCTTCTTCCGAGCGCAGAGAAAAGTCGCCGGCGCGCAGGGTGAGCCGGTCATCGTCGGTAACTTTGTTTCCCGTCTGTATGGCCAGAAGAATGTCGTGGTAAAATGAATCTTCCTTTTTGATGTAGTGGGAGTCCTGCGTTGCGACAACCGGCACCTGGTGTTCGCTTGCCAGCGCAATCAGGCGCGGCAATGTTTTTTGCGCATCGGGAATTTTTGGCTGCGACCAAAGCTCGATATAAAAATCGTCGCCAAAAATATCCTGATACTCTTTCAGCGCCGCCACCGCTTCGGCGCGGCGATCTTTGAGAAGGAGTCGCGGGATTTCTCCGGATAAACATCCCGAGAGCGCGATAATGCCCTCGTGATGCTGACGGAGCAATTCTTTGTCAATCCGCGGTTTATAATAGAAGCCTTCCAGATTTGCTTTTGTGACCAGCTGGATGAGGTTTTTCCATCCGGTATTGTTCTTTGCCAGCAACGTAAGGTGGTAATATCGCTCATCGTCCACCGCGGTGCGGTCAAACCGGCTTTTGGGGGCCAGATAGGCCTCAACGCCAAGAATCGGCTTAATACCGGCCTTAATTGCTTTTTTATAGAACTCTATTGCGCCGTAAAGATTGCCGTGATCGGTAACCGCCAGCGCGCTCATGCCAAGCGTTTTGGCGCGATCGACTAAGTCGTCTATTTTTGACAGTCCATCAAGGAGTGAATAGTGACTGTGGGTGTGAAGATGGACGAATGCCATACGGTGTTTGATGCGCGGATATGAGTGCCGTTGTGCCGTTGCGGCCGTCGTACAGTGCGGGCAAGGAGGGTAGTATACTCACATCCAACGGCGAATGCAAAAGGACAAAAAATAACACAAAAAATTTTATTTGAGTGGCATTTTCATATATACTGCTCCTACGTATGCACCCGACGCACCGTTGTCAATGGATTGTGGGAATAGACGAAGTAGGACGCGGCCCATTGGCCGGAGACACATATGCGGGAGCCGTTCTTCTTCCGATGCATCTGAATAAAAAGCTGTTGCGCGCCTATCGCGCGTCGCCTGGCAATGGGTTCCCTTGTCGGCTGGCTGATTCAAAAAAACTCTCTCCGCGCCAACGGGAGGCATGGGCGGCCTGGATGCGCCAGCGCGGTATTGCGTATGCTGTCGCGCGGGTTTCGCCGGCGGTTATTGATCGGATAAATATCGCGCGTGCCTGTGACTTGGCTGCGGGTCGCGCCTATCGTCGGGTCCGGACGGGGAGCGACGCGTCCGGAGCGCTGTGCGTCGTGGCCGATGGGGGATTGTCGGTGGATGGTTTTTTGCAGGCGGGAGATTTGTTTGATCATTTTCCCAAGGCGGATGAACGCGTTCCGGCTGTTTCACTTGCCTCAATTATCGCCAAAGTATTGCGGGATCGGGCGATGGTGCGTTTGGCGCGCCGGTATCCTCGCTACGGCTTTGATGCGAATAAAGGGTATGGCACGCGGAAGCATTGCGCCGCAGTGCGCGCCCACGGCGCCACGCCGGCGCATCGCAGGACCTTTCTTTCCGGAATATCGGCCAGCGCGGCGCAGTGATGGTTTGACTTTTTCGGGGGGATGCCGTAGAGTAGAAAAAAACAGCAGATAATACCATTGTCTTATGGGTGGCGTACCAACAAAACATCATACACGGTCAAAAACCGGCAATCGCCGGTCTCATTTGGCGCTCAAGCCGAGCCAGCTTATCGCGTGCCCAAAGTGCAAGCATCCGACTTTGCCACATCGCATCTGTTCGAACTGCGGGTATCGGCCGACACAAAAGAATAAATAACCGACAACTGACGACAAACAACGGGTGATAATGCCTGGGAGTTTTATTGGGAGCGTCATCGGTTGTCTGTTGTGGGTTGCTTGTTTAAATTATGGCTACTCGTCATCTTGCCCGGTCGGTTGTTCTTCAGTCGCTTTATGAATGGGATTTTTCCGGCCGCACCGGTGATTTGGTGGCTACCGTGCAACGCAATATCGATGAATTTGCGCCGGGCATCAACGAGCCGGAATTCGTTTGGAAAATCGTCAACGGTGTCGTGCAGCACCTTTCCGAGATTGATGCGGTTATCAGCGCGTCGGCAGTTGAGTGGCCCTTTGATCAGATTGCTCTGGTTGACCGGAATGTTTTGCGCATCGGCGTGTATGAACTGATGTTTGCCGACCACGAGGAAGTGCCGCATAAAGTTGCCATCAACGAGGCGATTGAGTTGGCAAAAAACTACGGCGGGGTTAATTCGGGAAAATTTGTCAACGGCGTTTTGGGGACGGTTTATAAACAACTTGAACAGGTGTCGGCGGAATCCGGCGGCGCGTCGCCACTGGTCCCTCCGCCGCAATCCGAGAACTAGGTTATGGCGCACGATATAGAGGCATTTGAAAAAAAGATCGGATTCTTTTTTCATAACGAAAATCTTCTCAGCGAGGCGCTGACACACCGCTCATATCTGAACGAAAATCCGTCCTGGCGCTTGCCGCACAACGAACGGCTTGAGTTTCTTGGCGATGCAGTGCTGGAACTGGCGGTGACCGAGTTTTTGTATGAAAAATATCCGCATGATGACGAGGGCAGGCTGACGAGCATCCGCGCGGCGCTGGTCAATTATGTTGCGCTGGCAAAGGCGGCGGTAGAAATCGATATGGGCGCGTTTGTCCTCATGTCCAAAGGGGAGGCGCGAGATACCGGCAAGGCGCGGGAGGTTATTTTGGCAAACGCCTTTGAGGCATTGCTGGGGGCGCTGTATCTGGATGGCGGCTATCGGATCGCGGCTGATTTTATCAGAGCTCATGTTCTTAACGCCGTTGACGATGTGGTTGCTAATCATCTTTACCGCGATGCAAAAAGTTCTTTTCAGGAACACGCTCAGGAACACTTTAAAATAACGCCGACCTACGTCGTGCTCAAGGAGGAGGGCCCCGACCACCGCAAAGTTTTCACGGTGGGCGTTTTTGTCGGCGAACGAAAGGTTGCCGACGGCCAGGGGTACTCGAAACAAGAGGCCGAAGTTGAGGCTGCAAAAAACGGATTGTATGTTTTTAAAGAAGCTGGAAATAAACGGGTTTAAATCGTTTGCCGGAAAGACGGTGTTTGAGTTTCCCTCAGGCATCGTCGGTATTGTCGGCCCCAACGGATCGGGCAAGTCCAATGTGATCGACGCCGTGCGGTGGCTGCTGGGAGAACGCGAGGCAAAAAATTTGCGAGGAGATACGATTGAGGATCTTATTTTCGCCGGCACGCCCAAAAAACCTCGCGTAGGTATGGCGCAGGTGAGCGTGGTGCTCGATAACGAGTCGGGCGAACTGCCGTCAGAATTTAAGGAAATCGTCATTACTCGGCGGGTAACGCGCGCGGGAGCATCGCAGTATTTTATGAACGACAGCGAGGTGCGCCTCAAGGACATCGTCGATTTTTTCTCAAAGGTGAAATTGGGTACGCGGGGATTGACGATTATCAGCCAGGGATCGGCGGATATTTTTGTCCGCGCGTCGGCGGCCGACCGGATGATGATGGTGCAGGAAATTCTGGGACTGCGCGAGTACCAGCTTAAAAAGGCGGAGAGCGAACGGAAATTAAAAAACGCGCGGGTCAATTTGGATAAGGTATCGGCGATGATGGCCGAAGTCGCGCCGCGCCTGCGGATGCTCAAGCGCCAGACATCGCGATGGGAGAAGCGGTTCGAAATCGAGGAAGGTCTGAAAGCGTCGGAGCGGCTTTTGTACGCGTCGAAGCTGAAGAGTCTTTTTGACGCCCGCGCCCGAGTGCGGAGCGGCGGTGATGCGGCGATCGACGAGGAAATCGCGCGCGAAGAAAAAGAGCTTGCGCTGGCCGCGGCGCACGTGAGACAGATTGAAGATTCATCGCTTTCTTCCGACGCGCTTAAAAAATTTCAAGAACAGAAACGGGATCTTTTCGCCAAAAAATCGGCGTTTGAGCGCTCGGTGTATAAAATAGAAGCCGATATCGAACGACTTGAGCAGACGGCTTTGGGCGCCAATGTTTCAACTGACGTTTTGCGTTCAGCGCTGACGAAAATCAAAAACCTATTGCGCCAGCTGCCCGATCAAGCGTCGGTATCGGAGATGCGGGAAAGCATTTCCCGCGCGCTGGATGTCATTGATGAAATTGCCACTGCGTCTCAAACCGAGCAGATGCGGGCGGCCGCAGAGGTGCTGGAAAAGCAGAAAAAAGAAAATAGTGCCGCATTGGCCGCGCTGGATCAAAGCATTGCCGACATAGAAAAAAATGAAGAATCGCTTTCCCGCGGCGTTCAAGATTTTAACGCGCGTTTTAGGGAGGCGTTTGAAGAGCGGGAACGCGTCGGGCGAGGCCTCCAGGAACTGCGCGATCGCAAACAGCGGATTGTTTTTGAAGAAGAAAAGATAGAATTTCGTATCGCCGAAACACAGCGGGCAATTGAAGCGGCCGGATGGCCGGTCTCTGCCGCGGAGGAAGCGGCGCGCGAACCCGCTTTTGAGGCCGTTACAACTGAGGCAGAGATCGCCGATTTGGAACGGAAAGTTTTGCGTTTGCGGGGCGACATTGCCAGCATCGGAGACGTGGATCAGGGCGTGGTGCAGGAAACCGAGGAAGTCGAAGCGCACTATTCATTCCTCGAAAAGCAGTCGTCGGATTTGAATAAGGCCATCGCGGATTTGGAAGTTTTAATACAGGAACTGGGAAACAAAATCACCACTGACTTTTCCGCGTCGTTCAAACGGGTGAATGAAGAGTTTAATACGTTCTTTCGGTCCATGTTTGGCGGAGGACACGCGCGGATGAAGGTGGTGTACAAGGAACGGGTTCCGCTGGTTCTGGATGGGGGCGTTTTGGAAAACGGAGAAGCGACAGCACAGGAATCCGAAGACGTTTTGGCCGGCATTGATGTTGAGCTGACTATTCCGCAAAAAAAGGTGATGAGCCTAGAAGCGCTTTCGGGAGGAGAAAAGAGCCTTGTGTCTATTGCGGCGCTTTTTGCGCTGGTGTCGGTTAGTCCGCCGCCATTCCTTATTCTTGACGAAGCCGATTCGGCGCTGGATGAAAAAAACTCAAAGAGGTTTGCCGATCTTATTCGCACGTTTGCTTCGCATACGCAGTTTATCGTGGTTACGCACAATCGCGTTACCATGGAAGCGGCCGATGTGTTGTACGGCGTCACCATGGACGAAGCGGGGTGCTCCAAGGTGCTTTCTCTCCGGTTTGCCGACGCACAGGTGGCGGAGCAAAAATAATGTCATCGCGCAAAAATCCTCCGCTCGGACGGTTGCGGTTCGGGTGGCGGGGATATTTTTGCGGCGGGGTTGACTTTGGCGCTGCGCATCAGTACAATACCGGCACGACTGATAGATATAGTAAATCATTATGATAGCAATCAAATTACGTCCTGTGGGGAAGAAAAAGCAGATTTCCTACCGTGTTGCGGTCATGGAGAAAAAATCGAAATTGGTGGGGAAATTCATCGAAGATTTAGGGTGGTATAACGCGCATACCGACAAGTTTGGCATCAATGCCGCGCGCGCGGCCTATTGGGTCGGCGTGGGCGCCCAGCCGACGGCTACCGTACACAATATTCTTGTTGATGCGAAGATACTTACCGGTTCAAAGATCGCCCTGCAGAAAAAATCAAAGCAATCCAAGGAGCCGGCCGCCGCCATCCAACCGCAAAGCTCCGCTGCTTTGGCGCCGGACCAACCGGCTGCCTAATGAGCGTCGGACGGGGTTTTGGTCAATGACTGCATGTCTGATTATTACTGAAAAGGTCGAATACCAATCAAGCAACACCGAGAGTCATGGAACGTGATCAAGCATTTCTCGAATCGGTTGTTAAATCATTAGTTGATTATCCCGACGATGTCGTTATCGAGCGCACCATTGATGAAATGGGGGTTTTGCTGACGCTTAAGGTCAACAAGGCTGACATGGGTCAGATTGTTGGACGCGCGGGATCAACCGCTAAGGCGATTCGGTCTTTGTTGCGGATTGTTGGCATGAAAAACAACGCTCGGGTTAATTTAAAAATTCTCGAGCCGGAAGGAGGAACGGGGCCGCATCATCACGAAGAAGCCGGTTCGGTCTCAACGTCTGCCATCGATCAGGCAATGGAAGATCTTAAGAATCTCTAAATCGCCGCAGATAAAACAGCCTCCTGCGATTGGCAGACGGGGCTGTTTTTTTGTATAGTGAGTCCCATGAAAACCATTCGTTTAACAACCAAAACGTTTCATGTCCTTTCGGCGATTCCCGATGCGGTCGATCCTTATTTTAAAGCGTCTATATTGGGGAAGGCTCAAAGCCGCCGGCTTATCGCGGTGTGCGCGTACGATATCCGCGCGTGGGCGGCGGGGAAGCATAAAAAAATAGATGACAGTCCCTACGGCGGGGGGCCGGGAATGGTTTTAAAAGCAGACGTCATCTTTCGCGCGGTTGCCGCAATTAAGAAAAAAATCGCGCGCGGGACGCGGCGGAAAACGCGCGTTATTCTCTTGAGTACCCGCGGAAAATTATTTACCAGCGACCAGGCGCACCGACTGGCGCGGTATGACCACTTGGTTTTTATCTGCGGGCGGTACGAGGGCGTCGATGAACGCGTGGCGCGGTATGTGGCTGACGAGGAATTGTCGGTTGGATCGTTTGTGCTTTCGGGGGGCGAAATTCCGGCCATGCTGATCATTGACGCGGTTTCACGTTTTGTTCCGGGGGTGCTGGGGAAGGAAGAGTCGCTGGAAGAGATCAAAGGGAGCTATCCGGTATACACGCGTCCCGAGGCGTTTGCTCCCGACTCCGCAAAACCGAAAAAACAATGGCGGGTTCCAAAAGTATTGCTTTCGGGAAATCATCGGGACATTGAAAGCTGGCGCGCCGGGAATCATTGATTTTGCCTTGCTTTTTTATGGTAGGTGCGATATAGTAGACGGCGCTGACTGCCCCCGTTTGTTTGGGTGGCAGGCGGTTTTATTAATTAATCGTCGCTTCGTGTCTCTCTTTTTTGAGGGATGAAACGGAGTCCAGCCGCGGACAGGCGCGGTATGATGTATGGATACACAAAACGATCAGAAGGATGGCAAGCAGCAGAGTGGCGCATTTCTTGATGCGGAAACTCTTTTTTCGGGTTCTGCGGTTGATGAGAGCGTGTTGCTGGAGATGGCTCAGGCGGGCGTGTTATACGGCCACAAAAAGTCGCGCAAAAATCCTCATTTTGACGAGTATATTTTTGCCACGCGTAATGGCATCGAGGTGATTGATCTTACCAAGACGCTTAAGGCGATTGATATTGTTTCCGGGTTTTTAAAAAAGGCGATCGAAGACAAGAAAACGTTTGTTGTGGTTGGGACCCAGCCGGCATCGGCAGACGCGGTGCGAACGCTTTCGGAGGCGCTGGGCGGATGCTCGTATGTAACGCGTCGCTGGATCGGAGGACTCTTTACTAACTTTTCCATTCTTTCCAAGCGTATCGCGTACTACAAACAGCAGAAGGAAGATTTGGCGCAGGGGCGTTTGGATAAGTATACGAAGAAAGAACAGCTTCTGATGAAACGCGAGATTGAAAAAATGGAGCATAAATTTACCGGAGTCGAAAATATGACGCAGGTGCCCGATATTATGTTTGTTATCGACGGATCTCCCAAGGGGCATGCGACGGCTATTGCCGAGGCGCACATTAAGCGCGTTCCGGTGATCGGCATTATTGATAGCGACGACGATCCGAATGATTTCGCGTATTTTATTCCCGCCAACGATCATGCGCGGTCATCGATTAACTGGGTTGTCGATCGAATTATCAGTAATTTGAAATAAAACATATGACCGATGTTCTTGTTAAGCTTCGCGAGGAAACCGGCGCCGGGGTCATGGATTGCAAAAAGGCGCTTGACGATGCCGGGGGCGACTACGAAAAAGCGCGCGCGCTGATTTTTGAACGAGGGGCTGCTAAAGCCACTAAGCGGCAGGAACGCAAAACCGGTGCGGGGACTTTGGAAACATACGTCCATAACGGACGCATCGGCGTTTTGCTGGAGGTCCGGTGCGAAACGGATTTTGTAGCCAAAAACGAAACGTTCAAGGCGTTGGCGCATGACATTGCCATGCATATTGCGTCGATGGATCCGGCGACTGTCCAAGATCTGCTTGCCCAGCCGTTTGTCCGCGACGATTCGGTGACGGTCCAGGACTTAGTTACTCAGGCGATCGCCAAAACAGGAGAGAACATCAAAATTGAGCGTTTTTGCCGGTACGAAATTTAGGAGCGCGTCTTTGCCCAGCATTGGAAGAGCGGACGTGGTATACTTATTCTAGCCTATGTTTTATTTTATTCTTGAGTCGGTTTTTTTTCTGGCATTGGCCGTTGTATCGCTTCTAATGTTGCGACGCCTGCCTCTGGTTGATGGATTTGAAGACGAAAAGCCGTCACGGGGAACGTTGGCGGTGTGGGGGAAGGCGCATTGGCATTGGGTTGACCGTGTTGACAAAGAGGTTACCTTTTATCTGGCAAAAACTTTGCGTCGCGTGAAGGTATGGACGATGAAGTTTGATGCTCTTATTGCGCGTTCTCTTGAGCGGGTTGGTTCGCGCGCGAACGTAAACGGGGGAGGGGAGAGCCAGCACGTTATTAAAACGTTGCAGGATGAACGCCGTCGCGCGCAGGAGTCTGCCGACGATCAGAATGACGAGCCCCTGGAGCAATAAACGCGCCGGGTCTTGAGAAAGGAAAAGGTCTGGTATACACTGGCAGCGCTCTTTCCATATGGGTAGGTAGTCTCGTAGGGGCCGAGGGCGGTCTGTAAAACCGTTGGCCAATGTGCCCGCGTGAGTTCGACTCTCACCCTACCCACCAAGCAGGATTATATGTATTCTGCACAGTACATTGTTGTGTAGATAAGCGTTTGACGCTAGTGTGAGAAAGCCAACTGCTTGCGGATAGTTTTTTGGCACAGGCCACCTTAGCTCAGCTGGTAGAGCAACTGTTTTGTAAACAGTAGGTCCCCGGTCCGAATCCGGGAGGTGGCTCACGAGCTTTGGCGGAGGAGCAACCAGCCCAAAGGCTTGCGTGCACGTGCAGATACCGGTAAAGTACTTTCAACGAAGTTTTTCAAATAAGCCAATGTAGCTCAGCTGGTAGAGCAACTCCATGGTAAGGAGTAGGTCCGCGGTTCGAATCCGCGCATTGGCTCAGGCATAGCTGTAAATTGTTCCAATTGCATTGGGTATAAGCTCCGGCTTCTCGATTTCCACGAAAGGGCTTGAAATGAGCGATACAAGTATGATAGAGTCTACTCACTAAAGAATTCCATGGCTAAGTCAAAATTCAGCGAAAATTTGATCCGGTTGAAATGCGGCGAGTGCAAGCGCATCAATTATTTTACCCGCAAAAACAAGAAAACATCGGAAGGGAAGCTGGTGATTCAGAAATATTGCAAATGGTGCCGCGCGCATACCAAGCACACCGAAACAAAGAAATAACAAAAACCCGCCGTATGGCGGGTTTTTGTTGCTATGCCGATGCGCGCGGAGCGGAACGCGGTGCCCCGTTTGACCTAGCCGCGTCGGAGACGTATAGTAGAAAAAAATACTATGGACTCAACTACCGCGCTTAGAAATATACGGCCGAACAAGGGGAAGAATATAGAAATTTCTGTCGGCGGCAAAACATATTTTCGGTTTCCGATCAAAACGGATGTAATAACCGAGCGTGATAATCTAGTTGCGCTTCTTGAAAAATATGCCGGGCCGGTATTGGAGGCAGGGGACATCCTTTTTATCAGCGAGAAAGTCGTCGCGCTCACGCAAGGGCGTATTATTCCCATCAACCAGATTAAACCGTCATGGCTCGCCCGGCTTTTGGCTCATAGGGTTAAAAATAATTATGGCACGTCTGATTTTCACGGATTCGGACACGGAACGCCGATGGCAATGCAGGTTTTTATAGAGGAAGCCGGTTATCCGCGGGTTGTTCTCGCCGCTGCGGTCTCGGCCGTTACGCGTCC
>DAIEKJ010000050.1 GCA_027350645.1 Candidatus Wolfebacteria bacterium
AAGAGGTTCCGCCCTTTCTTGGACAAACGGATCATACAACAGAAAAAGACACCTCATTTTTGATAATTTTTGTAAACACAGTTTGACACCGCTCGATGCGGGCATATGCATGCTCCGTGGCGACGCTTTTTAGAAAAGCATCCAGCTGCGCCATCGTTCCCTGCGCAATACCCTCAACCGATCTATCCGGCAGATTCTTCACCCAGCCGGCAACGCCGCAATGATTTCCCGCCGTACGGACAAAATCCCTAAATCCAATCCCCTGTACCCGTCCGTCCCAGAATGCGCGCGCCTCAAAAACACCATCAAGATCCCGCGCCTCAAGCGCCTGCCCCAAACAAAAATCCCCTGCTCGCGTGCGCGTTAATGCACTAACATATCCGCCCACCCCCAGCAATTCTCCTAAATCTCGAGCAAAGCTCCGGACATAAAATCCGGACGACACCGTTAATCCAACGTCAACCTCGGTCAATTCTTCGTTTTTTTTGTAAACGCCGTTCACGCAATAGTCGCCAATAACAACTCTTTTGGGCTCAAGCGGCACATCGTTTCCCCGCCGCGCATGCGCGTAGGCCGGAACGCCGTCGATCTTGATGGCCGAAAAACGCGGGGGCAGCTGCCATTCCCGCTTTTGCAATTCCCTGCATGCCCGCTCAACGGCTTGACGCGTCGGCGGCGCCACGCACGCGTTTTTTTCAATATCTCCGGTGCAATCATCCGTCGACGATGACGCTCCTAAAAGAATGACTGCTTCATATTCCTTTGTCGCATGAGTAAGCATCTCTGATAATTGTTTGGTATACGGGCGCCCCACTCCCACCACCAATACCCCGCTGGCAAAAGGATCCAGCGTTCCGCCGTGGCCAATTTTTGAAATCACATAACGTTTTTTTATTTGATTCAAAAAACCCGCGGAGCTTATCCCGACGGGTTTATTGAAAATATAGAGACCGTCCGTCAACTGCCGGCGCATAGGCGAGCAAAAAAGATTAGGCCTCGCTCTCTCTCAAATACTTTCCCACGGCAAAGAAACTCGAAATCAATCCCAGCACGATGCCAAACAAAAGGGTGTACGCCAACAAGAGCGGACTGTGCGACACAAAATAGTGCCACACATCCATTTCCGGCACCAATATTGTGCCGTAGGGAGAGATAAAATAGATAACCGGAGCAATTAGAAGCATACTCACGATAGCCGAGACGATACCGTAGACGATTCCCTCGACAAGAAATTGGCCACGCACGAAAAAGTTCGAACCGCCAACCAGGCGCATAATCGTGATGCTTTCGCGGTTTGAGTAGATAGCCAGACGTATGGTGTTGAAAGTAATCAGAATCGCTATCAACGACATGAAGATAGTCAGGCCGATGCCGCCGCGTTGAGTGATAGTTAAGATATTATTGAGCCGATCAATGATGCTCGCATTTTCCGCGTAGGAAATTTTTTCCACAAATGGTTGAATGGAGCTATTGTTGTTTAGATAGTCAGCGATGATTTGATACTGATCGGGACGCTGAGCGCGGATATTAAGAGACGCAAGCAGGGGGTTGCTTCCCAGTTGATCAAGCGCCTGCGAGATTGTTGGATCGTTTTGATGTTTTTGCTCAAAAGCCGCCAACGCCTGATCCTTGGAGACGTAATCCACCGAAGCCACTTCCGGCATTGACTTAAGCTGTGACTGCACATTAAGAATGTCGTCTTCGGCAGTGTCGGATTTGAAGTAAACGCTGATGTTGATTTTATTTTCGATGCTGGAAATAATCGTGCCGGTCATCACATTAAACACAATCAATCCCAAAAACACGCTCAACGCCAAAACCATAACCGCGATTGTTGCAGTTGAAAGCCACGCGTTGCGCGTAAAGTTCTGCCAGCCGTACTTGGTGATGCGAACAATGGTGGTAATCATGGATAAAAAGCGGGGTTAAAAAAGAATATATTTCCCCTGTTCTTCATCGCGCACGATTTGCCCGCTCTCCATCGAAATAACGCGACGGTTAATATGGTTGATAATGTCTTTGTTGTGTGTTGCCAAAATAATCGTCGTCCCCAATTCATTGATTTTAAGAAGCAGATTGATAATTTCAGCGGTATTAATCGGATCCAGGTTTCCGGTCGGTTCATCGGCGATGATGACATCGGGATTGTTAATCATCGCCCGCGCGATAGCAACCCGCTGTTTTTCGCCACCAGACATTTCTCGGGGGAAGTTTTGCGATTTGTTGGATAGGCCGACCATCTCCAACGCCTTAGGAACCAGCTCGGCAATTTCACTCTGCGGCGCGCCAGCGGCCTCCAAAGCAAAAGCGACGTTTTCAAACGCCGTTTTTTCGGTTAGCAGTTTAAAATCCTGAAAAATAGTTCCAATGTGGCGACGCATCTTGTAGAGCTCGTTGGATTTAAGGCGGGTCACATCGTATGAGCCGAAAATAATCCTCCCTTTTGTGGGACGCTCTTCGCCGGTGATAAGCTTGATGATAGTTGATTTCCCGGCTCCCGATTTTCCCACCAACGAAACAAATTCCTTTGGGTTGATCTTGAAATTAATGTTATCAAGCGCCACCGAAGTATGTCCGTTGTTTTTATATGCCTTTGAAACGTTTTGGAAGATAATCATAAAAAAGCGTTCATCGCGTCATCGATGAGCATGCCACTCAATGAAAGCGCCGCATATGGCCAGTATATCATATTTAGAAAGAATGCAACAGCCGGTTATGCGACTCGGGCATGCGCGGTAATTTCAGCCTCGATAAAGTCATCTAAATATCCCTCGCCCAAGACGCTTTCGACCTGCGTCGTTTCATAGCCCGTGCGATGGTCCTTAACGAGCTTGTACGGGTTGAGCACATACGAACGGATCTGGCTCCCCCACTCCGGCTTTGCTTTTGTTTTAAGAGCCGACAATTCGGCTACTCGTTCTTTTTCCATCATCTGCACCAGCTTTGATTCGAGAATACCCAGCGCGCGGGCGCGGTTTTGCGACTGCGAACGTTCAACCTGGCACGACACAACAACCCCGGTAGGCACGTGGACGATACGAACCGCCGTCTCAACCTTGTTCACATTCTGTCCTCCCGGACCAGACGATCGGAAAAATTCCACTTTCAAATCACTTTCTTTAATATTGAGCGTACTCTCTTTTATTTTCGGCATCACGTCAACTAAAGCAAAAGAGGTGTGGCGCAAACCGTCGGACGAAAACGGCGACACGCGCACGAGACGATGGACGCCGCTTTCTTTTTTTAAATAACCGAACGCATAGACGCCCAAAACTTCGAAGGTGATATTTTTGAGCGGATGCCGGCCCGTTTTCGATTGAAATGTTTCCTCGGTTGAATCCAAAACGTCAATGCGCCACCCCTGGCGCTGGGCGTATTTCTGATACATCAAGAAAAGCATGTGCACCCAATCGGCCGCATCTTGTCCGCCGGCGCCGGCGGCAATGGTCACAATGGCATCGTTTTTATCCCATCGCCCCGCAAAAAGTTTTTTTATTTCCATCGCACGAACCGAACGTTCAAGCGCATACAAATCGTTTTCATTGACGGCTTCCTCAAGCGCCATTAGTTGATCGCACGCTGCAATCGCCGCATCGTACGATTCGCAGGTCGATTGCAAATCACCCATTTCTTTTGCAAGGGGCTCGGCGTCTTTCGGATTTTTCCACAACTCAGGATCCTGGAAAGCACATTCAATTTCTTTGATGCGAGTGCGTTTTGCGTCAACGTCAAAGCCAGCCTCCTAGCTGGCGGAGGCGGACCGAAAGCTCATTGAGCCGTTCTTGATATTCTTTTTGAATCATAGGATGAGCCAATGGTCGGATTCGAACCGACGACCCACGCTTTACGAAAGCGTTGCTCTACCAGCTGAGCTACATTGGCCTGTGCCATAAAACCATCTCGTGTATCCTACCGTCCGACATCGCGTTCTTGCAAGCCTTCGGCTGATTGCTCTTCCGGGGCGCCAACTAAACACATTGCCATGGGAACGCCCGTTATAAGCAAAATCATTTGCTTATAACCCAGCTGAGCTAAGGTGGCAATCTTTAACGAGCAAACGCCCCTCTTTTGCTCGTGCGCTTAAAATTCTACCCTTCCTTCCCCTCCCTCTATTGAGTCCGGCATATGTTGGGCTTAATGCATCACAGTTAGGACACAGCAAACGAAGATTACTCTCAACGTTGTTTTTCCAATTGCCATCAATATGATCAGCAACCAAGGGAACTTTTTTAGTTTTTAAATTCACCCCATTCCATCCACACAAACAACATCGATCCCCAAATTTTTGACGCAGATATCGTTTTACATAGCGAGAAACAATACCCAAGCCTTGTAGTCCATTTACTTCACCAGCCTTCCATTTTTTGATGTAGGATCGGTATTGATACTCTATCTGACACGCATTACTACAATAGACATA
>DAIEKJ010000051.1 GCA_027350645.1 Candidatus Wolfebacteria bacterium
TTCGGTCAGGTAGCCAAAAGGAAACAACTGCCCCTGGTGCGTGTGCCCGCACAATTCCAAATTCACCCCCGCATCGCGCGCACCATCAATGCCTTCGGGCACGTGATGCAGAAGAATGGTGGGCATATTTTTTTGATAGCCGGGTAATTGTTCAATCCGGGACGCAACCGCCGATGAGGTGTCGCCACTGCGATATTGCAATCCAACAACCTGCATGCCGTTTGCGTCAACCACCTGATCAGCAAGAATCCGAATACCGGTCTGAGCGACGATCTCCAGCGCCGCATCAACTCCCAGATATTCCTCGTGATTTCCGGTAACGAAGTAAACCCCTTCCGATGCCCGCAGCTGCTTGAGCGACGAGATAAACTCCTCAAGATTGCCGTCCGTGCCGTCAAACAAATCGCCGGTAATAACAATCATATCCGGATGCTGTGCCATCGCCAGATTCACGATTTTTTGTGCAAACCCAGCGCGATTAATCGCTCCCAAGTGCACATCGGATAACTGCACGATTGTTTTTCCTTTCCATGCGGCCGGAACATTGGCGATGGGCACCGTGATTTTGGTTACCGCAATATCTTGGGCGTTGGAGAGCCCCCACGCGCTATACATCGCCGCACAAACAACAAATACGCCAATAATGATCCGCGGAGCGAGGGAAATTCCAAGCGCCTGCGTTGCCCACAAAACTCCCCAACCAACAACGCTGGCAAAAAAGAGATAGACAAAAAACCCGAGCCACACGCTTGATGCGGCATAGGCAACGCCAATCCCCCATCCGTCACCTTTGATGTGCAGGAGCACCGATGCAACAATAAACACCAGCGTCATCGCCGCCATAACGCCCGCCAGCCACCAGCGCCACGACGATGCCGTCAACCCTCCCAGCCGCACCAGGGACCACCAGACAAAAAGGTGCGTGCCGCCCAAAACGACAAGCACAATGCCAAGGAACAAAATAAATGTTCCAAACGTTGAAACAAGAGTCATACCAGCGCGCCGATTGCGCGAAATTTTTTTATTTTTTCCCCACGTCCGCGGTTGTAACCGCCAACGCTCCCATCAAGACGCACCGCGCGATGGCACGGAATGGTTGGATTGAAATTTTTGTTCAAAATGCTCCCCACAGCGCCAGAGGCCTTGGCACTCCCCGAACGCCGCGCCACGTCCGCATACGCCAAAACGTTTCCTTTCGGAATTTTTTTCACGACCGCACGCACCCGAGCAGAAAAGAATACTTCCTTTTTCATACACTACATCCGAATATATTTTTGCCACCGATCATACAGTTCGCGCGTGGCAACCAGATCGCCGACATTATACCGCGCAATGTCCAAAAATCGTTTTTCTTTAAATAAATATTGCACATCATCTCCCGTCACGCCACCCGCCTTGGGGCTAGGGATGCCAAACGCGCGGCTCCAGAGGTGCAAACTCCCCTTCCGCCGCACCGCGCCATAGAACGAGAGCTGGTCGAGCAAATCAATGTGCGTCGCCCCCGCTCGCTGGCTGGTGGCGTAGCGGTTGGACATCAAGTCTTTGCTGGGGCGGATGCCGTGCACCGCCGAGCGCACCATCAAGAACGGCGCATCAAACCCGCGGCCGTTAAAGGTGACAAACGTATCGTATGATTGCGCCACGCGCCAAAATTCATCCAGCATTTCTTTTTCCGTCGCCGGCTTGAATTTCATATTGCCGTCCTGCATTTCTTTTTCCTTGGTGTTGGGCGACTGGTACCACACCGCCCCCTGATTGCGTTCACCGTCCAAAATACCAATGGCCACGATTTCTCCGGTAAGCGGAGAAAATCCCAATCCGTTTTTTATATCCTCAAGCTCGGCGCGATACTCTTTGTCGTTTGCCGATTCTTTTTTAATCCACTTCGTCAGCATTTCCTGCGTCGTCTCATCCAACGCATCAAACTCTTCGCCGATGGTTTCTATGTCAAAAATAAGTGTCGCCATATGCCTGTAGTATAGCACACCCCCAAACACTCCTCCATGCCCTGTAGCGAACGGAAAACACAAACAATTGACGCAACAACAAATATATTTTATAGTATCGGTTGGACTTTGAGAACAACCAACAGAGAACTCTCAAAGGAAAGGAGGAAAGATGTCCCTAGTGACAAACGCACTGCCGTGGCTCGAAGAGCTCCTTGGGGAATCAGCGCGGATGGATCCGCGTCTGTCCCCCATCAAACCCGGAGAGGCGATGATTGGAGATGTGCCCGAAAATCTCCGACCGCTTCTTGGAGCAATGCACCATCTCCGAAGAGAGATGCGAGAGAGGACGGCCAAATACGAAAAAACGTCGGTCACCCTGGAGAAGTTTGTCGATTTTCATAAGAAAATGGACACTCTCCAGCAGAAGCACGATGCCGTGAGCAAAATGTTCTGGGCCTCCTTGCGCATGACGCTTGGCATCCACGGAGGACACATCGCCATCCGCGAGGATTGGACCGTCGCATCCGTCAGCGCCGACGACGAGTCAAAAAACATTATTGTCGTCGATGGAAACATCGGCAGCATCCTAGGCGAACTCGTCAGAGTTGCGGGAGAGAGTTAAGTTAACAGTACCTTATATAGGCCTGCGCCATGCGCGGGCCTATTCTATTTCCATACGTCAAACAGATGAAGCCTTACGCGTACAAACGAATGCACATCAAAACAACAAGCGCCGATACCGTAAAAACCAGGAGCCAGACGATGGTTGATGCAGCCAACAGCACGCCGTCGCGCTTGGCGCCGGAAAAATAAAGATACGCCGGACGCCCAAAAATAAGCGACCCCACCACCGCGGCCGATAATACAAAAAGCAAGAGAATGAGTACGCCCCCGACAAATGCCGGACCGCCCGTCCCCAGAATAGTCTGGAGATTATTCATCAGCGCAACCACCAAGGCAACATACGCAACAACCGCTCCAGCAAATCCCATCCCCTGCCACAGATATTTAAATTTGGCCATATTTTTTATATTTGTGTTATATCATATGTCACATGCAGTGCATTGTACAACTCAACAAATCAACTACAAAGCGTCGTGCTTTAGTTATACACAGACTATTGATTTTTTAATTAATTCTCGTTACTATACTAAGGTAGTCATTGACTACCTTGTCCGTCCGAGACGGATCCGATATCCAAACCGCGCCCGACAATGGGCGCGGTTTCTTTTATGCGAGCAATGTCGCCCTTTATTGATTGAGCATTGATATATGGATTTGCCAACTCTCTAAGTGTGTAAAATATTTGACCAGAAGCGACGATCATAATTTTTTTGTGATTTTTCTTTAAAAAATGAGCTAAATACGCAAAATCGCTATCGCCCGAAAATAAACAGAATGTGTCGTATCTTTCTAATAACCGAATCGCATCAACGCTTATTTCTACGTCGAAATTACTTTTTGGAATCTCTACATAACTTCCATTCGTGTCCCCCTTTACTTCAGAATGGCTGAATTTCCCATCTTGCACGTCTTCCCCATCAGATAGGTAGTGCTTTATAAATTGCATCGGCTTCGTATTTTTAATGAAACCGCATCTCTCGGCTTTTATCGTTATGTGCCAACTCTCCTCTCTCCGCGGATTCCATCCATAATAGAACCTTTTCTCTTCAGAAAATAAATCGATAAAGTTTGCTAGTTTTGCAATGTCAACAATTAATTTCTGATTGTCCAATAATTCAACGCTGTTCGAGTCTCGGCGATCTTTATTATACCAATAATTTACATTTCCATAGTCAACAAAACTAAAAATCCTTCCAAGTTTCTTTTTATCAACACCTAGTGTTTCTAATTTAAAGGCCGTTAGGTCCATATTCTTCGCGCTCCACGCACACCGATTTATTTCATCAACCATTACATCATTTTGATTGTTTCATTTTACCCTCATTTTTTCTTTTAACAAGAGAGGAGATCGCCAAATGGGGCACAAAAGGTAGATGGCGACGCGAATAAGTGACGCAAAAAATAAACACGCAATAACGCATCTCACAACGCAACAAGCGCACAATCATCAGGCAAACCCGGGGAAAAAGTCGGTTTTGATGTTGCGGCGCGCAACCCCCATACCAACAAGCGTCTGCTCAAATGCCGTCACCATGCTGTGCGGACCCGAAAGATAAAACATCCGATCGCGCCAATCGGGAACTTCGCGCGCAATGCACGCCTCATCAATCAATCCCCGCTGGCCAGACCATTCGGGAAGCAGGCTATCCACATCGGTAACCGCATACACCGTTTTGAGTCCCCAGGCTCGGCCGGCTTCTTCAAAAACATTCTTATAGGCGATATCTTGCGCGACACGCACCGAATAAAGCAACGTTGCCCTGCGCGCCTGCCCAGTATCAGTGATGTATT
>DAIEKJ010000052.1 GCA_027350645.1 Candidatus Wolfebacteria bacterium
CGTTGCCGGCGCGCACACGATCCGCGTGGTTGTTGGCAAGGGATTGCATTCCCAGTTCGGGCCGGTGGTTAAACCGACCGTCGAGCATCTTTTGGCGCGCCTGAAGGCGGAGCGAAAAGTGAAAAGTTTTTCCTACGAACGCATTGGGCGCGATCGGCACGAAAATACCGGAGCGATTATTGTGACGCTTTCTTAGAGCGATGCGATGATGCGCCGGGGCGAGGGGCGCTTGTGGGAGCATCCTTTTTAAATTTCTGAATCTGCGCCTGAATCCGCGCCGCTTCTTCAAATTGCAGATTGCGTTGCGCCAGATCCAGCTTGAGCTTCAATTCTTTGAGATAGTCGCGGGCAAACTCCTGCGCCAGCGTCTGTTCGGGCTCCAATCCTTGGGTGAGCGTGTAGGCGATATCTTTAACGATCTGCGTGGGCACGGTGCCGTGTTGTTTGTTGTACTGCTCCTGGACGGATCGCCGGCGCGCGGTTTCGGAGATTGCCTTTTTCATCGAGTGCGTCACATGGTCGGCGTACATAATGACACGGCCGTGCAGATTGCGCGCGGCGCGTCCAGAAATTTGGATAAACGACGTGGCGTCGCGCAAGAATCCCTCTTTGTCGGCGTCTAAAATGGCAATCAGTCCCACCTCGGGCAAGTCCAGTCCCTCGCGCAATAAATTGATGCCCACCAGCACGTCGTATTTGCCGCTCCGCAGATCAAAAAGGATTTTGGGGCGCTCCAGCGTGTCGATTTCCGAATGGAGATAGGCGGCTTTTATTTTTTTCTCTTTGAGATGATCAGAAAGCGCTTCGGCGAGTCGCTTGGTGAGCACGGTCACCAGCACCCGTTCTTTTTTTGTAACGCAGGCGGCGATCTCGTTGAGCAGGTCGGGAATCTGTCCTTCGGTTTTCCTGATTTCAATCGTGGGATCCAGCAGGAATGTCGGGCGCACAATCTGTTGGGCGACGTGCGATGATTCCTTCAATTCCCATTCGGCCGGCGTGGCGGAGGCAAAAAGCGTCTGGTGTATTTTTCCTTCAAACTCTTCAAACGTGAGCGGACGATTGTCCAGCGCCGAGGGCAGGCGGAACCCGTGTTCAATCAAAACGTCTTTGCGCGCCTTGTCGCCGTGGTGCATGCCGCGGATCTGCGGAATGCTCATGTGCGATTCGTCGACGATAAGGAGAAAATCCTTGGGAAAATAATCAATCAGCGTAAACGGCGGTGTTCCGTGCGCGCGTCCTTCAAAATAGCGCGAGTAATTTTCCATGCCCTTGCACCATCCTACTTCGGCAATCAGCGCCATATCGTACTGCGTGCGGCGCTTGAGACGCTCGGCTTCAAGCGGTTTTCCGTTTTTTTGCAGGCGCTCCAGTTGTTCCTGTAGATCCAGCTTGATATTGGAAAGCGCAACGCCGCGAACGCTTTCTTCGGAGGGCCAGAATTTTGCCGGAAAGAGGTGTATTTCTTTGACGATGTGCGATGCCCCGAACGGCGCTTCGGTTTCCTTAATCTCGCGGATGATTCCGCCCTCAATACTGATGCGCCAGAAAATATCTTGTCCCTGCGGCCAGACATCAATGTGTTCGGCGCGCTGACGGAACCGGCCGTGCCAAAAATCAATTTCGTTGCGCTCAAACTGCAGGAGGAGGAGTTTTTTAAGGAGCTCGCGTTTGGTAATTTCCTGTCCGACTTTGAGCCGTAACGACAGGCGCGCGTAGGTTTCCGGAGAGCCGAGGTTATAGATGCAGGACACGGATGCCACGACGATGGTGTTGCGGTGCGTGAGGATCGATTGCACCGCGGCGTGCCGCAACTGATCGATCTCGTCGTTGATCTGCACCTCTTTTTCTATATAGGTGTCGCTGGTGGGCAGGTAGGCTTCCGGTTGATAGTAGTCGTAGTAGGAGACAAAGTAGTGGACGTGGTCCTGGGGGAAAACCGCTTTAAACTCTTCATAGAGCTGGGCGGCAAGGGTTTTGTTGTGGGAAATAACGAGCGTCGGACGATCAAGCGCGTTAATAACGTGCGCCATGGTAAACGTCTTTCCCGATCCGGTCACCCCCAGAAGCGTTTGGCGCGCGGCACCCTTGGAAAAATGAGCCGTTAATTCTTTGATGGCCTGCGGCTGGTCGCCGGCGGGAGCGGGTTTTTTAATGATATGAAATGGCATGGTAATTGCTCAAACTATTGTTGTGGCGCGTCTCGTCCCGTCCCCGCGCCGATGGCGTGATTTTATAGGATCACCGGCGGGGGCGGGTTTTTTGGTGAGGAAAGATACGAGGTCTATAATAGTTCTTTTATTCGGCGATGGCGATGGTAGGCGATGGCAAACCGGTGCGCTTCATCGCGGGCGCGCAGAATGGTGTCGCGGACGGGAGCGGGAAGCGCGCTCATTAAAACCGCGCCTGCGCCGTACGGGCTGACCAGAGACCCGAGCGTTTTTGTGCGTCTCGCATTTTCTCTTTTGGTGATGCCGATGACGGGAAGCGGAAAATTTTTCAGACGCGACAGTTGTCCCTTGCCGCCGTCAACGATCGCCGTGTCGGGGTAGGGCCATTCCGGATGATTCATGCGCCGCGCGAGCACTTCTTTGAGGGATGCTGGATCGTTTGATCCGCGCACGGTTTTGATTTTAAATTTGCGGTACCATTTTTTTGCCGGTCGGTTGTTGACTAGCGCCACAAGAGAGCCCACCGACAGCGATCCGCTGGTGTTTGAGATGTCGTAGCACTCTATCTTGTTGGGACTGCCGTTGTAGATGCGCAGAAGTGTTTTCAGGCCGGCAATAATCTTTGGGTAGTCCTCTATTTTTCCCGCGCCCTCCGTAGCTTTATGCAACGGGGGGATGTGTCCGGCGCACAGACCAAGGTGATAATAGAGGCACGGCTTTTCCGGTTTATTTGTGCAGGTTTTGTAGGGAAATATTTTTCTGATATCCCGCATGAATTTTTTCAATTCCTTTCCCGACACGAACGGGCCGATAAAAGACGCAGATGAGCGCTGATTGAACGCAGATGAACGCTGATTGTCTACGTTCATCCGCGGTTCTTCCTGCGTTAATCTGCGTCTTCGGTCGGGCTGATGCGTCAGATAGACGCGGGGGACGGCATCGCGCGAGATGGCGACGAAGAAAAAATTCTTGTCGTCCTTGAGCTCAATGTTATATTTGGGCTGGAGTTTTTTGACGAGCGTGGATTCAAGAATGAGCGCCTCTTTTTCCGATCGGGTTTGCACACAATCAACGCTTCGCACCCGGGAATAGAAGTTGAGCGAACTGCCGCCGCGCGCAAAGTGGGACTCAACGCGCTTTTTGATGTTTTTTGCCTTGCCGATATAAATGACATTTTGCGCGCGGTCCTTGAAAAAATAGACGCCGGGCGTTTGGGGGAGTTTCTTGATCTGTGCGGCAAGCGCCGTGGTCATATCTGGAAAGTATAGTCAAAAAAGGCATTAAGGGCGAGCCAGCTCATTTTCTTGCTTTATTAACTTTTTCTCTTGCATCTCTGTATCGAGAGGGGATATACTAGTAACTAATCAGCAACCATTCTTTTTTGCCAAGGCCATGGACGGCGCGACAAGCAACAAACCAATGCGAGGACGGCAAACAAAACATCTCACCCGCGCTCTTTTTAGCGACATTCGCGCAATGTTCGCATCATTTACATCTGATAATAGTTTTACGCTCATTGAACTTCTCATTGTTATCGGTATTCTCTCTATCTTAGTGGCCGCCGTCGTGGTCGTGCTCAACCCCTCCCAACTGCTCGCGCAAGCTCGGGATGCCAACCGCCTTTCCGAACTGACCGCCGCTAACTCCGCTCTCAATTTGTATACTCAAGATGCCGCCGGATCGGCTTCTCTTGGCACTGCGGGCACCACCTATATTTCTGTTCCCGACCCGGCCGCAACCACCACAGCCGGATCAAATTGTTCCTCTCTCGGTTTTCCTCAAACGGGGTATCACTGTGCCGGACCAAATTTTTATCGCAACACCGATGGCACCGGCTGGATACCGGTAAATTTTTCCACAATGAGCGTGGGGTCTCCGCTTGCTACCTTGCCCGTTGATCCGGTCAATACCACCTCCTCTGGCGACTATTACCGGTACACAACGGACGGCACGGCGGGCTGGACACTTTCTGCCATCCCCGAATCGGCAAAATACGGCTCCCAAGCCGCCTTGTTCCAGGTTGGTTGGTCCTGCGGCTCTCCGCTGGTAGACAG
>DAIEKJ010000053.1 GCA_027350645.1 Candidatus Wolfebacteria bacterium
CACTGTCGTGGTGGTTGTGTTTACGCGAAAAATGGCCAGTGGTTCACTCCGCTAGCCTCGACAAGGTGCAATATGATACGAAACATTCTATTGGGGAAGCTTCTGTACGTCATGAGCGAGCAATCGCCGGACTCTTAATAGAGTGGGTATGTCCCACTCTATTTTCTTTGCTTATATTTAAAACCACCATTGAATTAGAAAACTTTATTTTAAGAGCTTTTTCGGCCCCCATCTTTTTCGTGTAAGAGATCAGCATTGCAAGGAAAGCATGGTGGGACACGAGAATAATGGTTTTGTGCTCCTTTAAATCAGGAATGCATAAAAATTCTTTTGCGCGTCTCTTGACCTCTGAAAAACTTTCTCCACCAGCGTGTTTTCGCCGTATGCGCGGCCCGTTTTCATACTGCTTCCAATTAATTTCATTTTCTCGTTTTCCCTCCGCTTCCCCGCCCTTTCTTTCACGGAGCAATTTGCTGTATCTGATTTTTAATTTTAAGATTCTGGCTATAATCTTTGCGGAATCTTTCGTTCTTCTTAGATCGCTTGAGAAAATTATTTCCGGGTTTTGATTCATTTCTCGGATTTGTTTTGCCACCGTTGCCATTTCTCGCTTTCCGTTCCTGCTCAGTGTGCCGGGCAATTGACCTAATAAAATTCCATTTTTTGACTCCTCTGTTTCTCCGTGGCGAATTAAAATGAGCTTCATTTTTTAATATCGCTGATTTTTTAGATTCTTCATTCTTTGCGGTTAGCCTCGGCGGCTATTTTTATAAAAACATCTTCAAAAACTCCGGCATCTTCTCTCTTTATTTTCTTAAGCACAAACTCTTCGGCTTTTTGCCGCACTGCTTCGGTGGCGGGACGGATGCCGATTTTGCATCGCCAAAAGTCCTGGGTGCCAAACGTGTCCATGATGGATTGCACGCCCTTGTGTCCCGCGGAACGTTGGCCAAGAACTATTTTATATTTTCCCACGGTCATGTCGGAGTCGTCGTGGCAGACAAGCGCGGCGGTAAGGGGGATTTTCAGATAGGTGAGCGCTGCGTGCAGCGCCGGTCCGGAGGCGTTCATGTAGTTGTTAAGAATGCAGTAGGCGACACCGGCATTCATTGCATACGAGAATGGCTTGCCTTTGGGCGATTTCCAATCGACGGCGCCGGTTTTTTGGGCGAGCGTGACGACTAGTTGCCGGCCGGCGCTATGATAGGTGTGCTCGTATTCGCTCCCCGGGTTTCCCAAACCAATGTAGGCGCGCCAGATGGGCGCGGCTGAACGTGTTGCTTTTTTTTCGGTCTCCTTTATACTTCCCATATTCGTGCGTCAGGTATACTATACCCCAAACAGCCCGAAGAGTAAAAAAACACGCATGCGAAAATTCTTATATACGGTGTGGGAAATTGCCGAAGTTTTTCTAATAGCCATTCTGGGTGTTGCGGCGATTAAATACTTTCTTGTCCAGCCATTCATTGTTAACGGCGCCAGCATGGAGCCGACGTTTTATGATGGCGACTATTTACTGGTTGATGAGATCAGCTACCGGTTCCAGGAACCCCAGCGCGGCGATGTCATCGTTTTTCACTCGCCCATGGACTATTCCATTTATTTTATCAAGCGGGTCATCGGATTGCCGGGGGAAACGGTTGATATCGAGGGCGATAAGGTTAAAATCATCAACGCCCAGCATCCGGAGGGGTTTTACTTGACCGAGCCGTACCTTTCGCCAGCCATGAGTACCGGATGGGTCGGTTCCAAAAAGGTAACGCTTGGGCCGACGCAATACTTCACATTGGGAGATAATCGTCTCAACAGTCTCGATTCGCGGTACTGGGGTCCCTTGGAACGTAGCGCCATTGTCGGTGTGGTGCGCATGCGGCTTTGGCCATTGAACCGTTTTACCGTTTTTAACCACATTACATATGCCGATTAACATTCCGCGCGCCCCCAAGAAAAAGGAGGTGACGCCAAAAATAAGGGTTGGAAAGAAATTCGTCGCGCAGTCGCCCAAGGGCATGCACGATGTGTTGCCTGCTGATTTTGCGTACATTGAGCGGCTGGAAAAGGTGCTCAAAAGGGTGTCTTTGTTTTACGGATTTGAGCGGATTGAAACGCCGGTTGTCGAGGAAACAAAGTTGTTTGAGCGGGGGACGGGCCTAACCTCCGAGATTGTCCAGAAGCAGATGTTTTTGCTCAAAACGCACGGGAATGACGGCGCGCTGGCTTTGCGGCCGGAATTCACCCCCGGCGTGGCGCGCGCCTATATTGAAAGCGGGTTGGTTCACACGATGCTTCCCGGCAAGTTTTATTACGAGGGGCCGGTGTTTCGGCACGAACAGCCTCAGCACGGGCGGTTTCGCCAATTGCGTCAGATGGGATTTGAAATTTTTGGAAGCGATGATCCGGCGTATGACGCGCAGGTGGTGGTGGGCACGTATAAATTGTTGGATGAATCGAAACTAAAAAACATTACCGTCAAAATCAACAGCATCGGGTGCAAAAATTGCCGTCCGGCGTATGTAAAAAAACTTAAGGAGTATTACAAAAACAAACAGAGCCGGCTCTGCCACGACTGCGCCAAGCGGTACGTGGACAATCCGTTGCGCTTGCTTGATTGCAAAGAAGAGAAATGCCAGCCGTTCAAAGCCGAAGCGCCTCAAGTGCTGGATTATTTGTGCGCGCCGTGCAAACGGCACTTTACTTCTGTTTTGGAATACCTCGATGCGGCGCAGGTGCCGTACTTGATTGATCAGACATTGGTGCGCGGATTGGACTATTACACGCGCACGGTTTTTGAGGTGTTTACGGAGGGGATGGATAGCGCGTTGGCGGGTGGCGGACGATATGATTATCTCTTTGAAACATTGGGAGGACCCAAACTTGCCTCAGTAGGCGCTGCGCTGGGAGTGGAGCGGGCGGTTATGGCGCTTAAGGCGCAAAATGTTCAAGTGCCCGCTCGGTCGTCGGCTAAAGCGCTGCTCATTTATATGGGAGACGAAGCCAAAAAGAAAGCGTTCGTGCTTCTGGAAGAATTTTATCGAGCGGGGATCGTGGTGCGCGAAGCTTTTTCGCGCGATTCGCTCAGGTCGCAGTTGCGCATCGCCGACAAAGAGGGCGTCGAGTTGGCGCTCATCTTGGGACAGCGCGAGGTTTTTGAAGAGGTTATTATCGTGCGGGACATGAAGAGCGGCAATCAAGAGACGATTCCGCTCAAGCGGATTGTGGAAGAAATAAAAAAGAGGGTTTAAACATCTATATATAAATATAAATATGACGTGCCTCTTTTGTGATATTATTGCCGGACAAAAGCCGGGGCAGATTATCTACGAAGACGACGCGGTGGTGGCAATGCTGGATATTTTTCCGCGCGCTATCGGCCACACGCTGGTGGTCCCAAAGAAACACATCCAAAATATTCTTGAATTGGACGATGCGGGTGTTGGACCGGTCTTTCTGGGGGTTAAAAATGTTACCGCGCTTTTAAAAAAGGCGCTTGCTCCCCACGGGTTTACAATCGGGATCAACCATGGTACAGTCAGCGGACAGGCGGTGGAACATCTTCACATTCATATCATTCCACGGTTTGAGGGCGATGGCGGCGGTTCCATCCATGGCGTCGTCAATAATCCTCCCTCTCAGTCGCTGGAGGCCGTGGCGCAGATGATTATGGAGAAAAGTTTGTAAGAGAGTTTCCGCCAGCGACGGCCAGCATTATAAAAGAAAAATAGTTATTAATGACATGATTGAGGTCAAGAAAAAAGAAGGAGAGTCGGTCAATGCGTTTTTGTTCCGCTTCACCAAAAAGATTCAGCAGTCGGGCGTGTTAAAAGAGGCAAAGAAACGCCGTTTTGCCAAGCGCGCGGAGAACAAGCATGCGCGGAGGGTTTCGGCATTGTACCGCTCCGGCAAAAAACAAACCGTTGAAAAGACCCGTCGTTTTAGTACAACCGGCGGACGATAAGCCTATGATACGAGAAACGCTTTTGGCGCGTCTTCCCGAGGCGCTCAAACAGCACGATGAATTTACCGCGATGGTTGTCCGCGGCGCTTTATCGGCTTTGCAGAATAAGGAAATCGAACTGCGGGGTGAGGGCAAAAATATGACTGAGCAGGATGCCGTCGATGTTTTGCGCAAGGAAATAAAAAAACGCAAAGATGCCGCGGCTCTTTTTCAATCGGGAAACCGGCCGGAACTTGCCGA
>DAIEKJ010000054.1 GCA_027350645.1 Candidatus Wolfebacteria bacterium
TTTACTGAAATCAGCCACGGCCTCAAGGCATTAGCGCGCGAACTCAACGTCCCCGTGCTGGCTATTTCACAGCTGAACCGCGCGGTCGACGCGCGCGAAATCAAGGTGCCGCGTCTTTCGGATCTGCGCGAAACCGGCTCGTGGGAACAGGACGCGGACGTCGTGATGTTCATCTACCGCAAAGACCGCGACAAACTCGAGCCATCCCTGGAAGAGGAAAATGCCGCCTCCATTATCATCGCCAAGCATCGCAACGGCCCCATCGGAACCGTTGACGTGAAATTTGATCCCGAAAAAGTTATTTTCAAAGAAATAGACAAGAATCAATCCGCCTCGCTTGATGAACTCTAACCGCATGACGCTTCCTCCCGAAATAAAAAAATTCATCGACGCCTTTTCCGAACTTCCCGGCATCGGTCCGCGCCAGGCCACGCGGCTCGCATTCCGTTTAACACATGATCGGGCCCAACACATCGAACAGCTTGCCCAGGCCCTGCGGGAATTGCGCGCCATCACCTTGTGCGAAAAGTGTTTTTTCCCATATTCGTCATCCGCCGGACACTGCCCGTTCTGCTCCGATCCATCGCGCGACACGGGAACTTTTATTGTGCTAGAAAAAGAAACCGACCTTATCGCCATTGAACGCGCCGGCGTTTTTCGAGGGCGTTACTGCATTATCGGATCATTGGAAAAAAGCGGAGCGCTGGACGCGGAACACGAGCACCGGCTGGCGACTCTGCAGAACACCATCGCCACGACCGCGCCTGACGGAAAAGCGCGCGAAATTATTATCGCGTTTTCTCCCACAACCACCGGAGACATCAACGCCAGCCGCGTCGCCCAGCGGTTGCGTTCCTACACACAAACCATCAGCCGCATCGGCCGCGGCATCCCTACCGGCGGCGAGATAGAATTTGCGGACGACGAAACGCTGGCCGAAGCGCTCGGGCGGCGATCGTCTTCATAGACCCCCACAACATTCCAACATTCTTAAGAATGTTGGAATGTTTTTTCTCTTTGTAAAATAAAAAAATCCCCCCGCCCAAGGCAGAAGGATTTTTAAAATACGTTACGCGATTTTTTTGATAACCACCTCGGTGAGCGGCTGGCGATGTCCTTTTAAGGTGCGCTCGCGAGCCTTCGAATGATATTTGAAGATGATTTTTTTCGTGTCACGGAACTGGCGAACGATTTCTCCCTCAACCTTCGCTCCCGCAACCGTCGGCGTGCCGATGGTAGCCGCCGATCCCTCGGCGGTGAGCAATACAGCATCAAACGCCACCGCGTCTCCGGCTTTCCCTTCTATTTTTTCGATCTTCAGTTTTGTCGACGGTTCAACCAAGTACTGTTTACCGCCCGTTTTTATTACTGCAAACATGCGCACAATGGTAGCAGGAAAATACCCCAAAGTCAAAGCCTATCGCACCACGGGAAAACGCCATTAGTTAAACCGCGTCAGCTGCCAGACAAAAAGCCCCAACAAGACAACAAACCAGAGCGTGCTGTACGCAATCAAGTACGACACCACTCTTTCCCGCCAATAGGCATAGTAAGAAAAGAGAATGTCAATTAGGAAGACGAATAAACCAGCCACCGCAGCCAGAAGCAAAAGAGAGGGACGAGCCAACACATCAACCACGCCATCCGATCCGTAGTGGACGATGATGTTCCCTTGCTGGAAAAAAAATGGCCACATAAAATAGAGCGCCGAAACGCCAATAACCGCCGAACAGCCATAGGCAAGCACCACATGGCGATCCTTAGCAAAACGCTTCAAACGATCAATAGTCATGCGCCTTTAATTGCCCTCTAACGTTTCTGAGTATATACTATGAATATTATGGTGACAATACAGATGCCGCGCGTTCCCGAATATGAACTCGTAGACAGCGGCGACGGCTACAAACTCGAACGTTACGGCGCCTATCTGATCGCCCGCCCCGATCCGGTCGTCGTCTGGCGCAAAAAAAATCCCGACATGTGGAAACGCGCCGACGCCGTTTTTCACAAAGACAAGCGCGCGGACGGCAAGCACTGGGAAAATAAAAGCATCCGCGATCCTTGGCTTTTCCATTTTGAACAGGTAACGATGGCATTGCGGATGACGCCGTTTAAACACACCGGCCTTTTCCCCGAACAGATCGCCAACTGGCTCTGGATGAAAGAGAAGATCGCCGGGCGGCGCGACGTAAAAGTGCTCAATCTCTTTGGTTACACCGGCGGCGCGACGCTCTACCTGGCTTGGCAGGGGGCATCGGTAACGCACGTTGATGCCTCAAAGCCATCCATCGCGTGGGCAAACGAAAATCAGCGCGCAAGCGAACTCGAAAAAGCGCCGATCCGCTGGATTGTTGACGATGCGCGGAAATTCGTCATACGCGAAGCAAAACGCGGCAATGTGTATGATGGCATCCTGCTCGATCCGCCTTCATTCGGACGCGATCCCAAAGGAAAAATATTCCAATTTGAAACGGACGTTCCGCCCCTGCTTGAAGACATCAAAAAAATACTCTCTCCCACACCGCTGTTTGTCCTGCTCAACAGCTACAGCATGGGATACTCCCCGGCCGCGCTGGAAAACATGTTTGCCGATTTTTTTCCCGCGCAACGAATTGAATCGGGAGAACTGCAAATCCCCGAAAAGAACGGCCGCGCGCTCCCGTGCAGTGTGTTTGCGCGATACAGTGAAGTGTAGAGAAAATCAGAACGTTACCCATTAAACGTCACAACGCTCACAAAGCCCGCGCGGCGCTCATAATTTTACATTTCACTATTTGCAGTTTACACTTTGTCTATGTCTTCTATTTCTTCCATCCGCGCGCGGCAGATTCTTGATTCGCGCGGCAATCCCACCGTACAAGTCGACCTCACTCTCTCCGACGGATCGTTCGGACGCGCCAGCGTCCCTTCGGGCGCGTCTACCGGATCCCACGAAGCGCTTGAGTTGCGCGACGGCGGGCACCCATATAACGGACTGGGCGTCACCAAAGCCGTCAATAACATCAACGAAACCATCGCGCAAAAAATCGCCGGAAAAGAATTCACTCAGCAAACACTGGACGAAGCCTTGGGCGCGCTTGACGGAACGATAAACAAAAGCAATCTTGGCGCCAACGCTATTTTGGGCGTTTCCCTGGCATTTGCGCACGCCGCAGCAACACGCGCGCGCCAACCGCTGTGGCGTTATTTTGCCGACACTTTTGAAGTTTCCTCGCCGTCGTTCCCCCGCCTTATGGCAAACGTGCTTAACGGCGGCAAACACGCGCTCCACTCCACCGACGTGCAGGAATATATGATCGTTCCCGTTGGGGCGCCATCTTTCTCCCAAGGGCTCCGCCGCGTCACCGAAACGTTCCACGCGCTCAAAAGCGTTCTAATTTCAGACGGCCAGTCGACCCTCGTCGGCGATGAAGGCGGGTTCGCGCCATCGCTCCCCTCAAACCAAGCCGCATTGGATCTGCTGATAACCGCCATCCGCAAAGCGGGTTACGCGCCCGGCAAGGATATCGCTCTGGCCATCGATGTCGCGGCCACCGAACTTTATCGGAACAATGCATACGTACTGGCAAAAGACGGCATCGCCGGAGACGCTGCGCTGATGACGGACACCTATAAAAAATGGATTGCCGCGTACCCGATTATTTCCATCGAAGACGGTCTGGCGGAAGACGACTGGACTGGATGGACCGCGCTCACCAAAGAACTCAACTCAATACAATTGGTCGGAGATGATTTGTTTGTCACCAACACCACGCGTATACAAAAAGGCATCAACGAACACGCGGCTAATGCGGTGCTTATCAAACCGAACCAGATTGGCACCCTCACCCAGACCGCTCAGGCGGTCGCTTTGGCAAAACAAGCCGGATACAAAACCATCATTTCCCACCGCTCCGGAGAAACCGAAGACACCACGATCGCCGACCTGGCGGTAGGATTGGACGCCGGCCAGATTAAAGCCGGATCGCTTTCACGCGGCGAACGCACCGCTAAATACAACCGGCTCCTGCAAATTGAAGAAGAATTAGCACAAAGCTGACACTCCCACCCCGACACCGCGTTTTTCAGCCGCTTTATCTGCGCCACTTTGACATAAAAAGGTTCTAGTGATTGACTGAGTACAGGACAACTATTTCCATGGGAGG
>DAIEKJ010000055.1 GCA_027350645.1 Candidatus Wolfebacteria bacterium
AGCTGGAGGATTGGACTCCGTACTGGCTCCCGAGTGCGAAGAGTCTTGAATCTAGTGCAGGGTGAGGATGACGGTTGTCCCCTTCTTCTCGACGTAGTAAATGATCTTTTCCGCCAGCGCGGGGATGTTTCGCTCCTTGAGGAGCTGGAGCTTCTCCTCCCTGGTCTTGTCGCCGCCGGTTGGTGCGATGGTCATTGATGACACATTCCCGGCCTTGATCCTGCCGGTGTAGCTCCTCAGTATGGCGTCGAGCTCGACCCCGGGCGGAGGAATTACGGCAAAAGTTCCATTCCCTGTCCGCACTCGAATATCCATCGTTGCCTCCAGAGACTTCTTGAAACATCCTTTAAAAAATAATCCAACTACAAATCATCCAGTCAGTAATCCATCGGCTGAGCCCTCCCTTCTCTATTTAGTTTTAGTTCACGAGACGCTGGAGGTTATTGTATCCCATATTTTGTCTTTCTGTCAACTCACTTCTGTGGATAACAGTTTTTGGTCCGGTTGTTGTGCGGACAAACCGGGAGATGATCTTGATTTTTGCATTTTGCCGCACGACGGTTTTCCTTATTCGCTTATTCGTACGAATAAGCAAATAAGGTTATGAACGGATGCAGATACAAAAATGGAAGAGAAGAAAGAGGGTATTTTGGCACGAGTCATTTGCTGTCCAGTGGAACGATGCAAAAATCTTTACTGCACATTGCCCTTGCGACGATTTGTGGTGTATGATTGAGGGTATGATTGCGTCAAACGAAGAATTGATTCATGAGCTCCGTTCGTTGGGGTATCTCAAAACTGATCGTCTCGCCGAAGCGTTTATTGCCGCCGATCGGAAGTTTTTTGTCCCCGAGGCGATGAGCGAGCATGCCTATTTGAACGAACCGTTGCCTATCGGAGAAGGACAGACGATTTCACAGCCGCTGGTGGTGGCGATGATGTTGGAATTTTTGGACATTAAGGCGGGAGAAAAAATTCTTGAGATTGGCACGGGATCGGGGTGGCAGACGGCGCTGTGCGCGTTAGTGGCGTATGACGAGCGGACGAGTGGAAGCAACGGCGGATGGGATGTGGTGTCGATTGAGCGGATCGCGACGCTCCATACTGCCGCCACCGCGGCGATTCGGGCGTGGAACAAAGGACTATCCGAACGCATTGTCTTTCTCCAGGGGGATGGAGCGCGGGGAGATGCCGAGCATATGCCGTACGATAAAATTATTTCTGGTGCTTCGGCGGCCGATGATATACCGCAGGCATGGAAGGATCAGCTCAAGATAGGCGGCCGCATCGTGGCGCCGGTGAAAAACAGCATCGTTGTCTTGGATAAGACGGGCAAGAACGATTTTTTAAAGCGGGATTTTTTGGGCTACTCTTTTGTGCCGTTGGTGATCGGAAAATAATAGCCTCATCGCACAGCAGTGGTACGATGGCTTATTATGCGGTATTTTCGGGGATTGCTTTTTTGGCGGGCATTTCATATAATAGCGGGGATAGCGCAGGTGTTTCTTTACGAGGCCGGCCCTCGTGCAGTGCGGAGTAAAGAAGGTCTTTCCTTGTGCTTTAGTAGTTAATATACATATTTGTTTCAAATGGCCAAGAAGTTATACGTGGGGAACCTTCCGTACTCTACGACCAATGATGATCTTGCCGGTACTTTCTCGCAGTATGGAGAAGTGTCCAGCGCAACGGTTATGATTGATCGGATGACCGGTCGCTCGCGCGGATTCGGATTTGTCGAAATGGCAAATGACGATGAAGCGGATAAAGCCGTCGAAGAGTTGAATGGAAAGGATTTCGGCGGACGTTCCCTGGTGGTCAACGAAGCTCGTCCCATGGGGGAAAGGCCTCCTCGTCATGAGGGTGGTGGATTCCATGGTGGACGCAGATAAGTGAACCCGAAACTCCCGCTTTAAAAAGCGGGAGTTTTTTGTTTGGCGCGGCTGGGCGTGATATACTCAAAAAATAATGGCATACGCAAGAACATCCGGAAAATTATTCGAGCCAGGCAAACCGTTTACGCTCAGTCGTTCCAAGCTGGAGCTTTTTATTACGTGTCCGCGCTGTTTTTATCTTGATCGTCGTTTGGGCGTGCCGCAGGTTTCAGGATTTCCCTTCACGCTCAATAATGCGGTGGATGCCCTTCTCAAAAAGGAATTTGATGTACATCGCGCCAAAGGAACCGTCCATCCGCTGGCGCAGGCCTATGGCGTCGCGGCTCGTCCGCTTGCCCATGAAAAGATAGATGTTTGGCGGGATACGAAGCGGGGGATTTCATATTTTCACGAACCAACAATGCTGACGATTTTTGGCGCCATTGACGATGTGTGGGTGAATGATGACGGTCAATTAAGCATTGTTGATTACAAGGCAACCAGCACTCTTGCTCCGCTTACGCTTGATGCTGATTATCGCCGGGCGTACAAGCGGCAGATTGAAATTTACCAATGGCTCTTCCGCCGGAACGGATTTGTCGTCTCGCCGACCGGATATTTCGTGTATGCAAATGGAAAAAAGGATCGGATGGCTTTTGATGGTAAGCTGGAGTTTGATATCACCTTATTGCCTTATATTGGGAACGATGAGTGGGTCGAGGAGGCGGTTGTCCGCGCGCATGCCTGCCTTATGAATGACACCATGCCTCGTCCGGCAAAAACATGCGAATGGTGCGCGTATCGAGCAAGGGCGGCGGAATATGAAGGATGACGTATGAAGATACACCGTTTTTTTATTGATAGCGATTTGATTGGAGGGGCGGATCTGACGGTGCGGGATGCGGCGATAGTTCGTCAAATGAAGACCGTGCTCCGTTTGCGCCAAGGATCGGCAGTTTCTTTTTTTAACGACCGCGGACAGGAAGCGCGGGCGCGGCTTGTGCGCCTGGGGGCTGATTACGTGGTGGGTCATGTTGAGGAAATGAAGGCAGAGAGCATCGATGCGCCGGTTTCCGTTACGCTGTATTGCGCGATTCTCAAGCGTGAGAATTTCGAATGGGTTGCCCAAAAGGCGACGGAGGCGGGGGTGCAGGCATTGGTGCCGTGCGTTACTGATCGCACCATCAAACAGCGTATTGTTCCCGAGCGGATAAGCGCTATCATGCGCGAGGCCGCCGAGCAATCGGGACGGACCAGCGTACCGGTACTTGAAAAAATCGCGCCGTTTGCCGGCGCGCTTGACGCGGCATTGGTAACCAATGCTTCGTGCGTTTTTCTTGATCCTCGCGGGGCGAAAATCGATATTCGGCCAGCGGTGGCCGCGCGGGGCGGGACGGTTGCTATTTTTGTCGGTCCGGAGGGCGGATGGTCGGAAAAGGAATATGCTCTCGCGCGTACCAGAGGGCTCTTGGTTCTTTCTCTTGGGTCAACGGTACTGCGAGGCGAGACCGCCGCGGTCATCGGCGCGTATCTGGCGGCGCAGGGGTTTTTGACACAAGTCATTGACAAAGTAAAAAATAAGTGATATAATTTAACTATGATGCGCATTAAAAACAGGAAGGGAATTTTTATTATCACTGGGACGATTTTAGTCGTTGTGTGTATCGGCATTGCGGCATGGTGGCAGCAATCGTCGGGCGGCGCATCGGCTCAAAACGGCGGGAGTAATCAGCCAGCTCTGAGCGGACAATCGGTGTACGATGCGCAACTTGGATTTAGCGTTGTCATTCCGGATTCGTGGCAGGGGAAATACCAGATGAATTCCGGACCCGGAGCGGTTGTGTTTAACTACACCAGCGGAACATCGTCATATCCTCTTTTTACCGTGTATACGTACCCGGAAAAAGATTGGACGGCAATACAAAAGAGTACGAGTCTTATCGTTTTTATTGCTTCCCACAACGGAACGGTGTTTGCCGACAACGTGACTCCGAGCGGTTTGTTTAAGGGATCGTCTTTGCAGGAGCAGGCCTTTGAGGCAATGCTCAAAGAGGTGCCTGCGATTGTGCAGAGTATGCAATTTACCGGAAAATAAAAGGAGCCGGTAAGTCCGCAGAATGATGAGTAAAAACACCGCCGCGTACTGCGGCGGTGTTTTTACTCACCGG
>DAIEKJ010000056.1 GCA_027350645.1 Candidatus Wolfebacteria bacterium
TGCTCAATCCGATGGTGTCGATGGGTATTGCGGTGGCCGCGCTTATTGCCCTGGGCACCTACCATTTTCTCAAAAAATCCCAGTAAGTAACATTTTCAAGAATGTGAGAATGTTGTTGGTGGGAAGAGGGGAGAGAGAAAAGAAGATGAAAGACGAGAGGAAGCGATGCGTCACAGTTTTAGTTTTAAAAAATATGCATCTCAATAAAATTTCAAAACTTATCATTGCATTGGTTATTTCCGAGCTTGCCGGCATTATTGGCGCGATCTTTACGGCACCGGCAATTGCAACGTGGTATGCGACGCTTGCCAAACCTACGCTCAATCCGCCTTCGTGGGTGTTTGGGCCGGTCTGGACAATACTATATGCGCTTATCGGCATTTCTTTGTTTTTGGCATGGAAGAATGATTGGCGGGTGGTTAATGTCCTGTCTGTTGGTTCGGGTAAGGCGTGGAATAAACTTTCCCAGCGTCTGTGGACGGGGGATTTGCAGAAGGTGAACGTCATCGCGCTTTTTTGGGTGCAATGGGCGCTCAATGTGGCGTGGTCAATCTTATTTTTTGGTTTCCATGCGCCCGGCGCGGCGCTGTTTGAAATTGTCGTGCTGTGGATCTCAATCGTGTATGTGATGATTAACTTTTGGCGCGTGTCCAAGGCGGCCGCATGGCTTTTGGTGCCCTATGTTCTTTGGGTGACGTTTGCGGGATATCTTAACTTTTCCATCTGGTATCTTTCGCCTGCCATGAACGGATCGGTGGCGTGCACGCAGGAAGCCAAGCTGTGTCCCGATGGTTCGGCGGTTGTGCGCACGGGGCCTGATTGTGCATTTGCACCATGTCCGTTAGCGGCAAGCGGTGTTGTGTACACCAACGCGCAGTATCATTTCTCATTCGCTCTGCCGGATAGCTGGAGGGGGTATGCTGTTGTTACTAGTACATGGGAAGGGGACGCGGTGGGGCCGAGCGGAGACGCGCCCATAGCGACCGGACCGATGATTTCCATCAGAAGCCCGCAGTGGACGGTGGCGCGGCCATTGCAGGATATTCCAATCATGATTTTTACTCCTGCGCAGTGGATCGCGCTTCAAAATGAAACGTTTCACATCGGCGCCGCGCCCATCGGCCCCAGCGTGCTTGCGAGTAGTAGCGCGTATGTCTTTGCCTTGCCGGCGCGATACAACTACGCCTTCCTTCCCAATTACCAGGATGTAGAGGATATTCTGGCGGGCCATCCGTTGCGTGCGTTCTGATTTTGGTTTATCGATGGTATAATGTTGTTTACAATATGAACGCTGAAAAGTTTGATCAAAAAGAATCCATTCCCGAAAACAATACGCTCCCGCTGAATATTAAGGAATCGGATCTTTTTGTTGAAGGCGGAGAATCAACCGTTTGGAGGACACTCGTGGAAGACCGTAATCATCAGGATGTGCGCGTCGCACTCAAGCAAACACGCAAGACGCGATTTGCTGACGACGCGGAGATGCAAAAGAGCAAAAAATTTTATGATCTTTTGAAAAACTCTTCAGACTTCGGCAAATTTGTTCCCGAAACGCTTTATTTCAAAGCACAGATGTCATCTGACGCATCACCGCAGTCGTACAGTTTGCAGCGATTTATTGAAGGTACTCCTATCAGCGCGATGGACGATGAGGCGCTATATAAGAATCCAATTGTTGTTCGCCAGCTTATGGAATTTACGCGGGCGGCGCTTGCTATGCTTGAATCGGCCAAGAGAGAAAAAACACAGAGGCTGGATTTGGGGAAAACTCCTGACGCAGATATGCGAACAACTATTTTGGCAAACTATATACTCAATCCGCGCTATTCAAGCAATGTTGTCATCGCCGATCAACCGAGTGCGAATGGCCAGTACGTATTTTTTGTTGATACCGGAGAAAATCTTGAGGAGCGCGGCAATCGAGCAAGAAAACTGTATCAACGGCACGTTAGCACTCCTGTCCAACAGGCCCATTTGCGGCAATGGTTGAAAAAACTTGAAGAAATCTCAACATTCCAGAAGAACGCTGCGCATCATACGGTGGAATGAACGAGAAAATAGACTTTGTGGCAACGGCACCGAGTGGCTACTGGCTTGTTGTTATGCTTCTTTCAAAACTTGACATTTTGAAAAAAAGGCGTATGATGGGCGGGTAGAACTAAGAGATGTAGTCGAGTTTCTAGGAGCTAGCAAAACAATAAAGAAATTAACCTATGACTGGAACAATTAAGACGCTGACGGATCGGGGATTTGGTTTTATCTCGCAGGAAGGCCAGGAGAAAGACCTCTTCTTTCATTCGAAAGATTTGAGCGGCGTCACGTTTGACGAGCTGAAAGTCGGGGACAAAGTCACTTTTGAGGTTGTCCAAGGCGAGAAAGGCCCGAACGCCAAGAATGTCACCCGTGCCTAAAAAGCGCGTATAGAAAAACCGTCCCGGTGTATATCGGGACGGTTTTTTGTTGTGCGGGGCTTGCGCGGCGCCGTGCGGGCGCACGACATTGACAATGGAGGGCAAAGCGTGCATACTGAACTCTCCTTCATAAGAATCTCACGCGCGCGTTACCGCATCAGAAAGGTTCTTCTTGTAAGGACCATTATTTTTTTTGCAGTGATGCACAGTGTATGAACAAACGATTTTCTCGGTCTTTCTCCGCGCATGCGGGGGGTGGCCATCCGCAGAGCCACCGGTCATCGGAGGCGTCATTTTCATCAACAACCGGATCATCGCGCGGCCATGCCGGCCGGCGTAATTTCGGGCGCGGGCGTGGGAAGGGTCCCAAAAGCCAGCGCATCAATGAAGCGCTTTTCATCAATAAGGCCAGCCTTACCAATGCCACCTACGAGTACGTACCCGAGCATGCCTTTGCTGACTTTGATATTGAGGCGCGTCTCAAACAGAATGTTGCGCGCAGAGGATTTACCAAGCCAACATCCATTCAGGATAAAACGATTCCGCACATGCTACGCGGAGAAGATGTTATTGGCCTGGCCGATACCGGCACCGGCAAGACGGCGGCGTTTTTAATTCCCTTCATCGACAAGATTTTAAAAGACAAAACGCAGAAGGTGCTTATTTTGGCGCCGACGCGCGAACTGGCATTGCAAATCAATGCGGAGTGTATGGAGTTTACGAAAGGATTGGGGGTTTACTCGGTGGTAGCGGTTGGCGGCGAAAGCATTCGGGAGCAGATCTATCAGATACGGCGGGGATTTAATGTGCTTATCGGCACTCCCGGGCGGTTGCGGGATTTGGTAGACCGCAATGTTGTTAATCTCGCCGTTTTCCAGAATGCGGTTCTGGACGAAGCGGATCGGATGCTGGATATGGGATTTTTGCCTGACGTGAGATTCCTTTTGGGAAAATTGCGCCCGGATCGGCAGACGGCTTTCTTTTCGGCAACGGTACCCTCGGCGATCGATGATTTGACTAAAACGTTTGCGCATCATCCGATAAAAGTTGAAACAAAACTGCGCGATACCTCGTCGGATGTGGAGCAGGATATTATCCGCGTGAGTTTGTCGGACAACAAGCTTGACGTCTTAAGCGATCTGCTGAAGAAAAAAGAATTCAAGAAAGTGCTTATTTTCGGAAAAACAAAAGCGGGGGTGCAGCATCTGTCCGATGATTTGGAGCGGCGCGGATTTTCGGCTATGGCGATCCACGGC
>DAIEKJ010000057.1 GCA_027350645.1 Candidatus Wolfebacteria bacterium
CGTGCGGAGTGGTGATGGTTCCCAGGCGCGCCCGGCTCTGTTTTGATTTTTTGGCGATGCGGAATGAAATCATATGAATGCGTTCATACTAGTGGGCAAGAGTCAAAATGGCAAGTGATTGCGCGCGCGGACGCACATGTCAAGTATCTCACGATCGTGAGATACTTGACATGTGCAGGACAACCAATCGTCGAGCGGGTGTTGTCTGCTATATTCGTTGACACAACACATCCAGTGTTGTACGATATATTTATTAGCACATTGAAATTGCTACTTGTTAGACGTTATATACAGCTTTAAGTTTGTGCTCGGGCGCGGATTTGAAGCTGTATGTAACGGACCCGTTTGCATTCCGGCATGGTGTCGGGATGGGCTGGTCGCAGCTATCATCCGCTGGAATTGGATGAAAGGAGAATCCTATGTCGGCAGCTCTGCCCGTCTGGAGGGTCGTCAAGGTTGGCGGTCTAACGAAGGACAAGCTCCTCAAAAAGCTTGCCAAATTAGATCGTAATGTGGATATCTGGACCAAGGATATCATGTGCAGGCCAGAGTTTACTACATCAATTGAAGTTCGTCAGGTGTGTTTCATCCGCACCACACCGAGGAAGTTGGGCTTTGCTGGCTACCCGGCGACAACAACTCAGCTATTTTCAAGAATCGTAGAGCTGGGCTACCAATTTTGTCAGCCGGAAGATGGTCCCTGGCTAGCTCTCCAGAATCTGAAGAAAGGTGACTCTTTCTGTGTCGTCACGGAGCCCATAGCGGGTGTTGGCGGCGACTCAAGGATGTTCTACATCTATCGGGAGGATGGCGACGATCTGTTTCCGGATCCATGGAGCGGTGACGGCAATCTGTTTCTGGATGCACATCGTATCGACTCCGATCATTCGTGGCATCCGGATAGTTGTATCGTGCTCCGTTCGGGCAACAACAAGTAGTGGCACGGCTCTTGGGAACGGATTCCCTTGGGTCTTTGCCTTGCCCCCACACAGTTTCCTGTGTGGGGGCATATTTTTTTGTATCAATAAAAATGAGGCCACTTTTGAATCGCAAAAATGTTGTTTGCATATTGGCGCAAAACCGATTATGATGGGGCAATAAATCAGTAGAAACGTTGTATGGCACTGACGACCAAAATAGGGATCGATCTGGGGACGGCCAATACCGTTGTTTTTGTGCCCAAACGGGGCTTTGTTATCAATGAGCCGACCATGGTGGCGTTGAGCATCCCCGACAATCACGTGCTTGCGGTGGGCAAGGAGGCCAAGGAAATGATCGGCAAAACGCCATCCGATATTATCGCGTATAAGCCTCTCAAGGACGGGGTTATTGCCGACTACTACATCACCAAAGCGCTTTTGCGGTATTTTATTGCCAAGGCCGCGGGTTCTTTGCGGAGCATTATCAAGCCCGACGTGGTTATTTCGGTGCCGGCCGGCATTACGCAAACGGAAAAGCGGGCGGTTATCAACGCGGCGCAGGAGGCCGGCGCGCGGCATGCGCACATCGTGCGCGAACCGATTCTGGCGGCGCTGGGCGCGGGCGTTCCCATTAACTCCCACTCGGGGAATATGATCATCAATATTGGCGGCGGCACGTCGGAGGTGGCGGTGGTGTCATTGGGCGGCATTGTGTCGTGGGCCAGCTTGCGTATTGCGGGAAATAAATTCGATCAGGCGATTATCAACTTCATCAAGAAAAAGTACGGTCTTTACATTGGCGAACAAACCGCCGAAGCGGTTAAGATCGCTATCAGCTCGGCGGTGTCCACGCGCGCCAAAAAAGAATATCAGATCCGCGGACGCGATGTATCGTCGGGGTTGCCGCGCGACATCACTATTACCTCAAACGAAATCGCCGAAGCGTTGCATCCGCATCTGGTGGAAATCGCCACTGCGGTTCAGAATGTGTTCAATCAAACGCCGCCGGAGCTGGTGGCCGACATTATGGAGAAAGGCATCGTGCTTTCGGGTGGCGGCGCGCAGATCGGAAATTTGCCGGTGTTTTTCAAGAAAGCGTTGGGAGTCAATGCATTTGTCGCCGAAGAGCCGCTGTTTTGCGTGGCTAAGGGGACGGGACTCATTCTCAATCACTTGGATGTCTATAAGCGGACCCTGCTTAACAAAAGCGTGTAGGACATGATCTACGGGTACGATGACATCGTACAGGATGTAAAACGATTGGCAGATACGCGGGCGTTGGCGCACGCGTATTTGTTTTTTGGAGAGGCGGAGGTGGGAAAATATGCATTGGCAACGGCGCTGGCTCGTTATTGCGAAACAGGAATTTTTGATCAAGACGGAGCCGATCTGCAGGAAATGCACCGCATTGATGCGCACGAGCTTTTGGAGCATGATGACGCCAACAAGGAAAGCGTCGGTATCGGGAGCGTGCGGGAATTGGGGCATTTTTTGTATCAGACGCCTATCCGGTCGCCATACCGCATTGGGATCATCCGGGACGCCGAATGGCTGACCGACCAGGCGCAGAACGCGCTTTTAAAGATTTTGGAAGAACCGCCGGCGCGGGGGATTAGTATCATTATTGCTCAGGATCCATCGGTGCTTTTGCCCACCGTCGCTTCGCGGTTGCAGGCGATTCATCTGGGGATCGTGGCGGAGGAGGGAGTACTTGACTTTTTGAAAAAATATGCTAAAATACAGCCCAGTGAAGCTCAAAAAATAGCTCATAAGGCGCGCGGACGGATCGGAAGGGCTAAGACCCTTTTGACCGCCGATAAAGGCAGGGAAACGGCACACAGGCTCGTTACTGCCTATCTAAAGCGCCCCGCCAGTCCGTATGCGCTTAAAAAGCTTGCGGATGATGCGGCGGACTTTATGGAAAAGAAGCCAGCCTATGCGAATCTCTTTTTTGAGGAATTACTCGATGCGTTGTCGGCCGATCCGGCACACGCACCGGCGCTCAAGATTGCGACTGAAGGCATTGCCGCCATCGCCGCGTACGGAGCGCACAGACGATTAATGCTGAAAAAAATACTATGGGCGAAAAACTCTCCTACATTCTTCTCTTCATCGTAGCTATCATCGGCTTGTTTTTGTTTTTGGGCGGGGGCATGGGGGCGGTCGCTTTGTCGGGAGGTTCGGGAAGCGGCTTGTTTGCCTCAGCGTTTGCGATGGTGGAAACGAACTTTGCTCCGACAATCAAGCAGGGCGAGTTTTTGATTTCATTTGATAATTTTAAAAACGTCTACACGACGATTTTGGACAAGAGCCAGGCGACGAAGATTTTTGACGTGGACGGCGCATCGCCGCAGACGACGTTCTATGTTGCTACCGACCGCGGGCTCTTTTTGAGCAACGACGGCGCGCTGACGTTTAACCGGTTTGTTACCTCCAATAACGAGATTAACGCCGCCAGCATTGTGTATCGCGTCATCCCGTTTTCAAACACCGGCAAAGATTTTTTTGTGTCCGTGTACAACAATGGCGTAGGGACGGTCTATTCAACCAATGACTATTTTTTCCATCTGACAAAGGTGGTCGATTTTCAGGGTGAAGCGGCGTACGACTTGGCGGTATCGGGTAATACCCTTTATATCGCATTGTCCAATGGCCAGCTCATTCACTACAATCGATCAAATCAGGAGATGCGGG
>DAIEKJ010000058.1 GCA_027350645.1 Candidatus Wolfebacteria bacterium
CGGGGAGGACGGCCCGCCGCTGCTGATGGATGGCGCGCAACCGCACTATCGCTCCCCGTCGGAAGGGAAGCGATAGACGATGCGCGCGTCGCGGCTCGCGCTGTTGCGGAGCACCAGCGTGGCGGTGATGGCGGCGGTGGGGCAAGTATTAAAAAATGGGTTGCGCCTTTTGGGCATCGTTCCGCTTGAAAGAATGTAGGCACTGCTGGTGCAAAAAAACAAAACAAAATAAAAAACACCCCCGAGGAGATCGAGGGTGTTTTTGTGAGAAGATGTTTTTAATTTCCTCCTCCCTGCAATTGCGCGCGCAACTGCTGGACCAGCTGGAGCAATTGCTGAATCCGGCTCTGAATGTTTGACGTTGATTGCGACTGTACGGTTAAGTCGCGGACGGTCTGGGCCTGGATGACGCCCGAGGCCTGATTCATCGCGCCGTTAATACTTACCAGATCGCCGACCGATACCTGCGTTTGCTGGACGGTCGGGGTTGAGGTGGTGGTTGAGCTCGTCGAGGTGCTGACGGGAGGCAGAACAATGCCCCCAATCATCTGCGCCTGCGAGGTGTCAACGCTGAGCGATAATCCGAAAAGCGATACGGTCATCGTTGATCCGTTGACGGCTGTCACTTTTGCGCTGGTGACGCGCACCGCTCCGTTGGCGCCGATTGTCATTCCCGCCGGTGCGTTGATTCCGGAGTTGTTATTTTCATTTTCTCCGTTAAATACACCAAGGCCGGGAGCAGTTCCGTTCTGTCCGGGAGCCAGCAATGGCATCATGGAATTGCCGTTTCCGTTCTCGCCTTCACTTTCGCCGTTTCCGTTACCGTTGTTATCGGCACGGACGCTTGTTGCCAGACCATACACTCCGCCAACCATCAGAGCAAGCGCTACAATGGCTGTTACTTTTAATGCGTTTTTCATGCACTGCAATAAATAATTACTATGCCCCCATCTCGACAGATGCGGGTACGGAAGAGTATAGCATATTCTTTCCGTATAGATAGAACGTACAACAGGGATATTTCTTGCACAAAAAATGCGTGGGGGCGGGTTGTTAAAACGGCGGCATAAAAACATTCCAACATTCTTGAGAATGTTGGAATGTTTTTATGGACGGGGGAGCGGCACAATTGCTTCGGGGACACCGGTTATAAATTGCCCATTGGCTGGGAGGCAAAATAGCCCGGGCCGTAATAATAGCCGCCGTTGTAGTAGTAGGTTTGCTGATATTGCGGAACGAACGGGGTGACGGGCACGCATCCTTGCGATTGGGTGACGTTGGGTGAGCTGTTGGATATGGTTTGCGAGCAGTTGCTGACGGTTGGCAAAACCGACGCGTAATAGGTTGTCGGATAGCTGATGCGCCACGCCAAAATGCCCGGATAGTTGAGGGTAATAACCAGCGCCACAAATACCAGAGTGATGGTAAGGGCGACGACCGCCGTTTTTATCGCGTGTTCAGCCATAAATTGGTATGGTTCATAGTACAATATAAACGACTATAAGTCAAGCGTTTTCTGCTTTTTTTAATCGGTGGGGTGTCGTTCCTGTTGGGCAGACCGGATTTTCATCTTTTGGGCGCAGAATAATCATGCGGCGGATAACCAGGTCGTCCGGTTTGGTCGGGTACGGTACTCCGGCAAAATCAAACCATACCCGATGGAATATGTGCTGGGAAAATTTTTTCTCGCGCGCATCTTCGGGATCGGAGAGCACGATGTGGTTTTTGTCGATCCCAATAGCTACGGAGTAGTGCCCGACATTTTCAGAAAACCAGTTGAGGATGACCGGTGTTTTTCTTGTGTTAACCCAGTATGACACATCGTTCCATGTCGAATAGTCTTTCACACAGGAAGAAAAACCGAGTTTTTTTGCCCCCTCAACGATGGCGCGTCCGGATGTTCCATGATAGGGGAGCGTGCCCGTTGCCTGGGCGGCGCGCTTTTCGGAAATGCGCATCCCGTAAAATGAGGCGACCATTTTAAGCGCCGCCGGTCCGCAGAATGATGGGCGTTGTTTGAAGGGTTTTATAATCAGTTTTTTCATACCGTTTCTCTTTTTTTGTACGCAGTACGCAGGTAGTATACGCATTGGAGCGCTCTTGACAAGTGTGCTATTCTGAAAATAGATCCTCAAAGGAAAGGAGGTGATTGCCATGGTTGCTCGCCGTAAATGGATGCTCCGCGCCACTGCCCACTGTTCGCAGGGGTGCCAACGCCGCCCCCGTCCCGTTATGCCGCGTTTATCGCGGAGGGGGCGGGGGCTTTTTATTTGGTGTTTGGAGACAAAAAGTGCTATAGTGCCCCTCCGCCGCGCGTCCGCGTGCGGAAACCCATGAAAAATATTTTTCTCTTTGATCTTTTCAGAAGCCGCTTCTGCCTGGGTATATTTATTGTCGTTTTTATTGCCAGCGGACTCTTGGTCCCCAAAACGATGACGCATGGGTATCATCTGCTTCTGGCTGGAGCGTTTATGATTTCATTTGCGCTCACCATCACCTGTATGGCGCGCAATATTAAAGAGCGTATCGCGCTTGCGCGTACCGCTCAAACGTCGCTTTTGGGTATTATCGCCGCCGTGCTGGGACTTTCCGCCTTGCAGGTGTGCGGCGTTGCGGCGCCCGTCTGTGGCGCCACGATCGGCGCCGGCGTTGTTGCGTCGCTGTTCCCTGGATTTCTTTTTCACTTTCTTTCCGACTGGAGCATCCCCATTATTCTATTGTCCATTGCCGCGCAATGGACGGCCCTTTATTTTATGAATTGTTTCAAGCGTGTGCGGCATTTTCCTCAGACATTCGGGCACTAGACAGAAATTTCTTGCATCAAGGCGTCTATCTGTGCGTAGAGTTCCTCAAGCGAGCCGTTGTTGTTGACTGTGTGGGTGGCGTGATGCATCACCTCTCTGATTTTTTGTTCCGGCTCTTGCTCTGATTCGGCAACAAACGTTTCCCATGTTTTTGTCTGGTCGTCGGGATTTTCCGATCGCTTGATGATGCGCTCGTAGCGTGTGCGCATATCGACGTCGATGGCTACCACGACAAAACGGGGGAGTGCGGCCAAGTGTTTTATGTCGCTGGGACGGCGGATGCCTTCGGCGACAATCAGCGGTGCGGTTGAGCGTGACAGGTCTTGAAAAATGGTTTTTGACATCGTGTCTTCGCCAAAGATTTGCCGCACGGCGGTGGAGAGTTTTTGCAAATTCTCGCGGGTGGTCGGCTGGTAGATGCGTGCCAGAATATCGCGCAACATGCCGGAAAATTTATAGGCCCTGGCGCCGTATTTTTGGATCAGGTAATCAGTGGTTGCCGTTTTTCCGCAGGCCATTTCTCCAACCAGGCCGATGATGAGCGGGGATTGTTGGGTGTTCATGCCGGCACTGTACCATGAAACAAAACTGCCCACAACTTGAAATAACCGCGTTCGTTTGGTAGAGTATATCCGCATTTTGACAACGCGCTATTCCGCAGTAGCAAAATGGGTTGGAAGCAAATGGTTTTGCTTTCAACGGGCGACAATTGGTTATTTTATAGTCGCCCGGGAAGAGCGGCCTCTGCGCGCCAGCGCAGGAGCGAGTAGCAAAGTCCCCACGATGCCCTC
>DAIEKJ010000059.1 GCA_027350645.1 Candidatus Wolfebacteria bacterium
TGCTGTGGAGACGATTCAGTATCGTCCAAATAATGCGTTTTCATCTCGCGGTATTTTTCGTAGTCGGGTAATTTTTGCACCGATCCCGCGCCCATATATTTCAGAAAATCGACGCTGGCCGTATACACATACGCGTTTCCTTTCCCCTGTTTTCGATCAACGAGCCCGCGCACGGAAAGGTTTCGGACAATAAAGCTTGAGTTCACTCCGCGGACAAAATCAATCTGCGGACGCGACAGCGGCCCAAAATAAGCGATAAGCGAAAGCGTTTCCAGCGCGGCGGGTGTCAGCTCTTCTTTGAGATCTTCCTTGGCTACTATTTCCAAAAGCGCTTGATGCGCCGGTTTGGTTGCTAGCGTTACTTCGTTTTGCCCCCGAACGATTTGCAATCCCCGATAATTATCCTGCGCGTACCGGTCCTCAAGCGTGGCGATAATTTCTTCCACGCCAGTTCGATCAATATTAAGAAGCGCGGCTATCTTGTCCAAAGAAATCGGCGCTCCGGAGAGAAACAAAAGCGCCTCAACCGCTCCGTGCGTTTCCGGATTCTGCGGATGTGCCGCTGATGATGGTGATTGATTTTCGTCCATAGGCGTGATCGCGATACAGTTTACACTTTTTGTATGGCAATGTCATTAAAAATTCCATCCTGCTGTGCCGACAACCGGTGATCGCGCAAGAGATGCAGAAGGGCGAGAAACAGAACGACTGATTCCTGGCGCGATTTTTGCGACACCACATCCGAAAATGTCTGAGCCCGCTCGGTAATGGTGGTCAGTAGTTCGGTAATTTTCTCTTCCAATGAAATAATCTGGTGTTCAATCGTCTCTTTTTCGGTTGCCAGCGATCCCAGCGATGATACCAGATGCGTCATGGCATTGACCAGAGCTTCCGGCGTTGCATTGGGCGCCGGATAAAACATCGGCGCCATCGCCGCGTATGCTTGGCGTGAAAAAAGCCGTGGCGACGACGCCCATGTGGCTTTGAGCACCACAAACAGCGGTTTGAGCTCGCGGTACAACTTCAGACGCCGCTCAAGATCAATTATTGTTTCCTGCTCCTCGTCTGAAATCGGCGCATCGGGCACCAGCATTTTTGATTTAATCAAAATGAGCTGGGATGCCACTACTAAAAATTCAGCCAGCACGCGCGTGTCCGCATGCTCATCGGCGCCATCGCCGGATGATGGCGCGCTCACTTTGAGAGATTCGACGTAGATAATAAAATCGCCGGTTACCTCGGCTAAACTAACCTGGGTGATATCAAGCTTTTTGGCCTCTATGAGCTCCAACAGCTTGTCCAGCGGACCGGAAAACTCTCCCGTCGTCACCTGAAACATGAGCCAAGTATACCGCAAAAACCCAACCATGGCAAAGGTTGCTTGATGGGGCCAGCCATAGTATAGTATCGGCAATACCCTCGTATGAGCGCGTCATCCTATCGAACCTATCGCCCAAAGGATTTAACTGAATTAGTGGGACAAGAGCACATCATTACGGTCTTGCGTAATGAGGCCGCCGCCGACCGAATCGCGCACGCGTATCTTTTGTATGGACCCCGCGGCACCGGCAAGACCACCACCGCCCGTATTCTGGCAAAAATCGTTACCTGCGAGAAACGCGCCAAGGATGCGGCGTTTGCAAAAAAAGGAGAGCCGTGCAATGAGTGCCAGGCCTGCCTAACCATTGATGCCGGACAAGCGTTGGATGTCGTAGAGATTGATGCCGCGTCCAATCGCGGGATCGACGAAATCCGCAACCTAAAAGAAAATATTCAAACGCTCCCCTCCTCTTTTAGCCACAAGGTTTTTATCATTGACGAGGCGCACATGCTCACGCCGCAGGCGTTCAATGCCCTGCTCAAAACACTGGAAGAGCCGCCGGCGCACGTCGTGTTTATTCTCGCAACTACGGAATTTGAAAAAGTCCCCGCCACTATTTCGTCGCGCACTCAGCGATTGCATTTTCATAAACTCACTCTGCAGGAAATCGTCGCCAAGCTGGAACACATCGGTAAAATAGAAAACGCTCTTTCCGAACGAGAGGCGCTGGAGATGATTGCGCGTCTTGCTGACGGCGGACTGCGTGACGCCGAATCGCTCTTTGATCAGATCGCTTCACTTAAAGACGGCCAAGTGACGGTTAAGAATGTTGAACGAGTCGTGGGCGCTGTCGACTTCAACCGCATCGTCGATATGTCCGCGGCGCTGATCACCGGCGATCGAACCCGCGCGCTGGATATCCTCTACCAGGTACACGGGCAAGGGCACAATCTTTTTCAGTTTAATAAGGACGTAACCGAGTACGTACGCCGGGCGCTCTCGCTTTCGCTTAACCCATCGCTAGAACAGTGGTTTGCCAAAGAATTGGCGCAAACGGAATTGGAGAGCATTAAAAAACATGCCGCGCGCATAAACGAAAAAAAACACGTGAAACTGGTGCAAGATCTTATCACTGCCTATATGCAGATGCGCTATAACCCTTTTCCTATCGTCCCCTTTGAAGTGGCGATTATTGAAAACACCGCGGAAGCAAAGAAATAAGAAAGCTTTATGAAATCAAAAAAAATCGTTGATGCATACGGGCAACAACTCTGGAGTTATTTTAAAACCGGCAAACCAAAACATGAAATCATTGAGCGTAACGATGGCTTAATTTCTGTTGGAGAAAAATATGGCGCCGAAACTTATTTCTCTGACTATAAGAACTGGGATGATTTAGACAAAAAAGCCATTAAATATGCCCAGGGAAGGATTTTGGATATAGGATGCGGTGTGGGGAGACATTCGCTATATCTGCAAAAGCATGGGTTTATGGTAACCGGGATTGATAATTCTCCGTTATCCATAAAAATCGCAAAGCAAAGAGGGCTCAAACGCGCTTTTGTTAGATCCATTGACGACATTGGCGCTTTCAAAGCTGATTCGTTTGATTCAATTATTATGCTCGGAAACAATTTTGGGCTATTTGGATCATATAGAAAAGCAAAGCTCCTACTCAGACGACTTCATTTAATAACCTCTCGGAATGCTTTAATAATAGCTGAATCACGAGATCCATATGGAACCAAGAATCCCATCCATCTTGCATACCAAAAGAAAAACAGAGGGCACGGGCGGATGTCTGGGCAATTAAGAATACGCGTGCGATACAACAATCTTATTGGTAATTGGTTTGATTATCTGCTCGCGTCAAAAAAAGAAGTGAAAAAAATTCTTGAGGGAACCGGATGGAAAATGGAGAAGTTTATAGATGGAAGAAATGGAGCCTTTGTCGCACTAATACAAAAATCTTAAGACCAAAAGGTCGGGCTTTGATTGCTAGTTGCGTCGGTTATAAAAAACGGATAGTATGTATCCGTGTTTTTGCGGGGTCGTCTAATGGTAGGACACGAGACTTTGAATCTCGGTATGAAGGTTCGATTCCTTCCCCCGCAGCCAACTTGAGACACGCTATCGCCTCTTTATTTTCTTCAAAAGAAAAGTTGTGTCATTATCGTAGCCCACGCATCGCCGCACCTCCTGCAATTTATCTATTTCGATTGTTTGGGTGGTTGATGTGATCCATATACTGTTTACGGTGCGGT
>DAIEKJ010000005.1 GCA_027350645.1 Candidatus Wolfebacteria bacterium
GGGGTCGGGGGCGAACAGTGAGATTCTCGCCCCCTCCGCAGTACAATACAATCGCCCCGCGAGGGGTGGTTTTGTTTTACGGTGAAAAGGAGGGTAGGGGTGGTTTGGGGTTATGTAAAAATGAGAGAAAATGTGGTATGCTTGCAGAACAAAAGGTGAAGAAATATTATTAAAAAATCTTGCCTATGTTTGGATTTGGAAAAAAACCTGAGGAAGGGAAAAATGTCGGGTTTGTGCCGGCGGGCGGTGATGTTTCGTTGCCGCCGGATGTTGAGTTACCAGCGCTTGCTCGTAAAGAAGGATCGGAAAATTACCCGGTGATGTGGCGGGAATCGCTGGCGCGGATATTAAATAAAAAGTGCAATGTTCCTATCGACGCGGCGCGGTTGCTTGCGGAGGGTTTTGGGCAAGATAGGATTTTTACCAGCGAGGAAAAAGAGACGCTCAATACAACCTTGCTGGGGGATCAGGTGCTCAAAGATTTTTCCCGAGAGACGATATATTCGTTTGCGCGTTCGCTGATGCTTGCGCATGCGGTTCCCGACGAGGTGACGGGTGTCTTCCTTGATGTCGGAGAAGATGACGCGGCACGCGCTGAAAAATGGGAAGGGGACCCTGGGGAAAAGGTTCGGAAATATCTGGCGGGGCTTGAGTAGGAAACGGTCCGTGGTGCTTACTATTCATTTTTATCACATCTATGGAACACGAACAACATCAACATGCGCATGAGGGACACGAGGAAAAGGAAAAATCAAAATGCCCGCACGGATGCGTGGAGTGCAAGGGATGCAACGGCGACGATTGTATTTGCATGAAAAAGGGAAGCGGGAAGAATATCGGGATGGCGGTTTTGGCGTATATTATTTTTTTTCTCCCGCTGCTGACCGATGCCAAGAACGACCCGTTCGTAAAATTTCACGTTAAGCAGGGATTGGTTTTGTTGATTACTGAAGTGGTTGTCAGCGTTGTAGGAACGATTGTTCCTTTCTTGGGATGGTTTATTATTCTGCCGATAGGGTCGTTGCTCGTGCTTTTGCTTTGGATTATGGGCATTGTGCACGCGATCAATGGCACGGAAAAAGAACTGCCGCTCGTGGGGTCGTTTGCAAAACACCTCACCTTCTAATTTTGTATCGGTGGTGCGTTATATCCCAGCCCGTCCCGCGATTGCGGGACGGGCTGGGATGAATTAGTTTGACTTTCTAAGTAATTCTTGATACACTAGCCCCGACACAGGTTCGCGTGTTAAAACAAGAGTCATTTTTATAAGCATAAAATATTTATGGGAAAGGCGCGCACGATTTGGGGAAAACTATGGTCGGTTTTGAAAAAGAAATCGGTATGGATTCCGGCGGTTCTTATTATTCTCGTCGGGGGCGGGTGGATGTTGTTCGGCCGGGGCGGGGCGGTTATTCCGCCTACGACTCCGGTGGCTCGCGGAACTGTCACCTCGGAGGTGAGCGTTACGGGAACAGTGACTCCGGAACAGAGTTTGGATTTGGCGTTCGTGAGCAGTGGTCGCATCACCAGTCTTCCGGTTAGTGTGGGCGATACAGTAAGCGCTGGCGATACGTTGGCGGTTCTTGATAATGCCAATTTGTATGCGCAGTTAGCTCAGGCGAAGGCTCAAGTTGAGGCGGCGACTGCGCAGTTGAATCAGTTGCTATCCGGCGCCACGCCGCAGAATATCCAGGTGAGCCAGGCGGCAGTCAATCAAGCCCAGCAGGCGGTGGCCAATGCCTATAGCAATGTCGAAAACGCGCTTGCCGATGCCTATGCCAAGGCGCAGGACGCGGTACGCAACCAAACGGCGGCGATGTTTTCAAACGCCGATACCGCCAACCCGCAACTAACTTTTTCATCAACAGATCAGCAGGCGGTCAATGATACGCAGTGGCTTCGCGTTGCGGCGGGCAACGAACTGAATGTGTGGCACGGTCAATTGTATCTTTTGTCGGCGACGTCATCTCAGGCGCAGTTGGATACCGCATTGGCGCAGGCGCAGGGGCATCTGACGAGCATCCGCTCGTTTCTGAATCGATTACTTGATGCGCTTAACGGCGCTACCAATGTTTCGTCGGCGACTCTGACGGCATATCAAACCGCGGTCAGCTCTGCCCGCACCAGCGTGAATGGAGCGGCGACGGAAATAAACGGCCAACAGCAAGCCATCAGCGCCGCCAAGGCGGCACTGGCCAGCGCGCAGGACGCTCTGGCGCTTACCAAGGCGTCGGCAACTCAGGACCAGATTGCGGCGCAGCAGGCGTTGGTTGATCAAGCCAAGGCGCAGGTTGCTTATGATCAGGCGCAGATTGCCAATACGATTCTTTCGGCGCCTTTTTCCGGCATTGTTACCAAAGTCGGTCCCAGTGTCGGTGATATCGTCCAATCGAATACGCCGGTGGTATCGTTGATTGGCTCCGGCGCGTTTCAAATTGATGCGTATATCGCCGAATCGGATATCGCCAAAATTAAACCGGGGGAAGACGCGTCAGTGACACTGGATGCGTATGGAAGCGATGTCATGTTTGATGCCAAAGTACTCTATCGCGATCTTTCACAAACAACATTGGATGGCGTGGCGACCTACAAGACAACTTTGCAGTTTACCAAAAAAGATTCCCGCATTTTGCCGGGACTCACGGCCAATGTTGATATCATGGCCGCGCAGAAAGAAAACGTGTTGTATGTGCCGACGCGGGATATTATCGATAATAATGGCAGTCAGTTTGTCCTTGTGCTCGCCAACACCGCAACCGGAGAAACAAAACAGGTGCCGGTGACGGCTGGATTGCGCGGATCGGACGGCCGAACCGAAATTGTCTCCGGTCTGGATGAGGGGGATCAGGTCGTTTCCGAATAAACCGCGTGGGGCGAAAACTATTTTTGCATCATACGGTCTACACCTATGCCAACGAACAACGAAACACGGACGGAGAAAGAAATGCTTTCGCGCGAAGAACATATTCTTGCCGACGAGAAAAAGATTCTAAGTGGTGTTGAGGAGGAGAAAAAAGAAATAAAAAAAATGAGCCGCGCGGCGATGGTATTCGCATTGCTCGGGGTGGTTTTGGTGGTCGGCGCTGTGGGCGGCGGCATCTATTGGTATATCACCAGCCAGCGCGTGTATGTTGATATGGCGTATGTGCAGGCGCCGCTCATCAATCTTTCGCCCGTGCACGGTGGGACGCTCCAGGACGTGATGGTTAATGCCGGCGATACGGTTGGAGCCAATGCCGTGGTGGCGCAGGTGGGCAATGAGCTGGTGAAAACAAATATTGCCGGATTGATTGTGAGCACCAATGATCAGCTGGGAACGCTTATTAATCCCGGGCAAACGGTGGTGACGATGATTGATCCCAATCAACTGCGGGTCGTGGGGGAAGTTGATGAGGATAAGGGATTGAGTCAGATTAAAATCGGCGACCCGGTCACATTTACCGTTGATGCGTTTGGTTCAAAGCAGTATCAGGGCGTTGTCGATGAAATCAGCCCGACATCTCGGCAATCCGATATTGTTTTTAATATTTCCGATCAGCGTCCCGTTGAGCAATTCGACGTCAAAGTTCGGTATGATGTCACGCGCTATCCCGAGCTGAAAAATGGCATGTCGGCTAAGTTGTGGATTTACCGAAATTAGGAGCGTATGAGCGTCGCGGAACGCACAGACGGGCAAAGTGTGATGCCGTGGTTGGTTTTGATCACGGTCATTATCGGCACATTCCTTGGGCGGCTCGATCAAACAGTGGTCAATTTGGCCCTCCCTAAAATTATCGGCGATTTTCACATCACCATCAGCGCTGCGGGATGGATTGCCACTGCCTATATTCTCGCCAATGCCGTGTTTGTCCCTATCTGGGGGAAACTGGGTGATACCATTGGGCGCAAAAAAGTATACATTATCGGATTTGTCGTTTTTATCATTGGTTCTATTTTATCGGGACTGTCGTGGAACCTGTCGTCCATGATCGTCTTCCGCGTCATCCAGGCCATCGCCGGATCGGCGGACTATCCGACGGCGATGGCTATTCTTGCGGTCACTTTTCCCGAGGGACGCAAGCGGTCGCAGGCGCTGGGACTTTGGTCGGTGTCGTTTGCGCTGGCATCGGTATTCGGGCCGTTGTTAGGCGGTCCGTTGATTGATGCGTTTGGTTGGCGATCGGTTTTTTTGATTAATCTGCCGGTGGGATTGCTGGGGCTTGGCATGGCGATGACATTTATCAAAGAATCGATCGGGAAAGAAGTGCATCATCAGTTTGATTGGTGGGGGGCTTTGACGCTGGGATCGGCGCTGGCATCTCTGGTGCTGGTGCTTGATCAGGGGCAGACGTGGGGGTGGACGTCATTGCCCAGTATCATTAGTTACCTTGCCACGGTGGCATGGGGCATTGCGTTTGTGCTCATTGAACAGCGCCATCCCGAGCCGATCGTTGATTTGAAATTTTTCCGCAACAGCGCGTTCGTGTGTTCGCTGTTGAATAGTTTTATTGCGTTTATGGGCATGATGGGGAGCGTTTTTCTGATTCCTATTTTTGCCGAAACTTTTTTGGGATACACGGCGACTCAGACGGGATATCTGTTTATTCCCATGGCGGTGTTCATGGTGGCCGCTTCATGGATCGGCGGCCGACTCACCGGCTTAGTCCAGCCGCGGTGGGTTATTATTTTTAGCACCGCGCTGGCCGCGTTCGGACTCTCGCTGTTTTCTTTTCTTGATCCGCGCTCGTCGGCGCTGGCGATTATGGTCCCGCTTTCGGTGATGTCGTTCGGACTTGGTTTTGGGATGGGACAACGAAGCAATGTTATTGTCGCCACCGTGCCGGTGCGCGAGGTTGGCGTTGCGTCGTCCATTTCCGCATTGGCGCGCAACGTAGCGGGTGCGTTCGGTATCGCGGTTTTTGGATCGATCTTAAATACGCTGATTAACAGCAATGTTATGCGCATTGCCAGCAACAGCGTGGTGCGCAGCACGTCGTCGCTGGACTATCAGCGGGGGGTAGAATTGGTTATACTTAAGGCACAGGTGGGGGCGTATGCGTCGGTGTTTTCCATCGCCTCGATCGTCATGGCGCTGGGAATCGTGGCGGCGTTCTGGATTCGTCTTCCTAAAACAGCCGGCATGAAAACCGTGGAAACATTCGTGGCTGATTAATCCGCCTCTCCAATACAATGTCGCTTATCGAAATAAAAAAATTAATCAAAATATACAGTGACGACGGGGTTGATACCCGCGCTCTGGACGGCGTGTCGCTGACCATCAACGACGGCGAGTTTGTCGCCATTACCGGCGCGTCCGGATCGGGAAAATCAACCCTGTTGCAGATTTTGGGATGCCTGGACCGTTCCACGGACGGATCATATACATTTGAGGGAAAAGAAGTGTCGTCGTATTCGGACGCCGAACTGGCGCGCATCCGCAACGAAAAACTTGGATTTGTTTTTCAGTCATTCAATCTTCTGCCGCGGCTTTCCGTTTTGGACAACGTTGTTTTGCCGCTCGTATATGCGGGGGTATCCAAAAAAGAGCGTGTCGAGCGCGCCGAGGCGATGATTGATTTGGTTGGTCTTGCTGATCGGCGGGGGTATCAGGCATCGCAATTGTCCGGCGGACAAAAACAACGCGTCGCTATCGCGCGGGCGCTGGTGAACAATCCGAAGGTTATCTTTGCCGACGAACCAACGGGAAATCTTGATTCAAAATCGGGAGCGGTGGTGTTGGAATTTTTGCAGATGCTCAATGATCAGGGCCGAACGCTGGTGGTGGTGACGCACGAGCTGTACGTGGCCGAGGCCGCGCGCCGGACGGTGCATATTGTCGATGGCCGCATCGACAGCGATCAACCGGTCGCGCATCGCCGCATTATCGCCAAGGACGGTTTTATAAAATAAACGCGCGGTCCATGATTTCTTTTACTGACATCGGGCGGTCGGCGCTGATGGGTCTTTCGTCCCACAAGAGCCGGACGTTTTTGACGATGCTGGGAATTGTCATCGGTATTCTGTCTATTATGGTTGTGATGTCGCTGGGGCAGGGAGCCAATGAGTTGATTTTGGGAGAATTCCAAAAATTCGGACCCAATAATATTTTCATTCTGCCCGGACGCCAGCCGACCGGTCCGTCGGGAGCGGCCAGCACGCTGTTGAGCGATTCGTTGACGCAAAAGGATCTTTCGGATCTGGAAAATCCCGCCAATGTTCCTGAGGCTGTAGGCGTGGTGCCGGTGGTGTTCGGGCAGCAGCCCATGGTATACGAGTCGCAGACGTATACGGCGATGATTCTGGGGAGCAATCAGGATATCGCGCGGCTGTTCGCGTTAAATATATCCAACGGAAGATTTTTTGATTCCAACGATGTTGCCGACCGGGCGCCGGTGGCGGTGCTGGGGGCGACGACTGCCAAGGAACTTTTCGGTGGCAACGATCCAGTCGGCCGCAAAATACGGATTAACAACCAGATTCTTCAGGTTATCGGCGTTTTGCAAACGCAGGGCGCCGGATCGTTTATCAATTTCGACAAAGCGGTGATTGCGCCGTATCCGATCGTGCAGGACAATATTCTGGGTATTAAATATTTCCAGCGCATCGTGGTGGAGGGGTCGTCGCCGGCTCTGGTGCCGGCAATGATTAAGGATGTGACGACGCTTTTACGCAACAACCATAACATCACTGATCCGTCAAAGGATGATTTTTCCATACAAACGCAGGCCAGCATCGCGCAAACCGTGGGTACGGTAACCAGCATCTTAACCGTGCTCTTAGCAAGCATTGCCGCCATCTCGCTGGTGGTGGGTGGCGTGGGGATCATGAATATCATGTTGGTATCGGTGACCGAACGGACCCGTGAAATCGGACTGCGCAAGGCGCTGGGCGCCACGAGCGGAAATATCCTGTTGCAGTTTCTTTTTGAGGCGGCCGCGCTGACTGTTTTGGGAGGATGCATCGGCGTGGCGGGGGGCATTGGTGTGTCGTGGCTCGTTTCGTTTGCGGCCAACTATTGGTGGGGGATCGCGTTTCCTTTTGTCATTTCGGTTTCGGGCATTCTTTTGGGCGTGGTCGTGTCGGGGACCATCGGGCTTGTGTTTGGGATTTTTCCGGCATGGCGCGCGGCGCGTAAAAGTCCCATTGAAGCATTGCGGTATGAATAAATCAGGCCAATCACACGCATCGGTAAGCGATGTTCTCGGCATGGCGACCGGCGCTTTGCTGGGAAATAAAATAAGATCCGCGCTGACGGCGCTGGGTATTATTATCGGCGTGGCGGCGATTATCATCGTTATGTCCATCGGCAACGCCGCGCAGGCGCTGATTTTGCAGGAAGTGCAGTCGTTTGGCGCGCGCAATGTGTTTATTAGTCCGGGCCGTATCCAGGGGAATAATCCGATGAGCGCGGCGGGAGCGGTTTTAAATCAATCGCTCAAGCAGAACGACATTGACCAGCTTGAGGATCCTAACAATGTCCCCGATGCGGTGCTCGTCAATCCGTCGGTTGAGGGATCGGTGAGCGCCACCTACGGAGACCAGACGGTTATCGAAACGCTGTTGGGAAGCGGCGCGCATGTGTTTGATATATACAATTTAACCATCGCCCAAGGGAGCGCGTTTACAAAAACGGACGTTGATTCCTATGCGCGTGCGGCGGTTATCGGGAAGAATGTCGCCAAAGATTTGTTCGGCGCCAACGATCCTATCGGTAAGAAAATAGCCATGAAGGGGCAGAAGTTTTCTGTCGTGGGCGTCTTTTCATCGTCCAACGCCGCCATGATCGGGATCGATGATATGATCGTTGTGCCCTATACGTCTGCGCAGGAATATTTGCTGGGCGGCATTCATTATTTCAATGAAGTCGTCGTGCAGGCGCGGACGGTTGAAGCGGTGCCTGGCATGGTGCGGGACATCCAGACCACACTGCGCGCCGACCACAATATCACCGATCCGTCTAAGGACGATTTTACTATACAGACGCAGGAAGATATTATGCGCAGTATCGACACCGTGTTTGTTTCCCTGACGGCGTTTTTAACATTGGTGGCGGCTATTTCATTGCTGGTGGGCGGCGTGGGCGTGATGAATATCATGCTGGTATCGGTGACCGAACGGACCCGTGAGATCGGACTGCGCAAGGCGCTGGGCGCCACGAGCGGAAATATCCTGTTGCAGTTTCTTTTTGAGGCGTTGCTGCTTTCTATCGGCGGGGGGATTATCGGCATTGTTGGCGGTTTGGGGGTGACCGCGCTGGCGGTGGCGGTGGCGACAAAAGCGACCGGGATCGTTTTCCCCTTTGTTGTTTCATGGATGGGGATCGGACTCGGTGTCGGCGTTTCGGCGGCAATTGGATTGACGTTTGGCGTTTTTCCGGCGCGCAATGCGGCCCAAAAGAGCCCGGTTGAGGCGTTGCGGTACGAATAAAAGTTATTCACTTTTTTATTGTTGTTTCCTGCGGGCGGGTGTATACTAAAAGGGTGAGTGGGCAACCACTCGCAAAGCACCTTACAGCTCTTCGAGGGACGGGGGTTAGCATCGGGATTCTTCTGATCAGTTTGGGGCGTTATTATGTCCCACCGCGCGGAGCCGTTGCTCCCAATAAACGCGGCTGACGGAATTGTTTTCCCGTTGCCTCCACTCCTCTGATTGTCCGCACGAGCGGACGGAGAGTATCCCGAATCTTTATTATCGGGAGTACATAGATCATCGTCCCGCGGCCAGTGTGGCGCGCGAGAAAAAAGAAACAAGCGGTGCCCTCGGCCGCTTTTTTCGTTTTCTCTTTTTTGTGGTATACTGATGGGCCATAGATCATTGTCGATGACAAACAGGGACGCGTCCGGGCGCGAAAGGTCGGGGGGAAAATAATCGTTTCCGCCATGATCGAACTGAGTCGTCATTATCGGTTGCGCAAGCGGGCTGTAGCGTTACATTTTGTGTTCGCGCTGGCTGTTGGCGCCGTCGTTTTTGCATGCGTCGCCGCGATTGCCCATACCCTTGGGGCGCAGGATATTTTTATTCGCGGTATCTTTTGGATGAGCATCGCCGCGGTTGTTTTTTCCGCCATCCGTTCGCACTGTTTTACCTACGCCCTTGGAGAAAAAAGCATGATTATTCGTTGCGGGGTGCTTTTTTCCGGACATGACATTATTCCGTATCATCACATTGAGTCCGTGTACGTGACGCGCTCGGCAATAGGCCGTGCGTTCGGCTTGTGCGTTCTGCACATCCATGTCCCGCGCGCCGAAGGACTGCGCACGCGGGGCGATCGGGGTGAGATTGCTTTGTTGTGTGCTCGGCGGGGATCGGATGAAATTGTTTTTTTAGCTACCATTGAGGATGCGCGCGATATCGTCTGTCTGATTAAAAAGCGTATGAAGCGGTCGTGTTGAATCAAGCGGCTTGCCGGTCCCGCAGAGCTTTGCGTCCCGGGTTCTTTTGGCATACAATGGGCGCACCAGGTGTTTTCTCTATGCAAGACCCCATCCAGCAGATAAAAGAAAAGCTTCCTATCGCCGAGGTGGTGCGCGAGTATGTGCGCCTCATGCCGGCGGGAAAGAATCTCAAGGGCCTGTGTCCGTTCCACAAGGAAAAGACACCGTCATTTATTGTGTCGCCCGATCGGGGGACGTGGCATTGTTTTGGATCCTGCAATGAGGGCGGGGACATTTTTAGTTTTGTGATGAAGTATCATACGCTGGAGTTTCACGAGGCGCTCAAAATGCTTGCTGAAAAAGCGGGGGTAGAGCTACGGAGCGTCAGTCCTTCGAGCCAGAAAGAGTTTGGCGTTCTCTATGACGTTGTCGATGCGGCGAAGGATTTTTTTGTTCAACAGCGGCAGGAGGTTGCCGAGGCAACAGCGTATCTTGCCGGCCGCGCGCTGGCGCCCGAAACGATCGACGCGTTTGAAATCGGCTATGCGCCCGCCGAGCCCGACGCGCTGATGCTGTATCTGGTCAATCGCGGGTACGACGTCGCCGATGTCGAGCGGGCTGGAATGGTTTTTAAAAACGAGCGCGGCATGTACATTGATCGGTTTCGCGGACGGATTATGTTTCCGCTCTATAATGTGTTTGGGAAAGCGGTCGGATTTTCGGGGAGAATATTGCCGCGGCTGGATACGGGGACAACCGGCAAATATATCAACACGCCAGAAACGCTGCTGTTCAATAAATCAAAAATACTCTACGGATTCCATAAAACCAAAGCGGGGATTCGCGAAACGGGGGAGGCGATGCTGGTTGAGGGACAAATGGATCTTTTGATGCTCTATCAGGATGGCGTGCGCAATGCCGTGGCGGTGTCGGGAACGGCACTGACCAGCCAGCATTTGGATATTATTAAAAAAATGGCGCACCGGCTGGTGGTTGCATTTGATGCTGATCAGGCGGGACAGGCCGCCGCCGAGCGTGCCATCGATATGGCGCACCGGCTCGATTTTGAAGTATTGGTTTTTACGGTTCCGGATGGGAAAGATGCCGCCGAGTATGTTGCGGCGCATCCGGGGGCAATTGCGCGGCTTATTGCCGCCTCGCCCACGGCGGTTACCTACTACAGCAACCGTTATATTTTGAACGGCGAGGGGAGCCAGAAGGAGCGGGTACGCCATGTATTGCGCAAGGTCATTGAATTGGCCAGTCCGCTTGAGCAATATGCCTGGATGCAAAAAATTGCCGAGGTGGCGCGTATAAAGGAGAGCGTTCTTGTCGACGAACTCGCTCTTCTTAAAAAAAGCGCTCCGTCAGCGGTGCCTCGCATTGATCCGCGGGCTACGGTTACCATTGCCGGATCGGGTGGCGAACAGCTATACGAACCGCATACGCGCCGTGAAAAAGTATGGGTGCGCCTCTTTATGAATGCGCTCATTGAACCGGGAACGATCGGTGCGTTGGTTGACGCAGAGACGTTTCTCCCTGAAAAGTATGACGGGGTTCTGGCATATTTAAACGGAAAAGAAAGCCAGCCCGAGGACAAAGCGTTTCTTGATGCGTTGGATATGCGCTCATCGCTGGTTGTCCAGGAAAGTTCAGCGGAGAGCATGCGGGCGGAAACGGCGTTCCTGCTCCAAGAGGTGCGGCGGGAATATATCCGCGAGCGGCGTGAAGAATTAGCGATGCAAATACAAGAAGCGGAACGCGCCCACGACCAGAAACGGGTTGACGCGCTGGTGGCCGCATTTGACGAAATGGCAAAAGTAATTGATAATGAGCCCCGCGGTTAGAAGGGCTTGACGGTGTCTCTTCTCCGCTTTTTATATATTCGTATCGTATGGCACAAAAGAAAAAAAAATCCTCACGGACAAAAAAGGCAGGTGCGGGTGCGCATTCAAAAAAGAAATCAATAAAACGTCCGTCATCCGTTGTGGCGCGGAACAAGAAAGCGGCTCGGCCGGCTTTGCATCCGGCAAAGAGCGCGGCGAAAAATCCCGTGCCGGCAGTTGCCAAGGGTCCCGTGGTGCCGCATAAGAAAGAGGACATCGCGGTTGCCGCCCGCAAGGCTGCGTTTGCGCAGATGTCGCCGGCAACGTCAAAGATATTTAATCCGGCGCTGATCGAGGAATTGGTTGAGCGCGGCAAGGGCCGCGGTTTTGTGACCGACGGCGAAATTATGACGCTCTTTCCCAACATTGAGAGCGATATTGAGTTTTTGGAGGGCGTCTATCGGGAATTGGAACAGCGCAATATCAAAGTGATCGAAGTGGGGCAGTTGATCGTTGCCGATGAAAAAGCCGAAGTTTCACAGAAAGAAATCGCGTCGCTGGAGACCAGCGATCTTCCCGATGCGGTTCAGTTGTATTTAAAATCCATCGGCCGTACCGCGCTTTTGACCGGACAGGAAGAAAAGGATCTTGCGCGGCGTTCCGAGCGGGGCGACGAAGAAGCGCGCCAGCGGCTGATCCAGGCAAACCTGCGCCTCGTGGTATCCATTGCCAAACACTATGTTAACCGGAGTTCCAATCTGGGGATTTTGGATTTGATACAGGAGGGCAATATCGGGCTCTCGCGTGCGGTTGATAAATTCGACTATCGCAAGGGATTTAAGTTTTCAACCTATGCCACCTGGTGGATCCGGCAGGCCATTACGCGCGCCATCGCCGATCAATCGCGCACGATCCGCATTCCGGTGCACATGGTGGAGACCATTTCAAAATACACGCAGATTCGCCGCCGTCTGGCGCAGGAATTGGGGCGCGATCCGCTGGCCGAGGAGATTGCCATTGAGATGGGCATTTCGGTAGACAAGGTGCGTCATATCCAGGACATTTCGCAGGAAGTGCTGTCGCTTGAGGCGCCGGTAGGGGACGACGAGGAAAATTCAACGTTGTCCGAGTTTATTAAAGACGAAAAGGGCCTCTCGCCCGACCAGGTGACGGCGCATACGTTGCTACGCGAAAAGATTTTGGAAATTATGGAAGATTTGGCGCCGCGCGAACGGGAGATTATCTCCATGCGATTCGGGCTTCACGACGGCGTGACGCATACGCTCGAAGAGGTAGGAAAGAAATTTGGGGTCACGCGCGAACGCATTCGGCAGATTGAGGCTAAAGCGCTGGATAAAATGCGCGAACACGAAAAATCTCGGGCGCTGGAAGAGTACTGATGAGATGATTTGCGCGCGCTCCGTTGTTGAAACGGGGCGCTTTTTATATGTTGTGGCGTTGCTTGACAGGGTGTACCGTAAGGAGTAATACTAAGGGTATTATAAGTAGCCAATAAAAAAATATGGCAGGGGAGAAATTTAATCCGTCCAGTCCCGAGTATCGGCAGGTGAAGGATTTGCCAGAAGAACATCGCGGTGAATTTGTTGATATTCCCAAAGAAGAGGGAGGGGGATTTGTCCGCAAAGAAGCGGCTGAACCTATTTTAGAGGCAAAAATCGAAGCGATAATAAAAAACGATCCTCTCGCTCTTAAGAGAAAATTAGACGAGCTTCACGCCGAGGCGCTGGAAGTTGGATCAGAAAAAGTTCGCTTGTTTGAGGCAGTCAAACAAGATGGATGGGCTCTCGAGTCTGCCTCAGAATATCTTCGCGCGGACAGAGATATTGTCCTTGAGGCAGTTAAACACGATGGGGGGGCTCTCGAGTTTGCTTCAGAAGATCTTCAAAATAACCTTGAGTTTCTTCTGATGGTTGCCAAAATAAATCCCAAAGCGCTTGCCTATGCTCCAGAGGATATTCGCAAGAAATTGGGAATTGAATAAAAGAAAGGCATTGCCTTGTCTTGGCGCCGCGCCCCGCTTTTTCAAAAAGCGGGGCGCTTTCTTTTTTTCTCTTTTTCTGTTTTAATGAGTGCACCTAACGCTTTTTCTTTATGGACTATTTTCTCAAAACCCGGAAGGATTTCCTCAATTTTTTCAAATCAAAGGGGCATACCGTCGTTCCGTCTTCGTCGCTCGTTCCCGACGATCCATCGGTTCTGTTGACGACGGCCGGCATGCAGCAATTCAAGCGGTATTATACCGGCGAATTGAATCCCGAGTCCGACTTTGGATCGCATCGCGCCACATCCCTGCAGAAATGTTTTCGCACCAGCGACATTGAGGAGGTGGGGGATGATACGCACCTGACGTTTTTTGAAATGATGGGGAATTTTTCGTTCGGGCCGGTGGGAAGCGATGATCCGACCGATGCGGAAACGGGGGGTTATTTTAAGCGGTCCGCGATCGTGTGGGCGTGGGAGTTTTTGACCAATGTTTTGGAACTGGCACCCGAGCGGCTCTGGGTGACGGTGTTTGAGGGAGACGGGGATACGCCAAAAGATCACGAGGCATATGCGGTTTGGAAAAATGAAGTGGGTATTCCCCAGGAGCGTATTTTCTGGGGAAAGCGTGCGGACAATTTCTGGGGGCCGACGGGCAACCAGGGACCCTGCGGACCGACGACCGAAATTTATATCGCCCCCACGCCCGAACATGCGCGCCAAGGAAAAGGCGTTGAGGTGTGGAATGTGGTTTTTAACGAATATTATGCCACCGCCGGAGCGGATGGAGCATTTAAATATAAAAAAGTAGACAGTCCGGGCATCGATACGGGAATGGGATTTGAGCGGTTGCTGGCAACGCTGGAAGGAGCGGCAAACGTGTATGAAACCAGTGCGTTTGTGCCGATTGTTTCCGCCGTGCGGCAGGCGGCGGCGGGGATTTCCGAGCGTGACATTCATATTCTCGCCGATCATATCCGCGCATCATCGTTTTTGATTGCTGATGGCATCGTGCCGTCGAATAAAGAGGCTGGGTATGTTCTGCGCCGTCTGTTGCGCAAAATCATTGCCGTGCGCATCACCAATGATATTCATGCCGATGTTTTTCAAATCGGATATGAAGCCGTCACAAAAATGTTTGCAGGCATCTATCCGGCGGTTGGCGAAGCAGAAAAAATTCTGGGAGTGTGGCGCGAAGAACAGGGGAAATTTGAGGTGAGCATCGCCAAAGGACTGCGCGAGCTTGAATCGCTCAAAACGGCCGCGCTTACGGGAAATGCGGCATTTGGTCTCTATCAGACATACGGCCTCCCCAAAGAATTGACGCTTGAGTTTGCCAAAAAAACATCGCCCGATTTTGAAAATGAATTTGCCGCTGAAGAAAAGAAACACCAGGACACATCCCGCGCCGGCGCACAGAAAAAATTCGGCGGGCACGGTCTGGTGCTGGATACGGGGGAATTGAAGGCGGGCAACGAGGAAGAACTGAGCCGCGTTATCCGTATGCACACCGCCACACATCTCCTGCAATGGGCGTTGCGCACAGTGCTGGGGGAGGGGGTGCACCAGATGGGGTCGGATATCAACCCCGAACGCCTGCGGTTTGATTTCAATTTTGATCGGAAGCTGACGAGCGAAGAAATTGCGCGCGTGGCCGATTTATCCAACGAAGTCGTCAAAAAAGATCTGCCGGTTTATTACCAGGAAATGCCCAAGGAGCAGGCGCTTTCAAGCGGGGCGTTGTCGTTTTTCAAACAGAAATATCCCGACGTGGTGAAGGTGTACTCCATCGGTTCCCAGTCAAGCGGCGGAGTGGTCAGCGCCGAGTTTTGCGGTGGGCCGCACGTGGAACATACCGGAACCATCGGCGAAATCCGGATTATTAAAGAGGAGGCGGTTGGGAAAGGTGTGCGCCGCATCCGCGCGTCGGTTGTCTGATTCCTATGGCAGTACTCGCTCGCATTAGAAAAACGTTTCGTCGATCTGTCGGCGCCGAACGGATAGCCGACCGATTTGTGTGGGTGCGTTTTACGCAGGATGGCGTGGAATTGCAGGCGCTTTCGCGGCGCGGTGATAGCACTCCTCCGCGGCAGGGACCGCGTTTTTTTATCGCAGGTGTCTCGGAAAAAAACTTTGGCACCAGCAAGAAGCTGAAATATTTTTTCAAGACGATTTTTTTCCCATTGCCATATCGGGTGATCGTAACGCTGTCCAAAGAGAACTCCTTTGCCACTTTTTTTACCGTCACGCATCTGCGCGCCACGCCAAAAGAAACCGTAACCGCCGACGAGCTACAGAATATTTTCTCGCAACACCTTTGGCGATCGCTTGATGATCACAAGCGTGATGCTATGGTCGCGCTGGGGCTCGATGATTTGAGTGTTTTGTTGGTGCAAAACCGCATCCTTTCGGTTCGCGTTGACGGCGTGGATATTGGCGATGGATCGGCGCTGGCGCCGCGGACAGGCAAAGCCGTTGCGGTGGATGCGGTGCAAACCTTTATCGCGCGGGGGATTTTTGTGTCATTGCAAAAACTCTTGCCTGCGCGCGCGCGGGTTGCCGGTTTTGTGCAGGAAGATTTTTCTTTGTGCCTGCTGGCGGCGATGGCGCCGCCGTCCGCCAAAACATCGCGCGCCAAGAATTTTGTTTTTGCCTCGGTGGGAGACATTGAAACGGCCATGTTTGTCTATGCGGAGGGCCGACTCGTGTATGCTGATTCGTTTGTTTTCGGGACCAGGACTGTGTATGAAGCGCTTAACCATGCGCTGGGAATCGACCAGACGGTTTTTGTCGGGCTGCTTGATGTGGTCGCGTCTCCCCAGCGCGCTTCGGCTGGTACGCACCGAGCGCTGGCGCTGTTTGTGAGTCAGGAGATGGCCCGGCTGGCGCACGGCATTGCGTCATTTAAAAAATCGGCCGGCGTGTCGCGAGCGCTTGTGTATGCCGGACCCCTACAAAGCGTCTGCGTGCGGGATAAAAAAATCTCACCGCTGCTTTTTTCGGTACGCGCGCTCCTTGGGAATAATGACGCGTGGCGTTCCACAATGGAACAGATCGCCGACGATGCGGTTCTGGCGGATTACGTTGTTGTTTTCGGCGTGCCGACGCGGCGGGTTTTTACGGAACAGGCGATGAAACTGGTTCGTTGGCTGATTCCTCACACGATTGACATCGTTTAGCGGCAATGCGGTTGCGCGCAAACGCGTCTGACGGTATACTTATCCCAACCTATACACTATGGCTACATCTCGAAAGAAAAAAATTATACAAGTTGTCGACATTGTCCCCAGCAAAGCGGGGAAGGCTTCCAAGATTCCCATCGTTGTTTCGCACGTGGCGCCGGGGAGGAGCGACCAAGCCGAAAACCGGTCCGAAAAGGAATCGTCCAAAGATTCTTTGCGCCAGCTTGATCCAGAAACGGTTTTTGGAGGACATACGCACGCCGAGAATGCCGCATTTTTTACACAGGCCAACAAACGCCCCTCTTTAGACGAGGAGCTTTCCGGTTCTGGTTTTGACGCCGATGACCAAACGGTTGGCGGCAATCGCCGCCGGATGCGGCGTTGGGTTAAAATCTTGACCTGGGCGCTGAGCGCCGTTGTTGTCGGATATCTTTTTTTTGCCGCGCTCTATATCCTGCCGCGGGTTGATGTGACGCTTGTCTCAAAAAAAGTGAATTGGGAATTTCACGATGCGGTCATGGTAAATAAAAATATCAATCAAATAGACACCTCGACCAATCAGATTCCCGGCCAGTTGTTCACCTTCCCCAGCACGAGCACCCAGAACCATGTTTTTTCGTTTACGCCGACGGGGAATGCGTATCATGAACAGAAAGCGCAGGGGAATCTGACGATCGTCAACACCGGCAATCCCGCTCCGCAAAAATTAGTCGCTACGACGCGTTTCCAGGCTCCGGACGGGAAGATTGTCCGTTTGGTTAACAAAGTAACGGTTCCGGGGATGACCGGATCGACTCCGGCGACCATAACGGTTCCGGTGATCGCCGATCAACCTGGTCCGTCATACAACATCGGTCCGATTAGCAAACTAACCGTCCCGGGTTTTGCCGGAACGCCGAAGTTTGATATGTATCATGGAGAGATCACAACGCCTTTAACGGGAGGGTTTGCGGGCAACGGTCCGTATCCAACCGCCGATGATATCGCCAAAGCCAGGAGTCAGGCGGAGCAAAAATTCCAGGAAATTCTCGTTTCATCGCTGGCCGACAATCTGGGGAGTGATTTTCAGATTGTTGACGGAGGCGCGCGCATAGCTACGACCAGTGAGCGCGTCAATGCGGCGCTGGATAGCCAGGGACAGTTTTCCGTTTATATAGAGGGATCGCTCCAGGCGTTGGCATTCCGGACATCGGACGTGCGCCAGCTCCTTGCCTCCATGGCTTCCGGCAAGCTTGACGATCCGGCGGCGTATGACGCGACCAACGAGACGCTGGCATATCGTTCCGCTCAGACGGATTGGAAGAAGGGAACGATGATGCTGCCTCTTGATTACACCACGACCTTCGTTCACCGTATCGACGCGGGGGCGATTACCAACGGGATTGCGGGGAAGGGAGAGATTGATCTAAAAACCTATATCCTCGGGGTTCCGGGCGTTGAAAAGGTGACGGTGGTTTTTTGGCCGTTCTGGGTGTCTTCGGCGCCTAAAAACATCAATCGCATCCACGTAACCGTGCAGTAAGGACGGCTGATTCTCGCTGTGCGAACGGGCCTGCGGTTGTGGGGTTGACTTTTGTATCGGTTTTTCCTACTATAGAGCGCACTGATGTCCGGTGCACCGTCTGAAAAACTTGTTGAGGGTGTGGTCGTTGAGGCGCTCCCTTCTGCTATGTTTCGTGTGCAGTTGAATGAAGCAGTCGTTCTTGCCTATTTGGCAGGGCGCATGCGCATTCATCACATCAGGGTTATGCCGGGCGACCGGGTGCTTATGAAAATGTCTCCTGGGAACGATCGCGGCATTATTGTTAAGCGGTTATAAAGAGTTTACATCCATGAAGGTCCAATCGTCGGTTAAAAAAATTTGCAAGGATTGCAAAGTGGTGCGCCGCAGCGGGCGCGTCTATATTATTTGTAAAAACGTGAAGCATAAACAGCGGCAGGGCTAGGCCGCGCTTATGATATTTTGGATACAAGCATATGCGTCTCTTAGGTATTAACCTGCCGGATGACAAGCGAATCGATGTTTCGCTGATGTATTTTTATGGCGTCGGCCGGGCGCGCGCGGTTGAAATTTGCGCGGCGACCAGCATTGATCCTTCTAAGCGCGCCAAAGAGCTGGCGCCGGAAGAAACGAATAAGATTAAGGAATACATAGAAAAGCATTTCAAAGTCGAAGGAGAACTGCGGCAGGTGGTGCGCGGCAATATCGCTCGGCTTAAGGATATCGGATCGTACCGGGGGACGCGCCATGCGCGCAAACTGCCGGCACACGGACAGCGGACCAAGACGAATTCGCGCACGGTCCGCGGCAATGTTCGCAAAACGGTCGGCAGCGGAAAGCGGAAAGTTGAGCTGAAGTAATTTCGCATATATGGGCAAGAAAAAAGTTGTTCAAAAAATTGGGGATGAGCCAAAAGAGGGAGTCGCGTCGGCCAAGGCCAGCACGGGGTCTTCGCGTAAGGTGGAAAACGGAACGGTCTACGTGAACGCGACTTACAACAATACGGTTATTACCGTGACGGATGCGGGCGGCAATGTTTTAGCGTGGTCGTCGGCTGGCGCACTGGGCTTTGCTGGTCCAAAAAAAGCGACGCCATTTGCGTCCGCTAAAGTCGCTACCGCGGTTATCGAGAAAATAAAAAAATCAGGACCGTTTAACATTCATATTGTCGTCAAGGGAGTCGGCGGCGGCCGGGATTCGGCGGTAAGAACCTTTGCGGGACAAGGATTTACCGTTTTGTCTGTCCGGGATGCGACGCCTATTCCGCATAACGGACCACGATCGCCTAAGGTGCGCAGAATTTAAAATTACTCACAACCAACAACTAACCACGATCGACGATCAGATTTTCCAACCAGCTTCTCATACGTCGTCCGCAAGCTTTCCGGCACGGTACGCGTCTCTCCGAAAGCGGTGAGGAAATTCACATCACCGAACCACATTCACGGTCGAAGCAGT
>DAIEKJ010000060.1 GCA_027350645.1 Candidatus Wolfebacteria bacterium
GGCTCGCGAGACAGGAATCACCCGCAGGACGTATTTGATCTATGCATATACTCAGAGCAAAAGAAAAAAAGGAGCGCGCGTTGCAGACCAAGCTGTTCCTAAAAGCGCATCGCTGTTCATCGCCTAAATGCGCGACCGTTCGTCGTCCACAGCGTCCCGGCGTTCATGGAGCGCGTTTTTCGCGCGGCGGTTCGGAGTTCAAAACACAGCTCATGGAGAAGCAGAAGATCAAGATCTCTTACGGCTTGACCGAAAAACAGATAAAGAGCCTTTTTCAAAAGGCGCTGGGGAAGAAGAGTTTTATTGAGGATGCCATTGTTGCGTCGCTGGAGATGCGTTTGGATAACGTGGTTTTTAAAATGGGATTTGCCCCGTCGCGCATCGTTGCCCGCCAACTGGTGAGCCATGGGCATATCCTGGTGAACGGAAGAAAGACGAATGTTCCGTCATATCGAACGCGCGTGGGTGATGTGGTTGCCGTTCCGGAAAACAAGAAGGGTTTATTGCTGTTTAAAGAATTGCCCACAACGCTCAAGGGACGTCCGGTTGATCCTTGGCTTTCGGTTGACGCGCAGAAACTGACGGGCGTTATCAAAGGCGCTCCCGAACGCGTACAGCTCCCGTTCAATATTAATTTGGTTGTCGACTATTACGCTCGATAAAAATTTTATTGCGTGACAACGCGCACATCGCACCATGGAATACACATTTTTAAGCAAGAATGTCATCATTAAAAAAGTTTCCGAAACGTCGTCGCAGGGTGTTTTTGAAATTGCCGGTTTATACACGGGGTACGGCATCACATTGGGTAACGCTTTGCGTCGCGTGCTTCTGTCTTCTTTGCCGGGCGCCGCGATTACACAGGTGAAGATCAAGGGAGTGAAGCACGAATTTTCAACGATGCCGGGGGTGTTGGAAGACGTTGTCGATATCATGCTCAACCTCAAGAAAGTTCGCTTTGCCTTTTTTGCCGAGGAACCGCATGTGTTGGTTCTTAGAAAAAAAGGAGAAGGCGAGGTGACGGCTGGAGATATTGCGGGTGACGCGGAAGTTTCGGTGGTTAATCCCGGCGAGCATATCGCCACGCTAACCGCAAAAGGAACCGAGTTTGAGATGGAGCTGACAATTGAAAAGGGTCTGGGCTATTCTCCGGTTGAGTCCCGCAAGATGGACAAGCTTCCGGTGGGATCGATTGCGGTTGATTCTATTTTTACGCCGGTTACCAACGTCAACATTGAAGTCGAGAATATGCGCGTAGGCGATCGCACTGATTTCAACAAACTCTTGCTGACCGTCGAAACCGACGGCACCATTTCTCCGTCGCGCGCGCTACATAAGGCGGCCAATATCTTAAAGGATCATCTGGAGATTGTTTCGCAGATCGACGTTGCCGAATTTGATGCGACGCAGGGCGAAAAGACCGCCGAAGGCAAGAAAGCAAAAAAAGCGTCAAAGAAATAATCAGCAAGGCAAGCTACTGACATGAGACATCTTAAACAAGGGAGAAAATTTCATCGGGAAAAAGGCCAGCGCGCGGCATTCAAAAAGAGCATTGCGCGGAATTTGATCATCAAGGAACGCATCCGTACTACGGATGGGCGCGCAAAGGAGATGAAGCGGGAGGTTGATAAACTAGTAACGGTGGCCAAAAAACAGAATGTGGCTTCGTTGCGGATTTTGATCGCCAGGCTTTCCAAACCGGCGGCGATGAAACTCTTTTATGATATTGCGCCGCGCTACGCGGATCGGCTCGGGGGATACACGCGGGTGACGAAAGTTTCCCGTCTGCGCACTGGCGACGGTTCGGCGATGAGCGTTATTGAATTCGTATAATTACCATTTCTATCGGCGCACCGCGGTGCGCCGATAGGCGTCTATAATTCCCATGGCATCGCTTTATCAAAAAATACAAAAAGTACTGGCTACCGACGAGGCCTGCACGATCACCAAACACGGTGAGCCGTTGTACGCCGTTCTCCGGTGGGACGCGTATCAGGAATTGCTCCATACCCGCGACGAATACCATACTCTCTATGCGGCGCAGGCTGACGCCCAGGAAGAGGAGGCGGATATTGACATTAACCGCATCCCCGTTTAATATACATCACACTGCTTTGCGCGCGATCACGGGCATGAAAAAAGGCCGGTGCGGCGCGTGCATGGTTTTGTTTATTATTAGTAAAAAACAACATTTCTCATATGGCAGAGAAAGCGAAGTTTGAGCGCAATAAGCCGCACGTGAACGTGGGCACCATTGGTCACGTTGACCACGGGAAGACCACGCTGACCGCGGCTATTACGCATGTCCTGAAACTCAAGGGACTCATTACCAAAGAGGAGGGCGTTGATCAGATCGACAACGCACCCGAAGAAAAGGCGCGTGGTATCACGATTGCCTTGCATCACTCGGAATACGAGACGGAGAAGCGCCACTACGCGCACATCGACGCTCCGGGACACGCCGACTATATCAAAAACATGATTACCGGCGCGGCCCAGATGGATGGCGCGATCCTGGTGGTGGCGGCGACCGATGGCCCGATGCCGCAGACGCGCGAGCATATTCTCCTGGCGCACCAAGTGGATGTTCCGCGCATCGTGGTGTTTTTGAACAAAGTTGACCAGGTGAGCGATCCGGAATTGATCGACTTGGTTGAGTCCGAGGTTCGCGAGCTTTTGAAGAAATACGAATTCCCCGGCGACGAAGTTCCAGTGATTCGCGGATCGGCGCTCAAGGCCTTGGAGGCGACGTCTCCCGACGCGCCCGAGGTACAGCCGATTGTTGAATTAATTAAAGCGTTGGACGAATACATTCCCGAGCCGGTTCGTCAGACCGACAAGCCGTTCCTTATGCCGATTGAAGACATTTTTTCAATTGAAGGCCGCGGAACGGTGGTGACGGGTAAAATCGAGCGTGGCGTGGTGAAAGTCAACGAAGAAGTTGAAATCGTCGGCTTGCGCCCCACGCAGAAAACGACCATCACGGGTATTGAGATGTTCAATAAATTGCTCGATGAGGGCATGGCGGGCGACAACGTCGGCGCATTGCTGCGCGGATTAAAGAAAGAAGATGTTGAGCGCGGCCAGGTTATCGCCAAGCCCGGCACGATTACCCCGCATACGGACTTTGAAGCGGAAATCTACGTGCTTAGCAAAGAGGAAGGAGGCCGTCACACGCCGTTTTTCAAGGGTTACAAGCCGCAGTTCTACATCCGCACAACCGATGTGACGGGTGAGATGATTCTTCCCGAAGGAACGGAAATGGTGATGCCCGGCGATACGGTGAGCATCAAGGTAAAATTGATTGCTCCGGTTGCCTTGGAGGAAAGACAGAAATTTGCCATCCGCGAGGGAGGCAAAACGGTCGGCGCGGGCGTGGTGACTAAAATCATCGCCTAAGGGGCCGCGGACGAGGTAACTCTTGCACACGACAATGGCACACAAAAAAGATTCTGAAGCAAAAAACAGGATTCGTCTCAAGATC
>DAIEKJ010000061.1 GCA_027350645.1 Candidatus Wolfebacteria bacterium
ATGCTGATTGAAAAGAGCGTCGGAGCTACGTGATATCTCTAATCTTTTAGTATGCCAACAGAAAATAGCCGGAGTATTCCTGAACAGGGCGACGATCGGCAATTGTCCGAGTCGCAGAGGGAGCTTGAAATTATTACGCGTGCACTAACGGAAGAGCCGATTGATGAGCTGAAAAGTTTTGACTGGCACGTATTTGTCACCAAAAGCGTCAAAGAAGAAAACAGAGGATTGGTGGCTGATGCATTTGCGGCTATGGAGGATGATCATATCGATGAGGCGGTTAAGGGCATGGGGCCGGATAATTTCGCCATCATTCTTTTGAAATCGGAAAATATTATCAAGCCGCTTCTTGAAAAAATGAGCGTGGATACTTTCTCCGCGTTGGTTAATGGGCTACATCGGGATGCTATAAAACTCCTCGCTCGGCATTTTTCTGATCTGGCGAACGAGTCTGGTTTTCTTTTTTATAACACGAAGTTATCTGAGCAGATTGCTGGTGCCGCGGGCGATGATGTGGCGCGAAAGACTATTATTGATGCGTTAAAAGACATCCGTCTTTTTCTTGCTGGGTTCGAGACGTCCGGCGGCCGCGGCGATGATGAATTTGCAACTGTTCCCACCGGAGAGATTGTGGATAATGGTGTCAAAAAAACGTTATTCATGCCGCGACCATACAAAGCATATCTTGATGAGTTTGTACGGTATATGAGCGCACATGACTATGTTATCGCTCCTCTGGGGGGGCGTGAGTTGGCGGAGAGAGAAGTTTCCGATGAGACGGGTGATTTTGTTCTTAAGGTTGATGGTGTGCGCTTACTTACTGCTATTAGTGAGTTTATACAAACGAAGTGGCCATATGAAATTGATTTCTGCGCTCATCGGGCCGAAGATGCGTTCCGTGCGCGCAGGAAGAAATGATGTGGCGGGTTTGCTTGCTCATCGGCATTGAACATGCTACCGTAGAGGCCAGTTATGGCCTCTTTTGATCCAAAAACTGAAAACAGCGGCAGTATCGGCGCGCAAAAGCCACGTCCGCCCATTGTGGTGGTGATGGGCCACGTTGATCATGGCAAGACTACGCTGCTTGACTATATCCGCAAAACCAAGGTTGCCGAACGTGAAGCGGGCGGTATTACGCAATCCATCGGCGCCTATGAAGTGCGGGAAAAGGGAGAGCGGATAACATTTATCGACACGCCCGGCCATCAGGCGTTTACCAACATGCGCCAGCGCGGCGCGCACGTTGCCGATGTGGCCATTCTTATCGTTGCCGCCGATGACGGCGTCCAACCGCAGACGCAGGAAGCGATTGATATTCTCAAAAAATCGGAAACGCCTTACGTGGTGGCGATCAACAAAATTGATAAAAACAATGCTGATATCGAACGGACAAAAAACTCACTGCTCGTCAACGGCGTCGGGCTGGAAAAGTACGGGGGCGATGTGCCTTGGGCGGCGATTTCTGCAAAGACCGGAGAAGGGATCGATGAACTGCTTGATGTGGTGCTGTTGGTGGCGCACATGGAAAATCTGACATGCGATCTTGGAGGATTGGCGAAAGGATTTGTGCTTGAGTCAAAGATGGACAGCCGGCGCGGCATTCTCGCATCGGTGGTGATTACCGACGGCACGGTGCGGGTGGGTGAAATGATTGCCGCCGGCCATGCGCGCGGAAAAATAAAAGCGCTTGAAGATTTTGCTGGAAAGCGCGTTGATGTGGTAACGCCCTCCAGTCCGGCGCTGGTGACGGGGTTTGACGCGTTGCCGGCCGCCGGCGACGAATTTGTGGCGGGCGTGCTTGATTTGGGCGAGGCGGCGATGGTCGCTCCCAGCAAAAAAGAAGCCGCGCCATTGCCGACTGAGTCAACGGGCGATGAACTGCGCGTGATGGTGAAGGGAGATGTGAGCGGGTCGTTGGAGGCGCTCTGCCAGGTGATTGCCATCTTGGATATTGACGGCAAGCGGTTCCGGATCATGTCGCAGGAAGTGGGCGACATAACCGACGGCGATATAAAAATGGCCGCCACATTCGGCGCAAAGATTATCGGATTTAATGTCAAGGCCAATAAAGCCGCCGAACTTGCGGCGCGGGCGCAGAACGTGGAGATTATTACCTCAAATATTATCTATCGCATCGTTGAAGCGCTGGAGGCCTGGGTGGGTGGGATCTATAAAAAGCAGGAAGTGGGATCGCTGGAGGTGTTGGCGCTTTTTTCCAGGAAAGACAAAAAACAATTGGTGGGTGGTAAAATACTCTCCGGATTTTTGACGCTCAATCAGCGGGTGACGATTGTGCGCGCGGAAGAGCCCATTGGCCAGGGGAGGATTACCAATCTTCAGCAGGGTAAGAGAGATGTGACTAAGGTGGATGCGGGGGAGTGTGGTATTATGGTAGAATCGCCCGCGGACGTGCAGGTGGGAGATCATATCGTTATAGAAAAATAAACGTTCACACGAGCAGCGGCGTATGTATAGAAAAGAACGGATGGCCAGCGTGATGCGCGACTTGCTTGCGCAGGAGATTGAAAAGACCGTTGATCCCCATGGGGCGCTGTTGACGATTATGGATGTGGTTGTTGATGAGGATCTCGAAAAGGCGGTGGTGACGGTATCGGTGTTTCCCGATGATAAAAAAAGCGGTCTCGTGCGTACGCTCAACAAGAATGCATCCACGCTGGCGTTTTTTCTTTTGAAAAAAATGAAGATCCGCAAGGTGCCGCTTCTTGAGTTCGTGTAATTTTTTCCGTACACTTTTTGCATAGCGCGGTAGCCAAGTCCTGCCTGCTGACGGGCAGGGGTACGGCAAGGGTCTGTCGCGTACAAAAAATATGGCCAGGTGGCGAAGTGGTAACGCGGTGGTCTGTCGTGCCTACGGCAGATCTCCCGAAGGGAGATAAAACCGAGATGAAGTACTTCGTGTATTTTCTAAAAAGCCTGCACAATGGAGATGTGTATGTGGGAAGCACGCGAGATATTTTTCTGAGAGTTGCATCGCATAATGCGGGGAGGGTACAATCAACGAAAGCATATCGACCGTGGAAGCTGCTTGACTGCGTCGAGTGCAATAGTCGCTCGGAAGCGATGAGAATTGAACGGTTTTATAAAACGGGGCAGCAGAAAGAATTGTTGAGGAAGAAATATGGCCAGATGGCGAAGGGGTAACGCGGCGGTCTGCAAAACCGCTATGCGAGGGTTCGAGTCCCTCTCTGGCCTCACGGTGGTCTGTCGTGCCTACGGCAGATCTCCCGAAGGGAGACAAAACCATCATGCAGGGGTTCAATTCCCCTCCTGGCCTCACGGCAGTCTGCCATGTCTAGGGCAAATCTTCCAAGGGGAGACAAAATCTCTCTATGCCGATGAGAGAGCTCTCTTTTTTGGAGTCTATTTTTGTTGTATGCTGTACTCAATGGTTGACTTAAAGTCAATTCGAAAACCGGACTTGTGGTATGTGGTTGGTCTTATTGCCACGGATGG
>DAIEKJ010000062.1 GCA_027350645.1 Candidatus Wolfebacteria bacterium
CGTATCGGTTTTTTTGATGACGATATTGCGGTTTTCTCCATTGGCTATTTTCATCAAGCTGGCGTTTGATTCGCCTTGCGCGCCCGTGCTCAAAATGAGCACTTTGTTGTCGTGGTATTGGTGAACCTCCTCCATTGATATGAAGAGACCCTTCTTTGTTTTGATGTAACCAAGGTTTTGCGCGATCTGGATGTTGGCTTTGAGCGAAAATCCGCTCAGCGCAACTTTGCGATCGTAGCGTTCGGCGATTTTAAGAATCTCGGAAACACGCGACAACAAGGAGGAAAACATGCCGACGATAATGCGCCCCTGCGCTTTGGCGAACAAATCTTCAAGATTTTTTTCAACGAGTCGCTCTGAAACCGACCGTCCCTGTTTTTCGGCGTTGGTGCTGTCCAGAAACAAGGTGTGGATGTTTTGTTTGCCCATGGCGGCAAAGGCATCGCGGCCGATAATTTCGCCCTGCGGGTCGTAGTCGAATTTCAGATCGGTGCAGTATGCCATGGTGCCCACTGGCGTATGCAGCGCAACCGCAATCGCGTCGGGAATTGTATGTTCGACTTCGTAGACCGTGGCGGAGAAATGTTCCGAGAGCCGAATCTCTTCGCCGTCTTTGACGGTGATGATGTTGAGCTTGCCGGTATGCGGAAAATCATCCTGCCGTTTTTTGATGATTTCGCGCGTCAACGCCGTGGTGTAGAGAGGGATACTGGCTCCCAGCTGGTCCATCAAATACGGAATGGCGCCGATGTGATCATAGTGCCCGTGCGTGATGATGATGCCCTTAATGTTTTTGCGTTTGGGGAGCAGGCTGGTGATGTTGGGGATGATGTAATCGATTCCCGGGGTGTCCTCTTCGGGAAATTGAAGTCCCATATCGACAATGACGATCTCATCGCCGTACTCAAAAACGGACATATTGCGTCCGACTTCTTCCAGCCCGCCCAGCGGGACGAAAGTGACCGCATCCTTGGGCGTGGCGATCGCGGGCGTGGACGGTTTTCCTCCCGCGTCGCGCGGGACAAAATGCCCGCCGCGCGGGGACTGCGGGGAAGGCCGTGAGCTTCGGGTTGATGATGTCGGCCGGGCCGACGTTCTGCGCGGAGCAGAGGCGCCGGGGGTGTGAGTGGTGCGGGTGGGCGCTCCAAAGCGCTGCCGCGGTGCACGGGAAACGCCGTGCCGTGAATCAGCATTCATATAATGAATAAATTGTTTCGTACCATGCGGTACATTACTAATGAACGAAAGTTTTTATTGTGTGATCAACGAAAACTATCTGTGCCCCGGGAGAGACTCGAACTCTCACGTCCTAACGGACACTAGCTCCTGAAGCTAGCCTGTCTACCGATTCCAGCACCGGGGCAAACCGGGTCGCACGCCATTGGCCTCACCGCCCGGGCGGGGCGTTTCTTTCTGTCGAGAACAATGCGCGATGCGTCAGAAGGGGTCTATGATGCTCCGGATCGCGTAAAAAGTCAAATGCGGCAGGGTGTTTGAGAAACGCGGTGTATATTTTTTCGTTCATCGATGCGATGCGCGCGGGCAGTTTTGGAACGACCCAGGAGCATGCGGCACCTGATCGGGCGCGGGGGTTTTTTGCCATGATGATCGCGCCGGATTTCCAGCGGGGTTCCCACGACGGGCCGCGCTGGTTTTTAAAAAACGCGTAATTGGCGATGTTCGGGGTTGAGGTAAAAATATTGGCAACAACCAGCGGCTGTGTCCGCGAGGCATTGACAGTGCTGTGGCCGTCGCTGGGAGGAATGAGTATCTTTTCTCCAGCGCCCAGGCGCGCGCAACGGACGACAGTATGGGTTGCATTTTCTATGATAAACAAAGCCGTTCCCTCCAGAACTTCGTATATTTCCGGGTAGGAAACGCGTTGGCGCGGTGCGTGGCGATGCGCGTGTCCGATGGTGCGGGTGGGGTAGGGGTCGGCCAGTGTCTTTGGGGGAAGAACGGTGAGGTCGTAGCGCAGGCCGCGGCGCGCGAACCGGCCGCAATCGGCGTCGGCGCAGGCATTGCGATAGATGCGGTACAGGATTGTGTTTTTTCGCTTCGGTCGGGCCGCGGCGGGGAAAAACGAAGCGTTATCCGCGAATGTTTTTTCCTGATATGCAATGCGCGCGCACGCCGGTCCAGCGGAAAGGCGCACGCCGGTCCGGGTTATCGGAAGAGGGGCGTATGGATTTTTTGCCCTATTCATACTGTGGCGATGCGCCGGCACGGAACGATGGGATTTTTATTTAAGCACGCGCGTGGTGTTGACGTACCAGGAGGCGATGGTATCAAAACGATCGTCGGTGAGCGCGACAAATGGCACGGTGATGCCGGGGGTGCGTTCGGTGGTGATGTACAGGTAATCGGGCGACACAAGGAAAACGGCGGGCATGTCTTTGGCGATGGCGGTTTCCAAGGAGTTGAGCGTGGCGGTTATGGTGTTCTGGTCGTCGGTGGCCCGCAGGGTGCTGATCATTTTATCAACGGAAGGGTTTTGATAGAGGGAAAAATTAAGCCCGGGATCAAACTGTTGGCTTGAGTGCCAGAAGGAAAAAATATCGGGGTTCTTGGTGACAATGTTTCCAAAGAGCAGCATTTCATAATTGCGCGGGCGGATGACGTCGTCGTTGATGGTTGCCGGGTCGATTAAAACGACGTTGGTCTGGATGCCGATGCTTTCCCAATTCTGTTTCATGACTTGCGCGATGTCGCGCAGGGGGAACGCGTCGGCGGTTTTGATGGTGAAGGAAAGCGTATCGGCGGTTTTGCCGTTTTGCTTGGTCCATAAGTTGGTCTGCGGATCCTGTTTCCAACCGTCCGCGGTGAGAATACTTTTTGCTTGAGTTGGGTCGAAATTCGTTGCCAGCGACTGGTCGTTTAGGTTGAACATAGACAGAACTGCGGGCGGAATGGGACCGTATTCGGGTTGTGCATCTCCGTGCAGGACGTTGGTAATAATGTCCTGGCGGTTGGTGGCCAGCGTCAATGCCTGGCGTACCGCCGGATCGGTCAGTGTCGCGCGCGCCGCCTGATTGAAGAAGAGCGCGTAATATTTTCCAGTGGGAACGACGCGGGTGATGGGTTTGATGCGCAGGGCGTCGGGAGCCAGCGGATCGAACGTTCCAAAGCCGTCTATCTGGCCGTAATTGAATCCGTGAATAAGGGCCTGGTCGTTTTCAAAAAAATCAAACGTGAGTGTGTCGATGTAAGGACGTTGGCCGATGGTTGCATACGACGGCGCGCGGGTGATGGTGTAGGAAGTAATAAATCCGTCGTCGCGTTTCTGTATGTTTGAAAAAGCGTACGGTCCGCTCCCCAGCGGCTGGAGGTTGTAGACCGAGAGTTTGATGTTGGCCGGATCGATGGTGGCAAATATTTTCTTGGGGACCGGTCGTAAATTTTCCAG
>DAIEKJ010000063.1 GCA_027350645.1 Candidatus Wolfebacteria bacterium
GATGAAGCGCGCACGCCGCTGATTATCTCCGCTCCCGACACGCAATCAGCCGAATACTATAAGTTGTTTGCGCGCCTGGTCCCGACGCTTCAAAAAGAAGAGGACTATCTTGTTGAGGAAAAAATCCGCTCGGTCAGCATTTTGGAGCCGGGGATAGAAAAAATTGAGCGCGCGCTCACCATTTCTGATTTGTATAACGCGCAAAACGCGCGGCTGGTGCACTATCTGGAGGAATCCCTCAAGGCGCACGCGCTGTTTTTCCGCGACCGGCACTACATCGTCAAAAACAACGAGATTGTCATCGTTGATGAATTTACGGGGCGCCTGATGCAGGGACGCCGTTATTCGGGGGGGTTGCACCAGGCGATTGAGGCCAAAGAAGGCATGCGGGTGCAGGAAGAATCAAAAACGTTTGCGCAGATAACGATCCAGAATTATTTCCGCCTCTACGAAAAAGTATCAGGAATGACCGGAACCGCCTATACATCGGCGGAAGAGTTTAAAAAAGTGTACGGACTTGATGTGGTGGTGGTGCCGACCAATAAGCCGCGCCAGCGCCTTGATCTGCCGGATGTGGTGTATAAAACAAAGGAGGCAAAATACGATGCGATTACCGGTGACGTCAAAGAGCGCAGCCAGGCGGGGGAGCCGATCTTGATCGGTACCACGTCCATCGACGAGAATGAACTGCTGTCGTCATATTTTTCGCGCGCCGGCATCGCGCACGAAGTGCTCAACGCTAAGAACCACGAGCGCGAAGGAGAAATTATTGCTCAAGCCGGGCGCGCCGGCGCGGTGACGCTGGCAACGAACATGGCCGGCCGCGGCGTAGACATCGTCTTGGGCGGAAATCCTCCCGATCTTATTGCGGCCCAAAAAGTGCGCGATGCCGGGGGGCTCTATGTTATTGGCACTCAGCGCAACGACGCACGGCGGGTGGACAATCAGTTGCGCGGTCGCGCCGGCCGTCAAGGCGATCCGGGCAAGACGCGTTTTTTCCTTTCGCTTGAGGACGATATGTTGCGCATTTTCGGAGGCGATCGCGTCAAATCGCTTATGGGGCATCTGAAAATTCCCGACAATGAACCAATTGAATCGGGAATGGTTGAACGATTGATCGGCGAAGCGCAGAAGAAAGTCGAGGGATTTAATTTTGATGCGCGCAAGCACTTGCTTGAATATGATGACGTGCTCAACAAACAGCGCGATGCGGTCTATCGGCGGCGCCAGAATATTTTGGAACGGATTGAGAAAGAGGAGATGGCGGCCGTTTTGAGGGAAACGGTTATTGACGCGGTATCGCATAAAACGGCGGCGGCCGGTTTTGAGGAAACGCGCGCGTGGCTTGCGGCGTTGGGAGTTCCCTTTGCCGATGAGGATGCGCGGTGGCTTGAAACAATCGGCGCGCCGGAAAATGGCGAAAAAGGGAGCGATGCGCTCCCCCCGCCCCTTGAGGCGGTTATTGCCCGCGCGGCAGGCGATGCGCGGACCGGATCGACGATTATCGGCGCGTTGGATATGCTCTGGACGGGGCATTTGGACAACCTTGAGGCGCTCTCCGAATCGGTAAAAATCCGCGCCTTTGGACAAAAAGATCCGCTGGTGGAATACAAGCGCGAAAGCTACGCATTCTTCAAAACATTAGTGTCCAGCGCGCAGGAATTGGCGGTGGCCACCATTCTGCCGGCGTTTGCCCAGCATACGCCCGCCAGTCAAAGCGCGGGCGGGGGAACGGTTTCTGTTTCGGCGTCATCCGTTCCGTCCGAGCAATCGATTACCTCGACGATTGCGGCGGGAAGCGCTTTGACGCAACAAGCGCAAAACGAATCAGTGTCCGACCATCCCAAAGTGGGACGCAATGATCCCTGCTGGTGCGGCGCTAAAAAACCCGACGGCACGCCGATTAAGTACAAACATTGTCATGGGAAAAATATATAGAATAGAAGGGCACTGTTATAAATAAAAATCAACCATTCCATCTCAATTAAAAACCGGCGTGTGCCGGTTTTTAATTGAGTGACGTTACCCCGAGTTAATTTTTTTGGAATAGGTAATACAAAGGATCTGAGTAGGCATAGTTGAACGCTCCACTGCCGACACCATTGCCAATGTAGTAGATATAACCGTTATAATATGCCGCTGCTGCATTTTGGGATGAAAATCCTGACGGAGGAGCCGGTTTTGATGCAACGGTGGATCCTCCACCAGAAATCTCGTCAGTCGAAGTGTCTATAACATAGGGGAACGTGTTTGCAACTGAGGTGACAGCTGAGAAGGTGTTGTTCGTAAGTGCTCTACCGGCCGCGCTCGATCCCGTTGACGTACTTCCGCTTACTTGGCATATCACGCTTGTGTCGCCGAGTGAAGTATATGCGAGGATTGCGAGTGACATTCCCATTCCTGCCATGCCGACAACATAGGGTGTAGTGGGTGCGAGTGATGTTCCACATAAGGAAAGACTTGTGAAAGATGTTCCTGAATAATAATATGACGCGGTTCCGTCAACGCCTGTATTGGAGTTGGTGTAGCCATACGCGATGTATGCCGATCCGTTTAATACTGTCGCGCTAAGACTGGTTATTACAAAATATCTTGCTAGGGTTACACTTGCACCGGTTGACCATGTGTTTGTTGTTGTGTTGTAGATGTAGGAATATATAGTCGACCCCTGTGCAGAGGGGTTGTATGCAAAAACATATATATTATTATTAAGTGTAATTACAGCATTTGTACCCATTGTATGATTTATTATTGTTGTTGATGCGAGACCGGTGTCCCACGTATCTATGGCCGGGTTGTAACTTGCCATTTCCGCACTATCATACACAACATAAATAAGTCCATTTAGAACCGCCGATCCGGCGGGAGCTACCGCTATTCCCGAAGGAGTTTTCGTTGTCCACGTGCCATAGTTTGTTATCTCAAGTGCCGCAAGCGGTGCCCCTCCGTTGGCCATTGAGTATCCCGACGGTGGCGTTGATGTGGTTCCCAAAATCATATATCCCGATGGGACACCGCTTCCGCTTGCAAGGGCGCTATCCACATATCCTTTCGTTGCCACATCGGTTGATGTGGCTGGGGTGGCAACGTTTGATAGCCGATACACGGGTGTTGAGGTGCTTCCGCCAAAAACAATATTGCCGTCAAACGTTGATGTGCCGGCGACATGGAATGAGTTATATACATCAAGTCCGTACGCCGGCGTTGAGGTACCAATCCCGATGTTGCCATCAGCGCGGGCATAAAAAACAGGACTGGAGCT
>DAIEKJ010000064.1 GCA_027350645.1 Candidatus Wolfebacteria bacterium
TTGGAAAACATCCCGTACTTCTGGATCGCTATCGCTCTGGTGCTTTTTGGGCTTATCTTTTTGACATTTCGCAAAACCCGAGAGGGATACCATTACGCGGCCGGCGCCATCATTGTCGGCGCGGTCGTGATCGGCTTGGTTGCCGGCGGCATGCTTTTTGGGGTTGGCGCGGGGGAGCATGTGGAACGCTTGGCGTCAACGTATGTGCCCTACTATTTTGGCGCCGACGAGCGTCAAGAAGAATTGTGGATGGATCCTGCCAACGGTTTGCTGGCCGGCACCATCAATCGGGTTGATAGCACAACGCAGTTTGCCCTTACGGATTTTAGCGGCGTCCAATGGACGGTAACCGCATCTGGGACGCGATGGCAATCGGGGACCCGTCCCGTCAGGGGGGCAGTCATCAAGTTGATTGGAGTTCCCGTTACGGAAACGACTACATTTATCGCCAAAGAAATCAGGCCGTGGTTTTCGACGTGGGATCGCCAATTGCCGCCGTTGCTTCACTAGGGATCGGAAAATATCTGGGTGAAAGAAACGGGTTCTCTCCGGTGTATAACGGATGAAAGGTCGGCATATTCCAAAACATATTTTTTATCGTATAAAGCGAAAGAGATTATGGGCTCTTTTGCTTTTTTTGTTGTGTGAAAGCCGGAGCGGTTATCACGGGTGCTTGTTTTTATGTAAAAAAATGACCCTCGCGCACGCAGTATGCGTGGGAGGGCCGGATGTGCAGTGTTCCCATTAAGGGATGGGGAGTCCCTTGTCCGCCCTCCGGCGCGCGGCGCCACGGAGGTGGAAATATTCATAGGCGGCGCAAAAGGCCTTAAACGAAAGCCCTCCGACGCCGAAAACCAGTGCTCCAATCCCGAAGAGAATCGGAGTCCCTCCCCACGCCTGCGGGGTTTTGCCTTGCATGAAGAGGGAGATGTGCTCGAGACTCGCGCCAGCGCATAGGCTGGCCAGAAGGGCGTACATCACCGCCCGCCATCCATGGCGAGCTATCTTTTTTCTGGTGGATTCCATGCTCCACCTCCTTTCGAATTATATACTACACCATTTTAATACTTTTGTCAATACTGTAAAAAAATGACCCGTGACGCAAGATGCGTACGGGTCGAATGTTGAGGATGCCGCATTTGGGTTGGGCGGGTTTTACTTCCAATGGTCTATCGTTTTTTTGGCGCCCGCGATCAGCTCCTTGCCTGTGGTCACAAGGCCGGCTCCCGAAATCATCCCGGATAGAATGGCCCAAAAAAGAAACGATGTTCCGGGTTTTGTCGCGGTCATCGATAGGCCAAAAAAATATCGCGCCAAAAGTCCAAACCCGATGGCGATGCCCCCGAAGAAAAGGACATTGCCTGCGTACTCCACCGCGCGTCCCATTTTTACCTCCTCAAAAGAGCCGCGAGAGATTGTACATGATTTTGTCATTTTTTCAAACGAGCCGGCGAGGTTGCGGCTCGACGGTTTTCTGTCGTGCCGGATGGTGTTTCCATGAAAGAAATCGGCTTTGATGGCCGTATTTCTGGTAAGCTTTTGTGCTAAATGCACGCAGACGTATGCAGGCGCCTGGTTTGCTGACGGTTCAATTTTTTGCGCAAAGCCGGATGAATATGAAAAAATTTTCCTTATCCGCACTCGTTGTCATTGCCTTCGGGTTCTATCTTCTTTCCACCAGTTCTCATTCTTCGGTGTATGTTGCCGCACCCGCGATACTTCCTTCGCGTGACAGCGGGGGTGGCGCCGCCGTTTCGGTGGCGCCACCGGCGTCCACAGCCGGTGCGTCGTCTGGAGGAAGCGTCGTGCCGCGGACCTTGGGGGGTATGATGGGCGGCCAGACGAATGGCGCGATGGGCGGAGGGATGATGGGAGCGTACCGCAACGGATCGTATACCGGAGATGCCGCTGACGCGTATTATGGCACCGTGCAGGTACGGGCGACGGTCCAGGGGGGGAAATTATCAAATGTCGAATTTTTGCAGTACCCGAGTGATCGAGGAACGTCCGTCTATATTAATGGCATTGCCATGCCGCAATTGACGCAAGAGGCGATTGCGGCTCAAAGCGCGAACGTTGATGGCGTGTCGGGCGCGACGGCAACCAGTCAGGCATTTATCCAGTCGCTTGCGTCGGCCTTGGCGCAGGCAAAAAATTAACCGTATGTTTCGCACGCGCATCATGATGGGAATGCCCATCAGCATAGAAATTGCCGACGCCCACGCGGATGAGGCGGCGTTTGACGCCGCGTTTGCGTACTTTGAGTATGTGGATGCGACCTTTAGTCCGTTTAAGGCCGACAGCGAATTGACAAAAATCAATCACGGAAAGATAAGGCCCACTGAGGCAAGCGCCGATCTGCAGGAAATTTTTGCATTAGCGGAAGAAACGAAAATCGAGACCGGCGGCTATTTTGATATCCGCACGCCACGGGGCGAGTATGATCCATCTGGGATCGTAAAGGGGTGGGCGATAGAGAATGTGTCACAGCTTTTGGCGTCGCGCGGATTTGCGCATACCTATGTCGATGCGGGGGGCGATATTCGCGTACGGGGCTTGGCGGGGGGCGTCCGTCCGTGGAGAATCGGCATTCAAAATCCATTCAATCTACAGGAGGTGGTCAAGCATGTTCTGGTAACTGATGCGGGCATCGCTACATCGGGCACCTATATCCGCGGCGATCATATTTATAATCCGCGCTCCAACGGAAAACCGGCGGACGGGATTGTGAGCCTGACGGTGGTGGGACCCACGATCTATGATGCCGATCGGTTTGCCACCGCGGCTTTTGCCATGGGGAGAGAGGGAATACGTTTCATTGAGTCGTTGGATGACTATGAGGGGTATGTGATTGATACGGATGGGATTGCTACTATGACGAGTCATTTTGCGGCATACACCGATCAGCCGATCCGTGTCGCCGCAGTTAAATAAATATCCACGGCATGAAAAAAAGTATTGACGCTGTTGACGCCTTTTTAAATCGGATCACCATGTACCGGCTGGTGCTTTATTATCTTTTGTGATTGTGGGGGCTGGCGATTCTTTTCGGTGGGGTGGGCTGGTTGCCGTATGCGCCTCTTTCGCTGGTG
>DAIEKJ010000065.1 GCA_027350645.1 Candidatus Wolfebacteria bacterium
GATCGCGTTGATAAATGCGCTTGGAGCAGTGCAGCAAACGATCACGGGGGAAACATTCGTGTATCCCGGGGAGATTAAATACATTATCGAACCCTATGTGGCGCAGGATCCGGCGCAAATTACTCAGGCGCAGGTTTCTATTCCGACGTCGACGATCGCCTGGATTGGCGCCGATCAGCTTCCCAAGCCGCAGATTGATGTGCAAAATATAAACACGGGGATGAATCCGACCATGCAAGTAACGGGGAGGATCGTTAATCAAACGCAATACGATTTTGCCGCGCCGGTTGTGGATGCATTGGTGTACAATAAGAATGGAAGTATCTTAGCTGCGTCTCAGGTGACGCTGGGAGATCTTCCCGCCTTTGGCAATGAATCGTTTGTGATTCCGTTTGCCTCAGATTTAACGCTGTATGTCCCGCCTCAAGCCCCGCAGATTCCGTCGTTTCCCCGGAACTTAAGCGTGGGGATGAATGGCGACGATGTAACGAGCCTGCAACAGGTGCTGGCCGAACAAGGAATGCTTTCGCGCACGCCGACCGGGTATTACGATGACGCGACCGTCCAAGCAGTCAAACAGCTTCAGGTGCAGCTCAAGGTGCCGCAGACGGGCATCCTGGACGAGGCGACGCGTTCCGCGCTGGTGGCATTTTTACAGGCGCAGGTTCCCTATGTCCCACAGGATACGCAGTTGGGAACGGTGGATCCGACGCGGACGCGGGTATTTGTTGAAGTAAAAAGATAACTATCGCATAACCATCTATGGCGCAAGAACAGACATTGAAGCGGGATACGGAAGCGGGGGTGTTTCCCCGTATGGCGGTGTGGATGATAGAGGATCGGGAAGATATGTCGTATGTGGTGCGGCTCATGATTGAGGTTTCGCTTCCCGATGTGGTTGTTAAGGAGTTTCGCAACGGCGAAGCGGCGTTGGCGACATTGCATGCAAATGCGGCGCCGGTTCCTGCAATTATAACGGTTGATGGTGATTTGGGGAAAAATCAGAAAAGTGGTCCGCAGGTGATCGAGGAACTTGGGGCCGAATTGCGCGCGCGGAAGATGACGGTTCAGTTTGTGGCGATGAGCGGTGTCGATGAACTCAACGAAGCGATGCGGGTTGCCGCAGAAAAAGCTGGCCAGCCGCTCGAAATTTTAGGCAAGGGACCCGAAGCAAACACCAAACTCCTAGCGCTCATAGAAGAGATGCAGAAAAAAAACGAATCTCTCGGCCCAGCGGAGCATCGGGTATAACCTTTTTGCCTTTTAGCGCAAAAAAGCGTAGGATATTCCTATGCTTTTTTGATTTATCTTGGATGTCGTTGGATATTTTTCCGGCTATTTTAAAGGCGCATTTTCATTTTTGATAGTTACCTTCTGCTTTTTCTCCATGCACAAAGACTTTCTCAAACCGTACGATCATAATGTCGTTGAAAACGATATTTACGCTGCCTGGGAAAAGAGCGGTTCTTTTGCGCCGCGCAAAGAAGGCGATCCGTATTGTATTATTATGCCGCCGCCCAATGCCAATGGTTCTTTGCATGTGGGACACGCGGTGATGGTGGCGGTGGAAGATATTTTGATCCGCTACTGGCGTTTGCGGGGCAAGAGAGCGCTCTGGATTCCCGGAGCTGATCACGCAGGATTTGAAACGCAAGTGGTGTTTGAAAAAAAACTGGAGAAAGAAGGCACGAGCCGGTTTGAAATTCTCAATCAGGAAAACGGGCGCGAGACATTCCGCCAGATGGTCTGGGATTTTACCCAGGCGCACAAATCGGGGATGGAAAGCCAGGTGCGGCGGCTGGGCGCATCGTGCGATTGGACTAAGGAGCTTTTCACGCTTGATCCGCGCGTGGTTGCTATCGTCTATAAAACATTTAAAAAATTATACGACGATGGATTAGTGTATCGCGACAAGCGGATCGTCAATTTCTGCATCAAGCATCAGACGTCACTTTCCGATCTTGAGGTAGAATGGGAGAATCGCGAGGACAAACTGTATTATGTCCGTTATGCGTTTGCCGATGACGCAAAAAAGTTTATTACTATCGCCACCACGCGTCCCGAAACGATTCCGGGAGATGCCGCTGTCGCAGTCAATCCGAACGATTCTCGGTATGCGGATTTTGTCGGGAAAAAAGTCATTGAGCCGATTACCGGACGGGAAATTCCTATTGTTGCCGATGAGGCGGTTGATATGACCTTTGGCACCGGCGCACTCAAAATAACTCCCGCGCACGACGCGGTGGATTTTGAGGTGGGCAGGCGACATAATCTTGAGACGCGCCAAACGATCGATGCCAACGGACGACTCAATCAACTCGCGGGCCCGCTTGAAGGAATGAAAGTTGCCGAGGCGCGTCAAAAAGCCGCAGAAATACTTGCTCAAAACGGTGTCCTTGAAAAAACAGAACCCTATGGGCACCAGGTGGGAGTTTGTTATAAGTGCCGGAATATCGTTGAGCCAATGATTTTGCCACAATGGTTTGTGGATCTGACTAAAAAAGGAAAAGAAAAAATTGTCGCACCGGTGATAGCGGTAGTTAAAAGTGGCGCCACAAAAATAACCCCCGATTTTCAGGAAAAAATATTTTTCCATTGGATGGAAAACATCCGCGACTGGAACATTTCGCGCCAGATTGCCTGGGGGATCCCCATTCCCGTATGGTATTGCCAGAATTGCGGAAAAGAAACGGTCTATATCGAAAACGGCGCGCCAGAAGCATGCGCGGGATGCGGAAGCAAAGATTTGAAAAAAGATGCCGATGTTTTTGATACCTGGTTTTCATCGGGACAGTGGCCGTTTGCAACGCTTGAGGCGTTGACCAACAACCAATCCCGTGACACCGTCGGGCAACAGCGGGACAGGCAACCGACAACCGACAACGAGGAGAATTATTTTAAAACATTTTATCCCACGGCGATGATGGAGACGGGGTATGACATTCTGTTTTTCTGGGTGGCGCGCATGATGATGCTGGGGCTCTATGTGACCGGCGGTGTGCCGTTTGAGGATGTCTATTTGCACGGGCTGATCCGCGACAAGGATAAGCAGAAAA
>DAIEKJ010000066.1 GCA_027350645.1 Candidatus Wolfebacteria bacterium
CGATATATTGGGAAAGCGTCAACTAGAAAAAACCGATAAAGGATTCCATTATTTATTTCTTAGAAAAATATGTGGAATTGACTCCTGAACAATGCACCCGCGTTGATTGTTGGCATTGTCGCGCTGACTTTCTATAAAAAGAAAAGTTGAATACCGGTATGTACACGATTGTCGATGCTTTTGAGGAAACTGCTCAATCAAACGGAAGAGGAGTAAATAGGGTCTCGGTTCTTATCGGAAAGATCAAAAAAATAATTCTCTTTACTTTATAAAAGATTGCAAAAACCGTCCCATTCCCATGGAGCGGTTTTTGTGATGAAGAATTTTTTTCAGATCGATCAAGTCGATCAAGCTTATCCCGTGTTTATTTGCACTACGCCCTTCACAGCTTCAATGAAGGATCGTTTGTTCGCCCTCTATCAGCGTAGATCTGCATTAGATCCGCGCCAATCTGCGTCTCCGGAGTTATGCACAGCCCAGGTGTTGATTTGACTAGAGGAGTGGAGCATAATGAGCTCGTAGTGGGGAAAAGTGGATAACTGTGTGGAAAACACTACGAAGTAGTGAATAACAGCAAAAACCCTATGTTCCTCGGGGAATACAAACATAATTTGGACACAAAGGGCAGGATCGCCATCCCGGCAAAGTTCCGGGGTCAGCTTGACGGAGGAGCGATCCTCACGCGGGGCTTGGATCACTGCCTTTTTCTGTTTCCCAAGAACGAGTGGGATGAGCTGGTAAAGAAGTTGGTTGCCTTGCCTTTGGCGCAGGCAGATTCGCGGGCGTTTGTCCGTCTGATGCTGTCGGGGGCAAGTGATGTTGCGTTTGATGGCCAGGGCCGCGTTTTGATACCCGACCATTTGCGCGCTTACGCGCGCGTGTCAAAAGCGGCCGTGGTCACCGGACTATACAATCGCATTGAAATCTGGGATGAGGCGCAGTGGCAATCGTATAAAACGAAAACCGAAAGCGCTTCGGATGAAATCGCCGAGAAGCTGGGACAGCTAGGCATTTAGCCATGACGCACGTCCCCGTTCTTTTACAAGAAGTTATTGCGGGACTCGATCTGCACGATGGACTGACTGTTGTTGATGGCACGCTGGACGGCGGAGGACATGCCCGCGCGATTATTCCGCGCATCATGCCCGGCGGTACGTTTATCGGCATTGATTGGGATGCGGCGATGGTGGGCGCCACGCGCGCTGCGCTGGAAAAAGAATTTTTTTCCCAGCGCGCGGCACTGCGCTGCGTCCACGCCAACTATGCCCAATTGCCCGATCTGGTTGCTGACGGCACATTGCCGCGCCCCGACCGCGTACTGCTCGATCTTGGTTTTTCATCGCATCAGATTGACGATCCACAGCGGGGGATGAGTTTTCAGGCAGAGGGGCCGTTGGATATGCGCTACGACCGGATGCAAGGACCGTCGGCCGCCGATATTGTGAACGGTGCAACCGCCAAGGAATTGGCCGATGTGCTCTGGCAATACGGGGAGGAACGGTTTTCCCGCCGTATTGCGCAAGCCATCGTAGACGCGCGCCGGAAAGGACGCATCGAAACGACGGAAAGATTGACGGCGATTGTCACTCAGGCGGTTCCCGGATTCTACCGCCGCGGCAAAATCAATCCGGCCACCAAGACGTTTCAGGCGCTGCGCATCGCGGTCAATCGGGAACTGGATAATGTCGCCGCGCTCCTTGAAGCGGTGCCGGTACTGCTGGCGCCGGGCGGACGAGCGGCAATCATCTCGTTCCATTCGCTGGAAGATCGTTTGGTGAAGAGTTATTTTCGTCGGTATGTGCAGGAAGGAAGGGGAACACTGGCATCAAAAAAACCGATTATTCCTTCGCGCCAGGAAGCGCACGATAATCCTCGAAGCCGATCCGCAAAACTTCGCATTCTGATTATGAACCACATATAAAAATCAAAGGCCGATCATTCGTAACGTACATACCTTTTTTCAATACCATGACTGTTATACAATTCGGATACCGCGATCTTAAAATCAATTTTGGCATCGCCGCGCTGGTGAGCTTGCTGGTGCTGGCGGTGGGGTGGAGTATTTTTCTATACAATCGCGTGACCGGTTTGCGGCACGATGTTTTATCCGGACAGACCGCGCTCCAGCAAATGCAGGTAAAAGACGCCGAGCTCAAAAATCGCTTGTATCAAATGATGGACACTGCCTTATCGGATTCGTTTATCCAAACGAGCGGCTTGGTTATCGACAAAACACCCACCTACGCGAGCGCGGGCGTTATTCGTTCGTCTCTTTCTCAATCAACCAGTTTGTAATTAAAAGCACTTCCCTTAAAAACGTATGCGGTGGAAACTATGGCTTATTCGCATCGGATTTTCCCTTACGTTTTTGGGATTATTGGTCAACCTGTACCGGATTCAAATTCTTCACGGCGCCTACTACATCGACAAAGCCGATGCTCAACAGCAGGCGCTGAATAATCTCTCCGCATCGCGGGGGATTATTTATTTTACCGACAAAAACGGCTCGCAGGTTTCGGCCGTTATGAACAAAGAATACCCGACGATTTACGCGGTACCGACCGAAATCAAAGATCCGGCCACTGCCGCGCGTCTTCTGGCGCCTCTTTTCAACCGCGACCAAGCTTCTTTAGAAAAAATACTTGCCCGCCCCAAAGACGAGTATGAATTGCTGGCCGCCAAGGCGACGGATCAGCAAGTAAACCAGGTGCACGCGCTGGCGCTCAAGGGGGTATATGTCCGCCAAACGACATTCCGTTTTTATCCGTTCGGTACCATGGCGTCGCAATTATTGGGGTATGTTGCGCAACAGCCGGATGGGACCAGCAAGGGAATGTATGGTCTTGAGGCGCAATTTAACAACCAGCTGTCGGGCAAGGACGGGTATATGGCCGGCAGTACTATCTTTAAGGCGCAGAACGGCCAGGATGTCCAGACGACGATCGACTTTAACATCCAGGCGCAAGCGG
>DAIEKJ010000067.1 GCA_027350645.1 Candidatus Wolfebacteria bacterium
CTTTGTACGCGTCCGGCGGAAAGGCCGTATCGGATCTTGCGCCATAGGAACGGGGAGAGCTCGTAGCCTACGAGCCGGTCGAGCACGCGGCGCGCCTGTTGGGCGTCCACGAGACGGAGATCTATGTGCCGCGGATGCGCCAGCGCCTCATTGATGGCGGTTTTGGTGATTTCGTGAAAAACAATCCGTTGCATCGGTTTTGTCGGCTCTGCCGTTTTTGTTCCGCCCCGCGCTTTCTTTTTTTCTTCCGGATGAGTGAGAATGTGGGCGATGTGCCACGCAATCGCTTCTCCTTCGCGGTCTTCATCGCTTGCGAGAATCACTTCGTCGGCTTTGTCGGCCGCCGCGGTTAGTTGGGCGACGTGTTCCTTGGCTTTTGGAGGAATGATGTAGTGCGGCTCAAAGTCATGCTCAATATCGATGCTGAGTTTGCTTTTGGGAAGATCGCGGACATGGCCGTACGACGAAAGCACGCGAAAATCTCCTTTGAGAAAGGATGAGATCGTTTTTGCTTTTGTGGGTGACTCGACGATGATCAGCTTCATATTTTTTTCCGGTAGGTTCCGTTTCCTAAATCTTCAACGGCATCGGCGAGAATCAGTTCGGTAATGGCCGCACTGACGTCTTGGGGGTTTAGTGTAGTTAACGCCAAAAGCTTGTCAATGGACAGAGAGACGGACGATGCTGCGCACGCCTCATACACGGCGCGCGCCGGAGCGCTTAGGTTCTGACCTTTTCCGCGCATCCCGGCCTGGATGCAGCGGGGTCTTTTTTTTGCCGCGCGCTCAAGCGCGGGAATGTCGTCGAGTATTTCTTCAAGCGATCGGACACACAAGGCGCCTCCTCTAATCAGGTCAATGGAACCCTGGTAGAGCGGCGCATCGTGCGGGCCGGGTATAACACATACGGGACGCCCGAGTTTTCTGGCGTATGCGGCAGTCCTGAGCGCTCCCGAGTCGCGAGGAGCCTCAACAATCACGACGGCATCGGCCAGCGCGGCGATAACCTCGTTGCGCGCGATGAATTGATTGGGATACGAAGGTGTTTTTGGGGGGTAGTGCGAAATAAGGCACCCGCTGTTTTCAAGTATGCGCGCGGCTAGGCGCGTGTTTGAAGCGGGATAAACTCTATCAAGGCCATGCGCGAGAACCGCCACCGTGACGCCGCCTTCTTCGATGCATCCGGCGTGTGCGGCAGTATCAATGCCCAGCGCCAAGCCGCTGATAACAGTCAGTCCTCGTTGAGCGGCTGATCGCGCCAGCGATCGCGCAATGGTGAGTCCGTCAGGGGAAGCGCGGCGTGTGCCGATGATGGCGATGGCTGGTTGGGCGCAGGCCGCAAGTTCGCCCTTTGCGTACCACGGCCGTTCCGGGCGCTCATCAAAAACGCCAAGTTTTTGTGGGAAGAGAGAATGTGTGCGATCAAATCGCACCATGGCGTTGTCTTCCATTACATGGTAGTATACACTATCCAGGAAGGAAATGTTATTGGCGCGCACCGATGCTTGACCGTGAATTTAAAAAAAAGCTTATTATCCAGTTAGTCGTCGCCGTGGTTATCGTCGGCGTTGTTGCTGTTTTTGCGGTCTTGTTTGAGCTCAACATTTCAAAACAGGCCGATGCCTTAGTGAGCGCCAAAAAACAGCGGGCGACTCTTTATAATTCTTCGCAGAATCTGGCGCAGCTTTTGCAGGATGCCAAGGAGGCGCGGGGGTATGAGGGGGCTGTGAGTCAATTGGTTCCGACTAAAAATCAGGTGTTGCTGGTTCAAAAAAATCTTCAGGACCTGGGATCATCGCAGGGGGTTTCTGTTAATATTACCTTCGGTCAGGAAAGCAATCCCGATGCCTCCGGCATGCAGTCGATCTCTTTCACGGCAACGGCGGAAGGACCGTCGGTGGGGGTGTTTAATTTTTTTCGGATGCTTGAGGCGCAATATCCATACATAACCATCACCGCGCTTGATATGACGATGCAAAATAACCGGACATTATTTTCGGGAAACATGTTATTTTCAAGCCAGTAACGCCACGAGCATGAAGGACTTCTTTGCTACTATAAAGAAATATCAGCACGACATTTATTTTACCGGCATCGGTCTGGTGCTGGCCGTCCTGCTTATCGTTTTTTTTGTGGAGACGCTGGGCTTTGTCGCTGGTCAGATCAGTGCCGCGCTTGGGACGGGCGCCACTGCCGATACCACGGTGCGGTTTAATTTGAACGGTTTGCACCAGCTCAATTTAAGCGCGCCGGCGGTTTCTGTTCCTGCTCCGGTTTCAACATCGGCCCCCGCTTTTGTCCCCACCTCATCAAGCGCGCAAACGCGGTAGCAATTCCTTGATTTTTTTATTAGCCCGCGATACAATAGCCCCACGTTTTGGTGCGTTGCACTCTTTTGCGCGAGTAGTTCAGTGGTAGAACGCTGTCCTGATAAGACAGAGGTCGAAGGTCCGATTCCTTCCTCGCGCACAGGCATGTGTGCCTTTGCTGTGGCAGTAGAACATTTCATTGGTGTGCCCCGCGGGGCGGTATGCGCCTTTAGCTCAGTGGTAGAGCGCTTCATTGACATTGAAGAGGTCGTAGGTTCAATCCCTACAAGGCGCACCAGGATGGCTCAAACGAGTCGGAAGAAATTTTACACTCCACAGAACGATGACGTTTGAAGAATGTCAGAAAGAGTCGCGCCGAATGGCGCAGTACCCTAATGCCGGGAGTAATTTTATCTATCCGACGCTGGGACTTTCCGGAGAAGCCGGCGAGGTGGCCGAAAAAATAAAAAAAGTCATCCGCGACAAAAGCGGCATTATTGATCCTCAAACGCGAGGTGCGATCGCTAAAGAACGGGGCGACGTTTTGTGG
>DAIEKJ010000068.1 GCA_027350645.1 Candidatus Wolfebacteria bacterium
AAGAATCGCCAGCGCAAAGAGCACGCCAAAAAATGCGGCACCGTAATATCGGCGGGACCGTAAACTAAAAAAAGAAACGCGGGGAATCATTCGCTTCATTTCACAATCAAATTAAGCTGGCAGAGTCCCTTTTCCAGCTGCCCATGATATTTTGCCATAGCGCGCACGATCATCGTGTACGATCCGGGAAGCGCGGTCTTGTCGACCAAAAAAGAGATCAGCGGCGTGCCGCTTGCGTCCTGCGACAGCGTCGGCGTGATTCCCTGCGGATAGTCCCCGAGCGTAATCATAAAAGGCATCAGATGCGCCAGCGATGCGGCCGCATCGGCAACAGTCAAAGAATCGGACGATGCGGGAGTCGACGACCCGCCCGCGCCCATCGCCGCGCCAACAGAAGCAGAACTGGAGGCGCCAAGCGAACTTGACGCATCGGCACGACCTACGATACCGGTAGTCGAAACGTCCTGCACAGCCGCCCCGGGAGTAGTGGTGGCGCTTGATGTCGAAGCACCAAGTGCATCCGTCGGTGTTGACGTCGAAAATGTCGACGCCGCGGTCAATACCGCATAGCGTCCGGCAAAATCAAATTGTGCATCGGGCGGCCCCGAAAGATCAATGGCGTATTGCGCGGTCCCGGTTGTATTGATACTTTGCGAAAATGGATCAGCCAAACACCCGACCGTCCCCGCTCCGGCGCGGGAAAAATCATCATCCCGCAGTTGAGTGGAATCAAACGCTCCATCGCTGGATATGAGCTGTTTGCGGCCGGAAGAAAGTTGGTTGATGTCTTGTTTTTTCTCGTTTGGATAAGTTACCTGCAATGTCATGCCATCCAAATAGACCGCTTGATCCAATGACAACGGAGAAAGATTAATCGTGACGATCGCTATCTGTAGTTTCCCAATATCGTCATTGGAAGACACGGGAACAATAAATGATTGCCCCATTTGATCCTGCGTCACATCCGCCAACACGCTCCACGTTGACCCATCAAGCGAATAACGGATTTCAAACATCGGTATCGCCGGTGTGGAGGTGGCGCCTTCGTGAGGAGCCGAAGTCGGATCGATGGTGGTTGACGACGCCGTCGAGGAAGCACCTGCAGCAGAAGAGGTCGCCGCAGGAGACGAAGTCGCCAGAAAAGACGTGGCGGAAGCGGAAGTGGCGGATATAATAGGAAGAGACAGCGCGCCATCGCCGGCGCCGCCACCATCGACTGACGACGTCGCCGAAGATGACGGGACGGTATAAGAATCGGGAACTGACGGTTGCGTTTGAGGCTACGACGATGCTGTCGTTGTTGCCGTCGTTGTCGGTGACGATACCGACAAAGAAACCGCCGGCGTTGACGTGGACGCAGATTGATACCCAGCCGTCGTTGCTGTTGCCGAAAGTTGATCAGCAACAACCGCCGGCAGTGGCGAAGACGAAGCGACGGGAGACGCCGAAATCAAAACGGGAGTTGATGCGGTAGCATCCACCAGAGGCGTCGTACTCACCTCCTGCGCAAATGCCTGCAGGAAAAACGGCGAAAACATATTCCACAGCAAAGACGTCGAACTGCTTGCCGGTTCTGTTACGGGAGCCGGCGGTGGCGGTAGTGATGGCACGGATCCGGTTGTCGATGCCGGCGCAGAAACGGGTTGAACAACGGGAGCGGGTTCTGAGGAAGAAGAAACGCTTGGCGCGGGAGTGGCCGGAACAGCGGGAGCGGAAGATGGAGATGTCGATGCGGTTGATTGTGATGAGGTGTCGACGGTTGATATGGTATGAGCCGGAGAAGACGAGGAGGTTTGTCCATCGCTGGCGGTCGATGACGAAGAAGATGCCACCGACGAAGTGGCGTTGACAATACTCCCCTGACCAGCAGCGCTTGGCGCCCCGGGAGAAACGGATGACGCACTGGATGTTGGGACGGACGACGATGCCGTCGGTGATGCCGTCGACGAGGAAGCTATCTGTTCAAGCACCTGTGATGAAGGCGCGAAGTTTATTAACTGCTGGACGATCCCTCCCTGCGTTGACGAAGAGGTGTGATCTTTTGCGCCAATCGCCCACGACAGCCGCAGAGTCACCAGTTGAGGCGATGAAGACGCGAGGAGCGAATCACCCAAAAAATTGCTGCAAAAAATTTGTTTTTGATCGGTTGTGTTTTGAACGACAAACGCCGAGTTATCAACCGTAAAAGCATCGGCAGAAGCGTTAAAACTAAGATCGGGTTTCCCCTGGGCATGCGCCGGCTGTATCCACGTCCCCGAACACGCCTCCGGGTATAAGAGCGCCGTTGTGGCGCCGCCCTGAAAAGAATACACGATAACAAAAATCAATCCCGCGCACAAAAACAAGGCGGCGGCAATACGCGACACAATACCTATCTGGCGTTCGCGCTTCAAATTAACCGTCTGTGCGATACGCCGAGTGTAAAAAAATGTATGACGAGACTTGAAAAACATTACCCAATAGTCCGCTTTTCTTTGTTCCCTCTCATACTATCAAATAGTATTAATGAAAGAAAGCCGCGCCTCACCGGCCCCGAGCATCACCGCAAAAAACCGCCCCCCCTGCTTTTTGCACTCTTGTCCGCGCCAACACAATCGACGCTAAAACAGCTGCGTCATAATATGTTTTAGCCACGACGT
>DAIEKJ010000069.1 GCA_027350645.1 Candidatus Wolfebacteria bacterium
CAGCCACCGTCGTGTTGCTCAGCAGAACAAGCGGCTGGCTAGGCGGCGTGGTATCGATGTGGATAGGAAGCGTTGCCACCGGACCTGCGGTTGATCCCGCAATTGCCGCCACATGAAAATACCACTCACCGTCCGTCGGAGCGGAAACATGAACCGATAACTTTGTCGTTGTCGCTCCGGCGTCGGTGGTGGTAAATTCGTCCGCCGGATTTTGATCAAACGCATATCGATACACGACGTCCTTTGTCGCCACGGCATTCCATGAAAAAGCCGCGTTGCGCGACGCATACCACTGATTCTCGTTCGGGTGCGACGAAGAAAAAACCAAAAGGTTGAGCGAGTTGGTGCTATCTCCGACGAGGTAATTTCCCCCGGAGGTAAAACGCAACACGTCCGTCCCCAAACCGTCATTGGCAAGCACCTCGGAATCCGGCAGGAACGAAAATGAGGCGTCTCCGGCACCGACCGGGCGCAAAAACGCCCGAACCAAAACTCCGCCCGGCCCCTGGTATCCTCCGGGAATAACGCATGAGAAAAGAATGGTCCCGTTGGTGTTGTCAACAACAGAATCAAGCACAACGCTCTTTTCGCAAAGCGTTCCGCTTGTATCAAGTTTATCAACGGAGACAACGCGCTGATTAAAGTGCAAATGCACCCGGATCGCATTGATGGGTTCGCCTCCCGACGAAAGCTGAACCGACACGGATTTTCCAAACGAAGAACTAAAAATGGATGCGGGGGGGTACATGCTCAAAACAGAATTATACATTGCTCCTCCCGACTGCCCAATAACGGGAGTCTCGTATTCAAACATCATGATGTTGGCATGGAAAGATATAAAGAAAACAATCACGGCGCCAACCCCCAAAAGAGCGCCGTCAACAATCTTTGAGAAAAATGACTGCCGATAAGAGAGGCGAGCAAACAAGATCAGCCAGATTATCGTCACCAACAAGGCCGACAAGACGACAGCCAGGCCGATATAGTTGTAAGGAACAAGAATAAACGCTCCGCCATTGGTTTTTCCTACGCCATTAAAAAGAACCCGCCCAGCGATATATTCGGTACCGCCGATGGTAACGGGGATAATGGCATTGCCGATATTTCCGCGAACAAGATCGGACCCCGGGCTAAAACGACGGGCCACCTGCGCCTGATCCGCGGCCGAAGCAAACGAGCTGCCCACATCGCCGAATTGATTTGAATACGCAACCAGCTGATCGCCGCTCGCGCCAAGATACGCGTCTCTTATTTCCCGAACATAGTCATCATCAAACCATCGTCCCGCAATAACGCCGGCAATCGGCGTTCCGCTCGCATTGGTAATGACATGGCCGGCATTGACAACCAGCGGATAAATGGATCCCGTCTCAACAGAAGCAAAATCGTGCCCTTGAGCCATTGCCCGCCCGTACGCAGTTGTTTCATAAATATAATCTCCCCACTCCTGAGGGGCATGCGTGCGAGCAACCACTACGCCATCACCGCCGATAAACACCAGGCCGGTAGCGGACGTCTTTTCTTGATCAGCTTCTAGAACGGGAAGAATGACGTTGGTGCTGGTAACGTTTGCCAGTCCGCGCGCGGCAATGTCGTTGGCAACCGATCGAGCGGCATCCGTCATAACTGCCTCTTCGTGGGCGATGCCCGATTGCAATGCGCCAACGCGTCCCGCCATGCGGACTTGCTCGGTATACCGATTAACCGCTCCGGCCAACATCGCGATAGCGGGGATAAGCACCAACGAAATCAGCGCCACCAGCGCAACCCAGCGAACTCGCTTGAGATGAAAAATTTTCTTAAACGTTGCGAACATATTTACGACTATGAAATAAAAAACGCGCCTGCCCTTTTCCACAAACACGACCGCGAGCAAACGCGTTATAATCGTGGTGAGTGGGTACGCCATGAGCTCCCCGCCGGCGCAGGCGTCCATCATACGCGCGGGCGGATCATCGCTTCACCGATACTATAGTGTGTTTAAAAAACTCTGTTCCTCATATAAATGAGTATACCACAAAAAAGAAAACGCCCGAAGCGCGGCGGTGGATAACATAACACAAACAAAAAACGCCCCATGCTACCGCTTCCCCCGCCCGCCGGAGGGAGAAAACCAGATGTGGGCGGCTGGCGGATACATTTCGGTCAACGGATGGTGGCGACAATCATGTTTGCGCGCTGGGCAAATGGTGCGTCCGTAGAGAACAAGTCGATGATTGAGATTGCTCCATTCTTTTTTGGGAACAATCGCCATCAAGTCCCGCTCAATTATCTCCGGATTGGTTGAGTCGGTGAGGCCGAGTTTGAGAGCCAGCCGCCGGACGTGCGTATCAACCGCAATCCCCTCGGTAATGCCAAACGCATTGCTTAAAATAATATTTGCCGTTTTTCTCCCGATCCCCGGAAGCGCAGTGAGTTCTTCCATGGTGCGCGGCACCGCGCCGTTATATTTTTCAACAATAATCTGCGCGGTGGCCAAAATATTTTTTGCTTTGGCGCGATAGAGTCCGATCGTTTTAATTCTTTTTTCAAATTCTTTCTGTCGGGCGCGCGCCATTGCGGCAACGGTCGGATATTTTTTGAAAAGGAGGGGGGTTATTTCATTTACTTTTTTGTCGGTCG
>DAIEKJ010000006.1 GCA_027350645.1 Candidatus Wolfebacteria bacterium
GCCCTCCATCACTTTATCCGGACCCGATATTTGAACCCCAAGGCCTCAAAAGGCAAGCCGCGAGGCCGCCGTCCCTAGTGGTCCATTTCACATTGGCTGACTGTTTCGTGAGCGGAGCGGCGGGAAACGGAAAATCGCTTCAAAAATTTAACACCGTGTGGAAAGAATCCGATCCCACGCCAGGAAAAGAAAATAGAGAAGACGCGCCCCTGGGCCATCCGGCGGCACCAGCCGACCATCTGGTCATTAGCGAAATGCAAATCGCCGGCCAAAACGCCGATGATGAGTTTATAGAAATCTATAATCCAACAAACACAGCCATCCCCTTGCGCGGGCATTCCTTGCAATATATCAGCGGCAAAGCAACAACAACCGAACGGGCATATAAAGAGCTCTTCGCCGATACCGCCACGGTTGCCGCGCATGGATTCTTCTTGGTGGCGCGGAACGGAGGGGCGTTTGAGGCGGAAGCGGATGCTTCCTACGACGGATTTTCGCTCTCCGGATCAGCGACCGGCGGCATTGTTGTTTTAGCGCGCGCCACTGGAACCATCGATGGCCTAAACGACAGCGCCATTGTGAATGCGCTCGCCTACGGAACCCCATCGCTGGCGCCCGACAGCGCCGCGCCGCTCCCTCCCGCCGGCCACAGCATTGAACGCAAGGCGCTTGACGATGGAACGTGCCGCGAAGCAAAAGAAGCAAACGAGTTCTCTGGAAATGGGTGCGACACCGGCAATGCCGCAACGGATGTTGATATCCGTCAAACCCCAAAGCCGCAAAGCACCAAAAACCTTCCCGAGCCGCGCTCCGCGCCCCGCGCGCCCGAGCACCTATCGGCTTCATTTGAAACATCGTCTCTTGCGCTCTCTTTGGTATGGGACGCGGCCGACGCATCGGATATTGCGTACCGCATCAGCGACGGCACCTCCCCCGCCGCCCCCGGCATTAGTGCCACCACCACGCAAACATCCTGGCGTACATCTCTCCATGCCGTCGGGTATGAGGCAATCTTTTTGGTAGATGCCTGCGACAAAGAAGATTTCTGCTCGGAGGAGGCCAGCACCACCATTGCCATCCCCAGCCCGCTGACCTCATTTGCCGTCTACAAAGATCCGCGCACAGAAAACCGCTATGCGGTGGACATGACCTACGCCGCCTACCCGTTCGTCCCCAATCTCTACGCCAATCCAAAAAACGGCCGGTGGAAAATAATGGCGCTCTATCTCAATCAAGACGCGCCGCAAACCCCCGACATGACCGATGACCATTTTAAAAACCTAACCGATACCCTGGCCATCGCGTATCCGCAATGCGCGGGAGGAACGATAAACGCCGCAGCCATCCTGATGCCCGATACGCCGTCAAATTGCTCCGTAAACGGCGGCCTCTACAACGCCTCGATGGGATTTGGCACCCAACAGGCGACCCATCTTGATCTGGCGTTGACGCAAACGCCGCAGAACCTTTCCTTGTCGAGCGATGATTTTGTCACCGTCGCATTCTACGATTTTTATGATTTCATGCCCTCGGACGGCACCGTCGGATACTTTAAGCTCGCCGCCGTTGATAAAACGCATTACCGCATCGCCGATAATCCTCCGCCCCACCAACCCCCAACGCTAGACGGCCAGATGGCGTTCTCGTTCAACCAAACAACATCCGGCCTGACCGTAAGCTGGCCCCCGGCAACCGATCCGGACACTCCGCAAAACGCCATCCATTATGAAATACGCTCCCGCCCCGCCGACCCGTGGACGAGTACCAGCGCCGCTTTGTCGCACACCATCACCACCGCTCCGGGCGATGTGCTTGAAATAACGTTGCGAGCAGTTGATGATTTCAAAAACACGTCATCGGAGCTATCCGACTCCTGGACGTACCCAACCACCACGCCGACCATTATCCAAACCGTAACCGATGGCTGGAGCGGATTTTTGGACAAAAAAATCCGAACGACCCGCCGTGGAGCGCGCCAGGGCCGGCGGTATTTCAAAGCATCACCCCGCAGGCATCGCTGTCATTTAACACGATTGCGGTCCGCGTACAGCAAAAAAACGCCCCTACGTTTGTCTATCCGGCAACGCTCAAACTTGGCATTTACGCCGACAGCGCAGGAGCAGTTCATTGGAGCCAGAAAATCGGCGAAGCCTTGTCGGCGGAATTGCGCCTGCCCGATCCCACACGCGACATCACGTTCGTCTTTTCTCCATCAATCACACTTGAACAAGGGAAGACCTACTGGCTCGCGCTGGAAATTGCCTCCTACAACGCCTCTTACCAAGATTACGCCTGGCAATGCGACGAGTGGCGCGTTGCCACCGCCTCCACCGATCCCTATCCCGACGGAACCATGGCCTACGGATGGGGCAACCCGTGCGCCAACCAATCATCGTGCGCGCCTGGAACCATCCAGCCCAGCGCCGGCGCGGATTGGTATATGATTTTTGCAACCAGAGAATAGCCAACGATCAATCAACGCTCTTGCGCGTCGCCAAGACCCGCCGAGCACGCCAAGACGCCCCCATTCACGCACCCATTGATTTTTATCGAAGGCACATCGCCCGATTCGGGTAACACCAAAAATAGCGACCAAAATTAAAACCCATGCAAAAAAATCTCACCCTCACCGCTCTTTCAACCATCGGCGCCGCCCGGATTGAACTAAAAAATCTGTTTGAGACAATGCTGATATCCGGATACGGCGGATCACCGGATACGCTCGCTCTGACGCGACAGCGCATCACAGACCGCGGATCGCCGGCCGCACAGTACGTGCTCACCATCCGAGAAAACAGAAAACGCTGCCGCGCGCTGATAAAAAAACTCGAACAGCAGGGGTTAATTGAGCGAATTCAAAAAAGAAAAAAAGTTTTTATCAACATCACCCGCAGAGGAGCGTCCCGCCTTGCGCGCATTCAGGAAAGACAAACCATAAAAGAAACGCCCTTGGCCGCCGGCGCGAAGAACGCCCACTGGATTATTGTTGTGTTTGACATACCGGAAAAGAAACGATGCAAGCGCGACTGGATTCGCCGGACATTAAACACAATGGGGTTTGTTATGATTCAAAAAAGCGTGTGGATGAGCCAGACGATTCTCCCCAAGGCCTTCATTGAAAGCATCGCACAGCAGGACCTTGCTCCATACGTTGAAATTCTCGAGATCACCAAGGAAGGGGCCATCGACCGTCGCTCTTGGTGCGCCGCCCAAGAGGACACCCGCTAAAAGACGAACGGCGATCGCGCCGTAGACCAACTAATAATTCCGCGTGTAGAAATAAATAAGGGCGACAAGGGCAACGGCGCCGGAGATCAAAAATCCGGCGCGCACCGAAAGAGCGGTGATAACAAACCCGACAATCAAAGGCCCCCCTGAATGCCCAATGTCCATCACGGAACTAAACGCCCCCATCGCCGTCCCCAGCCGCCGGTCATCGGCAACGTCGGCGATATACGCCGCGGTAGCAACCGTAGAAAAAGCCATAGCGCCTCCAAAAACAACACTGACCGCCAGTAATAATCCGTAAGATGAGACATAAGGGAAAACGGCGATAACTCCGGCGGTGGCCGCGATCCCGCCCATAATCTGCAGCCGCTTATCGATTTTGTCGGCGACCGCGCCAAAAAAAGGCTTGAGCGCCGCAATCGCCAGAACTTGCGCCGAAAAAATAAGCCCGATGCGCCCGGGATCAACCCCTAACCCCAGCAAATACACCGGCAGATATGTTTCAAAAACACCGAAAGCAAAATAGGTGGCGGTTTCAACAAACGCAGTCGAGAGCATGCGCGCATCCTTCACAAAATACGCCAATCCGTCTGCAAAATCAGACCGGCGCAGGCGTGGCGCCAGAGCAAGATCACTCTTTGGCGGTTCCCGTATGATCAACGCCAGCCCCAAAACAATAAGACCGGTGACAAAAGCCGCCCAATATACCACGTGGTACTCCCACAATCCGGCTCCCCGCGCTCCCCACGTCATAAGCAATCCCCCGACCAGAGGAGCGGCCATGCGCCCGACGAAAGTGGCGGAAGAATATGTCCCCATCTGCCGTCCCTTGGTGTCCGGATAGGCGCCGGCGATCAGCGCGGACGCAACCGGACTCAAAATCGCCGTCGCCCACCCGTGCAAAAAACGGATGGGGATGAGCCACAGCGGGTTGGTGACGAATAGGTACGACAGCGGCGCGAATGCGAAAAAGAGAGATGAAAGAATCAAAAGTTTTTTGTACCCGATGCGATCGGCAAGCACGCCGACGGGGAAACTCACCAGAATACCCGCAAAGGGAGACAGCGCGGCGATAATGCCCAGCAGAGAATCCGATCCTCCCAGGCCGCGCACAAAAAGAGAAAGCACCGGACTTTTTGAAATCGTCGTGGAAAAGATCGCAAAAAATCCGAGGAGTGAAAGAAACCAGAGAAGATACTCGGCTCCCGCCGTCCGCGGATCGCGACGCGTCGTACTAGGTCTCATCTTTAGTGATATATACCTCGCGAGGCTTTGCGCCCTCGCCCGGACCGATAATATTTTTTTCTTCCATCATATCCAAAAGCCGGGCCGCGCGCGCATATCCCACTTTCAACCGCCGCTGGAGCAGTGATGCGGACGCTTTCTGCGCTTCGCGCACGACATCAATCGCTTCCTCGAGCATTTCATCGTCGTTCTCGTCTTGTTCAAATCCGTCAAAAACATCCCCGCTGGTCATAGCGCCCGTCGCTCCCTCTTCTCCCTGGTCAGTTTCAAACGGCATTCCCGGCTGATCAGAATCAACCCATTCGGCATTGTGCTCGCGGATAAAATCCGTGACGCCTTTTATTTCTTCTTCGGAAATAAACGCCCCCTGGATGCGTTTCGGTTTTGACAGTTCGGCGGACATGAAAAGCAAATCGCCGCCGCCCAGCAGTTTTTCGGCGCCAGCCGTATCCAAAATCGTGCGGGAATCAATCTGGCTGGCCACCTGCAACGCAATGCGCGCAGTGATGTTTGCCTTAATAAGACCGGTAATAACCTCAACGGACGGCCGCTGGGTTGAAAGGATGAGATGAATGCCGGTTGCCCGCGCCATCTGCGCCAGCCGCACGATTGCATTTTCAATATCGCGCCCGTAGGCGGCCATCAAGTCAGCCATTTCATCAACAACAATGACGATGAACGGCATTGTTTCATCGGCATGTTTTTTGTTATAGCTCTGCAAATCGCGCGCGCCCGCTTTGACAAAAATCTCGTACCGCCGTTCCATTTCCGAAATAGCCCAGCGGAACACGCCCAGCGCTTTTTTGCCCTGCGTCACCACCGGCGCCACTAAATGCGGCAATCCGTTGTATGACGAAAGCTCGACGCGTTTGGGATCGATCAGAATCAGCTTGAGGGTGGCGGGGGAATTTTTATACAAAAGCGAAACTAGCGTTGAGTGCAAGGTGATGGACTTCCCCGATCCGGTCGCGCCCGCAATCAGCAAGTGCGGCATTTTTTCAATATTGGAAAAAACCGGCTCGCCCGTCACATCCCGACCGATGCAAAATCCCAATGTACCCGACGACACAAAGTCCGGATAGGAAATCAAATTGCCCAACCGCACCATCGCCGCACTCTTATTGGGAACCTCGATGCCGACGTACGGCCGTCCGGGAATCGGCGCCTCGATGCGAATGGGGTGCGCCGACAATGCCAGGGATAAATCCTGGTTGAGCGCGGTGATGCGCGAAAGCTTTATACCTTCGGCGGGCCGCAGGGTAAAGCGCGTCACCTTGGGACCGATGTTAATCTCCCCCATCTCCACCGGAATACCGAAACTCTCCAGCGTACGCTTGATGATATTGGCATTGGCGCGCAGATCGCCGGCGCCCGGTTTTTCAACCGAAGTTTTGAGCAATTCCAACGGCGGCGCCTTGTAATCCGTAAATTTTTTTAGGGTTCCCTTCAGGGCTTTTGCGGGAGCCGCCGGAGACGCGACCGCCACCGCCGAAATTTCAGCAGCCGGTTCTTTTTCGTTTTTTTCCGGTTTTGCCTGCGCGCTCTGCGCTTCGGCTTTACGGACCATGGCGTCTTCGTTTTTTGCCAACGACTCTCCCTTCTCTTTCTTTTCTTCCTCATCTTCATTTTTGCCAAACCTATTCAGGCGAATGGGACGGTTGAACACAATCACAACGCCAATAACCGCGGCAATAACCAAAATAACCCCCCACGCCACAGGACCCAGCCACTCCTTTAGATATCCGACTCCAAATCCCGCCATCCCCGCTTTACCGTTGGCGGTCACATCGATAAACCCCAGAGATGAGGCGAAGAAAAGGAGCGACCCCCATACGGTGGGCCCGTAAATCTTGCGTTCGTTTTCGTGCAAAAGAAGATTGATCCCCATTCCCGCCAGCGTAATCGGAATCAAAACATACCCCCAACCGACGCCCTCCGTTGAAACAGAAAACAAAAACTGGCCGATCGTCCCAGCCAATCCAAATCCGGCAAGCGCAAACACAATCGCAACAGCGAGTAGAATCAACGCCCAGATAGTGCGGACCGTTTCTTGCGCCAGGGCATAGCGCTGTCCATTCTGGACGCCCGCCCCCAAACGCGCCGGCTTTCCGTCTGGATGATTTTTTTTATTTTTGTGTCCCATAGTACCATGGCGCGCGGCGATTACCCTTTATGATGCGCATTCCCCGCGCCTTGCTCATCGGAACACGCCTCATCGCATTCGTCGCTTTCCTGTTTGATTAAGAAAATAATTTTTTCAACCAGCTCCTTGGGATCGGAAGAAAAAACAAGCTTCCCGTTTCCCCGATGGGCCTTGGCAATGATTTCTTTGATAATATCATCGGTCGCCCACGGACCTTCTAAAACGCCGATGGGCTTATCATCCTCAAAGGCAATCGTAAATTCGTTAAACGTCCCAATGCGTCCGCACCCGATAATCACCGCGTCGGACGAGCGCGTCATCAATAGATTGCGTCCGGCGTAGCCAAAACCCGTATAAACAATCAGATCGTGAAAATCAAAGGGGAGTTTATACACATTGGCATGTTCGTGATCAGTGGCCGCCGGCGAAACGCCGATCGCCATCCCGCCGGCTTCTTTGACACCACGCGCAGTCCAAAACGGAAACCCCGTCGTCGCGCCGTCGATAAGAATAGCGCCATGCGCCGCAATTTCTTTGCCTAAGGCCATGGCCATCTCAAAAGAGCCCTCGCCGCACTGCTCCGTTTGCGCCGCCCCCGAAACACAAATGCGATATCGTGAGATAGTTGAGTCGCCCTGGTTGTCTGAATGCGTATGCGTCATACAAAATATATTATTGGTCGCCCAGATCTCTAATTTCGGCAATCGTCTGATCTTCCGTTTCACGCTTTCCTTGCACGCGATGCGCATGGATAAGCTTTTCAACCTTAGCCACCAGCGTCTGCGGATCGGCGTCAAAAACGACCGCCACATTTTCTCCCCGCGCCTTGGCGATGATTTCTTTGATGATGTCGTCGGTCGCCCATGGACCTTCTAAAACGCCGATGGGCTTATGGTCCTCAAACGCAGTCGTAAACTCATGGAACGTTCCAATGCGCCCGCACCCAACGATAACCGCATCGGACGATTGTGTCAGTAAAATATCGCGTCCGGAATAGCCAAATCCCGTGTAGATAATCAGATCGTGCCACGCGGTTGGCAGGCGATAGGTGTGCCTATGCTGGCGTCGGCTGGCCGCCGGAGAAAAACCAACCACGCGCCCCCCCGCCTCTTTGGCGCCCTGACTGGCAAACAGCGGAAACCCCGTCGTCGCGCCGTCGATAAGAATAGATCCAGACGCCGCAATGGCCGCGCCCAATGCGTGGGCCTTTTCTTGGGCGCCCGCTCCGCAATGAGCGGTATCGGCGGCTCCCGATACGCATATTTTATATGCCCGTGGGGCAGTATATGTTTGATTGTCGTCGCCCATAAAATACTAGTCCGTTATCGCGTCAGTATACCCTCAAAATCCAGCGGCTACAATAATTCGCACGAATACCCCGGCTCAGGAACAAGAGCATCGACGGCAAACTCGTCCTTGATTTTTTCGGCCAGCGGTTGACTTTGATCCAGCTCTCCCTGCACCACAAAAACTTTTTTGAGCGACGAGCGCATAGACCCAACCCATTTAAGCAGGAGCGGTTGGTCGGCGTGCGCCGAATAAGCGCCGATCGCCTTGATCGCGCACCGGACCGGCACCCGCTCTCCCATAACCGTCACTTCGGTCGCGCCGTCCAAAAGAGCGCGCCCCAGCGTTCCTTCCGTTTGGTAGCCGACAGTCAAAAGAGTGCTCTTGGGATCGGAAAGATAGCGGATCTCGTGGTGGAGAATCCGTCCGCCGTTAGACATTCCCGATCCGGCAATAATCACCTTGGGCGGCGGGACGTCGTTGATTTCTTTTGACTCTTCTTTGGTGAGCGTAAAACGCAACCCCTTAAAATCAAATATGTCTTCGCCGTGACGCAACCGTTCCAATGCCTCGGCATCAAAGAAGTGCGGATCGCGCATATATTTTTCATACACCGCGGTCAGCTTGATGGCCAGTGGGCTATCAATAAAAATCGGAACCTTGGGAATGCGTCCGTGATCAACTAAATCGCTTAATTCGTACAGCAATTCCTGCGTGCGCTCCATGGCAAACGCCGGAATCAGCAACGTCCCATTTTTGGCAACCGTATCTTCGATTGCATCCTCTAAAATCGTTTTGCGCTCAACCACCGATTCGTGCACTCGATTGCCGTACGCCGATTCAACCAAAGCATACTGCGCATTTTGGATATATTCAGTCTCTCGCACAAGTGGCGCGGGAACATTTCCCAAATCGCCCGAAAAAGCGACACTCACCTCCCCCTGCGTTACCTTTATGCTAGCCGACCCCAAAATGTGCCCCGCGTCGTACAGCTCAACCGTCATTTTCCCGACCGTCATCGGCTGATGATACCCGACCGTCCGCCAGAGCGACAACGCCCCATCAATGTCTTCAATGCCATAGATCGGTTCGCGCCCGGGCTCGCGCCCCATCAAATGCTGAGCGTCAAGCAGAAGCTCACGCGCCACATCACGCGTGGGCGCGGTTGAATAAATGGGGCCGCGATAGCCGTCCTTGTACAACTTGGGCACACGGCCGATATGATCAATATGCGCATGCGTCACAAACACCGCTGTCAATTTCCTCAAATCAAAAGAAAATGGGTCGGCGTTGTGCGCCTCCTGTTGCGCGGTACCTTGATGCAAGCCGCAATCAACAAGAAGCGACGTTTCGCCGTCGCTTAAAAGATAATTCGATCCGGTGACTTCTTCGGCGCCCCCCAAGAATGTGAGTTTCATATATATATAGATATGATATCATATCTATATACCATGGCAAAACAAGACGCCCCGCCACCCATACTTCCCTTTGAAGGCCCCGCCAAGAAACCCTCGGATGCGCCGCCGCCAGGACCGGATCACGTCGACGGCGACCCAGACGAAAAAAAACGGGCGCGCCAAGCCAACCTCGCCGACGCCATAGAACAACAGGGAGCATATGCCAAAAAATTCACAGATATCCTCGATGACTGCGACGCCCCGTGGGCCCAATACGATATGGGGTTTGACTCTTTAATGAATTTTCCCCCTTTCTCGCAAAAAACCGCCCTCCTGCTTTTTACCGGATTAGTCAGCAGACAAAAAACCTATTTCCTATACCACGGCAAACCGCACAATGGCCGCCTAACGGCATATATAGAAAAAACGACGGGAAGCGGCCGACACCATGGAAACAAAATCAACGTTGAGGCAGTAACGAAATGCGCACAAGCGATTTTTGACCGCATCGTTGACAGTGGTGCTCCCATGGACGATTTTTCCAACGCAACGCCCCCAAACTCACCAGACCCCCTCGGGTGGGCGGGAAAATATTACGACAACTAAGATGAAAACCACTCTTCATTGCGGGATAACCGCGAGGGCAAGATTTAATCAGTTAGAAAAAGGACACTCCCCCGTGTATTGAGTCAATGCCCATATCGCCAGCGCAGTTGTGTGCGGATTTTCAGAGTCTACGCTAAAAAAAGTCGGCGTTCCCCACGACCCCGATAGATTTTGATTTCTAATAATTGCAGCGATCCATTCCGATGGAACTAAATTTTTAAAGCCGTATTCCATAAGAAAGGCGGCTCTTTCGGCATACAGGTCGTCAAAGGGACTGGCGCCTTCTTCTTCAACCAACTGATGCGCCGCGCCGGAAAGAATTGCGTCAACATTGTGCGCCCCATCAACGCATCCATTTTCTTTAAAAAGCGCCGCAGACCAAAACTCGTGCGTCAAATCATAACCGGACGCATTTGATATATTTCCAAACGCCCTCTGAAAAAAATCGCTCGGTACAGGATGAAGATCACAATATAACGCTTCGGGAAGCACACTATTATATTCACTGTGCAATTGGGGAGCATCTAATACCGCTACAACGGCATTGCTTATTTTGTAGGACGCCGCATCAGCAAACAGACGCTCAAAGACCCGTAAATAGGAATCCGTTTTAAATTCATCCCACCCATTTTCCCAAAAAGATTTTCCCTCTATAGATGACGAGCAATAACGATTGTTGATGTTCCTTATAATAAACGGAATCGCGGGATCCAGAAGTTTTCCTTGATAATGAGACAACCATTGCCATCCTTTTTGCGCTGATACATGAGCCTCCGCCTGGAGGCTTGATGGGTGGCGCTCCCCTCTCAAACCAAGCAACGTGGCAACTGCAACGCTTGCCAACACAACAATAAACGACACAACTAATAAACTTTTTTTAGGCATGTGCAATAAAAAAAACTTCCACAGCAAACACAAGGAAGAAAGCTAAATATGCGACAAAGAAATACCGCTCATCAAACCGGGGGCGGGTAATGATGACGAAGAAAATCGTCCCGAAGGTCAGCGCGGTCGCAAGGGTAATTGCGTTTAAAAGGAACACAAAAGGGGTGGCCACCGCAGCCAAAAATATCAGTGTTCCAATCACTGTTTTTGCTTTCTTTTCACCCAAAACAACGGGGAGGGTATAAATACCGCAGCGTCCATCCCCCTCGATATCTTTGATGTTTTTTACGTTCTCAACCAGCGCGATAACTACGAACACAAACGCCGCCACGCCGGACGGAAACCGAGCAAGATTTTCTGTCCCGGAAGCGATGAAAAAGCCCATCATCAGCGCAACCACCGCGTTGAGCGCAATAAGCACCGATGACAATCCTAAAAATCTCTTCAACCGCAGCGGTGGCGCCGAGTAAAGATGATAGATAAAAATAAAAAGCAGCGTCAGAATGAATAGGTACCATCCAGCCAAGAAAGCAGAAACGAGCGACAGGAGCAAGAAAACATACTTCACGTTCCGCCATACGGAAAGCGAAGCTTTACCCTGGACCAGCGGCCTGTTTTTGTTTGAAATTTTATCAGCAGAAACGTCAACTTCGTCATTCTCCCAAACTGAGAAAAACCAGCCAAAAGCAAGGGCACACGCGGCGACAACCAAAGACAGACAATCAAACAAAGATCCAGTCGGCAACCTTTGTAATACCGCAACCCCCTCGCTGGCACCCAAAAAGAATAAGCTAAAATAGTAACCCAAGCGAAGCAGGCGAAGATTTTTCACAAGTAAAAAAAATTCTTCTTTTGAGAAAAGATACAACCACCATGCCAGCGCGACAATATCAAGCACTAAGAACATGAGGGATGTCGTAATTGAATATTGATTTTCCAAACTATCTACTGCCGACGGCGCAACGCCCGAAACAGCAACAATAAATGACCTCTGGCTTGTTATGCTGTTTGCTATGTCCTGATTGTAGTAAAAATCGCTCACCGCCCTGTGGGTAAGCGCCTCATGCGCGCCGATCGTCCCGTTGTAGAGATAAAAAACAAGGGTCGGCAACGACAAAAAAACAAAGATAGTGGCATACGCCGCACCAATACCAACCACAGACCGCCCGAGCGTGTGCGTTTTATAAAAAACATAACAACCAACAAACAAAAGGGCCACCGCAATTTCAATCCGCAATCCGATACTCTCGACAGGAACGGCGCTCAAAAAAGAACCAAGGAAGGTTACGCCAGAATGGAGAAGGTCCCCCGGATTCCCAACAATAAACAAATACCGCACCGGCTTCCCGATAAGCAAATCAACAAGAGGCGCGAGAAGAATTACAAAAGAAAAAATCGATCCGACCTTGCTGATTGTTTCTATCTTCTCGTGTGTTAAGAGGCGCACCAAAATAAAAAGAAACAGGAAGACGCCGGCATACCAAAGAGGATAATGAAAGAAGGTGTCGCCGATCCCCATAAAATGATCGCCATTATCCAAATTGATGTAACCCTCAAGAATGCCCCTCAAAAAAGAGGCCCCATAAATAAGAAGGACGGCTTGCCAAAAATTCATCGGGATGGCTTCTATTTTCTTTAGCAATGAATCAACCATATACATCACATTTTTGCCGAACTTCCGCATGTTTCCGTTTAACATATTCCAATGTCGACTTAAAAATTTCTTGTTATTGGCTCACCTTGGATAGCGCGCCATCCTTTTGAGCAATCGCCCGCAAAACCACCTCCCGCTCGTTCCATTCCATTTTTTGTCCCCGCGGACCATGGATCCACTGCTCCGACCCCTTGCCGGTATCTACAGCGACGTCTCCCCCGCGCGCCAGCTCCAGCGCAAGCGTCAAAGCGGTCGCCCTGTCTACAATTCGCTCGCACGTTTGTCCGCGGTCCCGCTCTTTTTTCTCTTCTCTAAATCCATCGCACAATGCATCGATTATTTTTTCCGGATCTTCGTCGTAGGGATCTTCGTTAGTGAAAACAACCGCATCACAGAACCGCGAAGCCACCGCCCCCATCACCGGACGCTTCCATACATCGCGACCGCCCCCCGCCGATCCCAGGACACCAATAAGACGCGCCGCCGATCCCCTTTTACAATCACTTGCAAATCGATAGATTGCCTCAAGCGATTGAGGAGTGTGGGCATAATCAACGATCACCGCCACCGGCTCGCGCGCCACGACGGTGGCTCGTCCCTCAACGCCGGGAAACGTTTTGAGTGCCGCGCGGATGACCGACTCGTCGATCCCTTCGGCTAAAGCAATGGCACGAGCGCAGGCGCTGTTTATTTTATTAAACTCGCCCGGCAGCGTTTGGGGCAGATCAGCCGTTGCCACCTGCGAGGAAGAAAAAAGGGTCACGGGCGTTTTCCCGGCAGCGCGGATAAAAAAATCGGCCTGACGATCGTTGTGGTTGACAAAAAGCCGCGAGCGCGTTCCCTGCGTGCGGGAAATAAAACGAAAAAATGACACCTTGGCCTGACGGTACTTTTCAAATGATCCGTGCGACTCGATGTGTTCCGGGTGAATGCCCAGAAAGGCGCCGCCGTGCCAGACAATTCCCCGATGGCGGTGCTGCGCCACGCCCTGCGACGTCACCTCAACAAACGCGTACGCGCACCGCGCGCGCACCGCGCGGCGGAGAAATGTCTGTATAAAAAATCTTCCCGGCATTGTATTACCGGTCTTGTTTTTTTCGCACGATTGACCGACACAGACCGCCGCCGACGAAAGAGCCGCCGTCCGTTTCCCGGCATACGTAAAAATGTGCCACAGCAAAGCGACGGTTGTTGTCTTCCCTTTGGTCCCCGTAATGCCCACAACCCGCAAACGGCGAGAAGGAAAACCGAACCGCGCCGCCCCGACCAGCGCCAACGCGTAATGGTACGCCGAAAGTATAAAACGATAGATGCGAGTTCCCATAAAATAGCATCAGGAGCGGGCCAAAACAGCCAGCGCTTTTTTAACCACTGCCTCAAGCGTGTCCCCGGAAACAGACGGGTGGGAGAGCGCCCGAAGAATATCTTTTTTGCTATATCCCAGCGCCAGGAGCGCTTCAAAAACATCGTCCGAAAAATCATTCCCCGCGCCTCCCGCGCCAACCAACAATCCAACCTTCTTTTTTAAATCAATCACCACGCGCGAGGCAATCTTGGCGCTCACGCCGCACTGACGCGCCAGAAGACTGTCCTTGCCCGAGGCAATCGCGCTGGAAATAGCCGCTACATCCGCCGCATTGAGCATTTTAAGGGCAATCTTTGGACCCACGCCGGAGACCGAAATCAATAACTCAAAAAACGACCGCTCGGCTTCGGAGACAAATCCGTATAAATCATACGATTCAGGGTGGAGGTGGCAAATAACCCGCAACGGCTTGCCGACGCGGGCCTGCGCGCGCACCGCCTGCGTGGCATAGATCCGAAAACCGATCCCCGCGGCCGTTTCAACAACAACATGGGGATCAACCGCCTGCACGACACCATTCACGCTATGTATCATACGTATGGGGGCAGTATAGGATAAATAGGTTTGACTTTAAAGGGGCGGTTTGCTATCCTCCCCGCATTACCTATGCCACGTATCGCATCAGCAAAAAAAGCGCTCCGGCAGAACATTACCCGGCGCGCCATAAACACCGAGCGCAAAATGGCGCTTAAAAAAGCCGCCAAAGCCGTCCGCAAACTAACCCCGCAAAGTTCTTCCCAGGACATTGCTCGCGTTCTTTCGGAGCTCTACACCACCGCAGACAAGGTTGCCAAAACCAAGTTCATCAAGAAAACGAAAGCGGCGCGGATAAAGTCACGCGCAACAAAATTCGTCGGCACGCTCAAGGCACGAAGTTAGGCCGAACAGCAAAAAGAAACCAGCGCTTGATCGGGGTTCATACGCCCCGATTTTATTTGCCGGTCGTATTCGCTCAACAAAACAACCTGTTTCTTGTCTGAGGCGGCCTTAGCCAACACATTAAAAAGGAACATGGGTTCGGCGCGGCTCAAGAGCGCCAACTCCCATTGCCGCAACCGCTCCGCGCGGGTAGTGGCGCGCAAGATCCCTTGGGCATATTCAAAAACACCCGGCAATCCCCCCTCGTGATATCCGCGCGCAAAAGCTTCGTCAATGGGCCAGCCCAGCGCTCCCAATACATCCAGCTCATTGCACATTCCCCATGTGTCAGCGGCAAAAACAGACGCCAAAAAAGCACACGCGCCCGATGTTATCTGGTATCCCTGCGTCTGCGCATACGAAGCCGCATATGCCCGCGCGAGCGCCGGAGAAAGCGGTGGAAACTCTTTTTCTTTATAGACAATTTCCTTAAGAACTCCGCGGTACGCATCGGGGATTTTTTTGTCAAAATCCTCAACAAAGAAAACGATGTGGTCGTCCCGCTGGGCGGCCGCCATCAACCGGACCAGCAACGGATCGTCCAGCGCGACAGCGCCCTGGGCGCAGATGCATATCTTTTTTCCTCCCTCAAAAAGATTGGTCCCCGAAACAAAAACATATGCGTCCAATACCCCGCCCGCTTGAGTGCAATCAAACGACCGGACAACGATGTCCGGATACTGCGCTCTCCGCGTGTCGATAATCTCGCGGATAAATCCGGCGCGGCGATAATGATCCGACCCAAAAAGAACGTAGAGCATGGCGCATTATTCAAATTGCGTCGCCTCCCGTTTGGGCACCAGCGATTTATCCGTGGGCAATTCGATGGAAAATGTAGTGCCGCGGTTAATTTCCGACTCGACGGAAATAGATCCGCCGTGGCGCACGATAATATTTTTCGTAATATACAAACCAAGCCCGGTTCCGTTGGGAGCAACCCTGACCGCATTTTCGGCGCGGAAAAACTTTGAAAAAAGTTTATCAACCTGATCCTTGGGGATCCCAATGCCGGTATCCTGGATGGTAATCTTAACAAAGGGACGGGCGTCTTCGTTGTGCACGCCCACCGTCACCTCGCCATTGGGAACGTTGTATTTAATGGCATTGTCCAGAATATTAAAAAGTGCCATGCTCATTTTCTGCTGGTCAATAAACACCGGCCGCACCGGCTTTGCGGGACGCTGGAAATACACCTTGACTCCGTATTGGCCGGCCACCACCTGCGCGTCAGCAAGAACCACCGAAAGAAAATCAATAATGTTTGAGTCGGCAAATTGGTACCCGAATCGCCCTTCTTCTATCTTTGAGACATCCAGTAGATCGTTGACGGTTTTGAGCATTAGCTTGGAGGCCATGTATCCGGTGTCGATAAGATCTTTCTGGCTTTGGGTTACTGATTCTTTTTCAAGCGCCTCAAACGTCCACGAAACCGCCGTTAAGGGCGTGCGTAATTGATGAGCCGCAACAGAAATAAACTCGCTTTTGGCGCGCAACAGCTCGGCCTCGCGAGTGCGGTTAGTGACCATTTTCACAAATCCCATCAGCTCCCCGGAGGCATCAAAGATGCGGTTGGTAATAACCCGCAATTCCATGTGGGGATTTTCAAAAACGATATCGACGACGTTGGGATAAACTCCCTCGTCGGACTGCTGAATAATACTGGGAGCCAGCGACGTAAAGATCACCTGCGCCAGCGTTTTGAGCTGCGAATTGGACACCATGGCCGTCGAGAGTGTTTGTCCGATGATTTCCTCCTCGCGGACGCCGAAAATTTCAGCCGCCGCGCGATTGAAAATAAGAACTGAAAAATTCGTGTCGTACGCCAGAACGCCGGTACCGATGTAGGAAACAACGCTCTCCATTTGACTCGATTGTGTTTTGACATCCAAACTTGCCCGAGCCAGTCCCCACCCCACCGCTCCCGTAATAGCAATCGCGATTATTGCAATCCCCAAAACCAATATTCCCCACACGAGCGGTAAAAATGAAAACCCAATACTCACCAAAATGAGAAACAGCGGCAACATATAAAAAACCAGCCGCAGTTCGGGCTGTTTGAGCATTTCCTTGAAGGGGTACGAGGAGCGGGATCGGGTCATCGCGTTGGATTATGAATTGGGAAGATTATAGAGATAGATCGTATGATCGAGCCGGTTCATGAAAAAAAGCTGAGACGGCGTACTCTTGATATCAACAATGTCAAATAAAACATCGGGGGCATTAACAAGCGTCGAAATTGCCGATCCTTTGATTTCGTATAGATTGTCGTGGAAGTAAGCCGCTCTTTGAAGGAAGTCGTCTGGAAGACTAAGAGGATCGCCGTTGCTTTTGTTGTTTTCCCGCGGAACCGCGCAAAAAATAGCCTGCCCATTCGATGAAAACGAACATTTTTCCGCGATTGTTTGAAGAGACAGCGTCTGAAGCATCGCCCCAGTTGAATCATCAATGGAAAGAGAGACCGACGACGCATCGAGGCTCGAAACAAACTGAAGCACACTGTACGGCCGAGCTGGACTAAACACCAACTGTAAACCAAGACCGTGGCCAAAATATGCCATATTCTTTGTTGTAGGATCAATATACCATGCCTGACTATCGATGGATGACGCCGTTCGGGGAACAAAATAGATCTTATTAGGAGATGGCCACGCGATCGTCACATCAACAATCGCCAGAGACGCAATCAACGTCGTCGTTTCCCGCGCAGTCGCGATATTGGTGACATACAATGAAGTTGTCCCGCCCGTCTGGCGAAGCAATGCCAATCTTTTGCCGTCAGGAGAAAACGCAACACTCACTGTTCCCTGAGGGAGAATTTCCCACGCCTTCGTAGTGAGACGAAAGAGAGCGTATTGCCCACTCGATTGAGACGTTGTCGCATCAGCTCCTTGATCAACCCCGGAAAAAAGCACAACGATTTTTGACCCATCGCTGTTTTGCCAGAGGCGCAACGGAACACCCAACGAAGAGCCGGCTATCATTTGCTCACTCCCAACGTCTTGTATTTGAAAAATAGTTCCGTTGGTATCCATGTAGTAAACACCGGTATGCAAAATACCCGACACCGCCGTTGTACTGGTAGTGGAAGTTGATGACACAACCCAATAGACAGCGGCTGGGTGAGTGCTTAGTTGGAAAAGATTGTTTTTTTGAGACTGAAATGCCCCCGCCGATTGGCCAGCTTGCCCTTGCGTCCCCAGGGTACCTCCCGATCCCTGGTTTCCAGACGAGGATACAGGAAAAGACCCTCCCTGGGATGCCCCCGCCGATTGGCCAGCTTGCCCTTGCGTCCCCAGGGTACCTCCCGATCCCTGGGATGATTGACTACCCGGAATAATAGACTGCTTGGCATTCTGAATTCCAAAATAAACACCAATACCAATAGCAACTAGACCCAGAATAGCCACTAAGATAACTATGGCCTTTTTTGTTCGCGAGCTCATTTTTGTATTATACACCAATTATTCTCTTTTGAGAAAATTATGGCACTTGAAAATGTATGTGCGCACCCGACATTCTCTGGCCGCCCGGAAAACAAGAGCTGCAAGAGTCGACGAAATGACCCGGCGGACATTCACAATGTGGGGTGGCACCCAGTCCCTTTATGTACGTCACGGCACTCTGCCACAAATCAGCAGATGGGGGCGATGGAGAAATGTCCGCGGCCTTCCCTTGATAATGCGAATCATTGCTGCACGAATGAACCCCTCCGGTAAGACTCGTGACAACCGTTCCGGGAAACTGACCCCCTATTTGGATTAGATCGGTGAGAAGCGGATCAGACACGGCAACGTTGCCGGATGATCCGCCCGCAACGCACGCCGATCCGTTTGTCTTACAATAACAATTGCACACTAATGGGAACTGGCCGCTTGCCATTGCATTGATAACCCCCGATGCATCGGATCCGGGAGTGCAGTCAGCGCTTGATGAAAAACTCAAACCGGACGCCAGAACCTGCTGAGCCAATGCCTGCGTCGTCGAGGGAAGCCCCCCGCTGGTTGGCGGTGTGGTTGGCGGTGTTGGCGTTCCCATAGAACCAATGGAAGGAGCATTGGGTAGATTTGGGTTTTTAATACGTGTCAGATTGGGGTTAATTGTGTTGAGGATGATGTAGGCGCCGAAAAGAAGCACGATCCCGAAAATAGCGTTTTTGATGATGTCCATGGCATCACTCCGGGCCGAAACACTCCCGCCGCTGGCAACATATTTGACGCCGCCATAGACGATCATAATAACCGCCAGCGCTCCGGCAATAGAAAGCGCATAGGCGTAGAGTCCGCTCACAAAAGATGCGGGGTCGGCGGCAGAAACAAAGC
>DAIEKJ010000070.1 GCA_027350645.1 Candidatus Wolfebacteria bacterium
TGATAATGCGTCCCGCGATAGTCCAGAAATGTCTGGCGCGTAGTAGCATAAATATTTTTTTTCACGCCCGCCACCTCCCATCCGGCCGGCTGGTCACCATACATCGCCGCATCCAACACCTGCGACACTTTGGCGCGAGGCTCGTCTTCGTACATATTGATTTCTTCAACGATAACTCCTTTCTCTTTTTCTATTTCATCATCAACAAATGTCGGATTGAGATACATGTCCGCCAGCAAATCAAGAATTTTTTCAAACGAGCGTGACGCCACCTTCCCGTAATATCCCGTCAAATCGCGGGAGGTAAACGCGTTGTACGACGCCCCCAACTGTTCGAATTCCGAAGAAATTGCCAGCGGTGTCGGGCGGCGCGTCGTTCCCTTAAAACACATGTGTTCCAAAAAATGGGAGATGCCATTGTTGTCCTTGGTTTCGTAGGCAGCCCCGGCGCGCACAAAAACCCCAACCGTCACCGAGGGGCTTTCTTTCTGCGGGACCACTAAAACCGTCAGCCCGCTGGGGAGCACTTTTTTAATCGGACGAGGAAAGGTATTCATGGTATAAATTTTATTATTTATTATTTGTACGCGGGGAGAGATTCTCCTTCGACTCGATTGTACGCCGTCGCGCACAATCGGTCTAGGCACCGACTCGCGTTCCGCTCTGCTGAGCGAAACAAGCTCCGTCGTTCGAGTTCCTCGCGCGACACAAGCAGTTGTGTCGCTCTTCCCCACACAAAATGAAGGCCTATCGCACTGGAAACACAATGTATTGTGAGTAAGGAGGAACTCGAACCCTCATGCCCGAAGACGTCCCGATGAAAGTGCCGGAGGGGAGATTCGAACTCCCATGGGTTTTGCCCGCTAGCTCCTAAAGCTAGTGCGTCTACCAGTTTCGCCACTCCGGCGATGTTATGATGCGTCCGCCCCTGCCTGCCGGCAGGCAAGAGCTTGGCCGCCCGCTCATTTTTTAGGACGCGCCCACTATCCCCATCCAAAACAGAGAGAAGCGCCGCGGTCTCCCCGTCCCTAAAATGCAGGGGCCCTCGTTTACTGCCGTCCATCTCTATTTTAAAAAAGCGATCTTTCTAGCCGTCCATCTTCCTGGGCGCATAGTAGACGAAAATAGCCACACTTTCAAACGAACCCGCCATATAAAAACCGACAGGTTTTTGTCGGTTTTTACAAACGACGCCACTATTGAGAGCTAGCCCAAGTTGCTCCCCAATGCGTTTTGAACAAAAATAATGATGCTATACGACAACAATCCCACCGCAATGCCGATAACCGCATACAGCAATGTGCTCTTTGCTTTCTTTGTCTTTGTTTCATCCCCGCCGCTGGTGATGAAATAAAACGCCGAGAGAAGAATGAAGAAAACAGCGACAATAAAGATGATGGTGTAGAACCACTGCACAATGGTAATAATAAATTGCGTTAAATCGGCCGGTGAGTGAGGCCCTGGCGTGGGAAGAATCGGCTGAATTCCTCCCTGAGCAAAAACAGCGCTCCCTAAAAATGGTAGCGTAATTAGGACCAGCCCAACAGCCAACAGAGTCTTTTTCATACAAAAATTTATCTTTACTGTTAATACTTGATTACAAATATACCACACCTTCCCCCCATTAACAAAAATCGTCCCGATGCACATCGGGACGATTTTCCTAAACCAAAACCGCTCTTATCCAATGCGGTTTTGAATTGAGTTTTGAACAAAGGTCACAATGCCATACGACAGCAATCCTACCGCAATACCAATAACCGCATATAATAACGTACTCTTCGCTTTCTTTGTTTTGTCCTCGTCCCCACCGCTGGTGATGAAATAAAACGCCGAGAGAAGAATGAAGAAAACGGCAACGATAAAAATGATGGTATAGAACCACTGCACGATGGTAATAATCCACCCCACCGCATCGCTCACGCTTGTCGGACCGGTTGCCTTGACGATTGGGCCAGGAATTTGGCCCGGCGTCAACTGAGCAAAAGCCGGTTGAGCCGCAAAAGGAATTACCAAAAGCGCCAACGCCGCCAACAAAATAATTTTTTTCATTGTCATAAATAGATAGACGACCTTTTTACTTATTAATAGAACAATCGCAGTATACCCCATTGGCCGGCCTTTCGCAACACCAACCACCCCAACTACGCCCCAACGGAGACAAAGGCGATAACAATATAAATAATTCCCTGAGCCATGACCGCCACTACCACGGCAATCACGCCATACTTAAGCTGATTTTTTGCAGTCGCGAGTTTCTTCTCGTCCGATCCCCCCAACATGAAGTTGTATGCCGCAAGAAGAAAAAAGAGAACAGCAACGATGAAAAATAGCCCGTACACCCACCTGACAACAGCCACAAAAATCAGCGTCATCCCGCTAACTGACGTTAGGGCAGGCGGTGTTCCCATTTGAGGATCATTAGCAAGCGGCGCCACCATCTGCCCTTGATTTGAGCCCGACGGAGCGCTAGCTAGGCAAACCGGCGCAAGGCCCATCCCAAAAACAGCGGCAAAAATCAATAGCGCGACTAAACCATTTAAGACGGTTCTTT
>DAIEKJ010000071.1 GCA_027350645.1 Candidatus Wolfebacteria bacterium
TGGGGACTCGCGCTCGCCGTCTTTTGCTTTTTGAGTGGTAGGCCACGAAAAAATCTCTCTCTGAAACACACCCCCCCAAAAAACAAAGAAAAGAGAAAATGGGTTTTTTTCGTGGCAAAGACCGCACGAGTAGCGGAAAGTGAACGCTCCACGAGGGAAAGCACAAAAAGGAATGGTGCAACTGCGCGTCGGAACGAACGAAAACAAATCAAAGTTTGCGGCTCCTTGCAAGTAAAGAGACATAAAAGGAAAAAAATCCCCCTCACTAACGGGGCAAGAAAAAAGGATATTTTTCAGCCCCTACTATCGGGGGACTTTTGCGATAGAACACAAAAAGAAAGAAGGTGCAACTGCGCGTCGGAACGAACGAAAACAAATCAAAGCTTGCGGCTCCTTGCAAAATAAGAATCAACCAGTTGAGAAGAACAGACCATACACATAGAACAGACAGAACAGACAGAACAGACAGACAGACAGACAGAGCAAAAGGCAGTCGTCGGCGGATGCTCCGCGAGAGACGGCGGGGACGGCTCCAGCGGCCGCCCCGCCTTGCTTCGGCGGGCGTTTCGCCGCAAAAAGCGGCGACCAAGCAAACGCCCGCCTCTACACTCCCGCGGAGCACACCGCCGCCGCCGCCCTAAATGAACGGGTTGTCGTAGGTGACAATGATCAGAAAACAGAGAGAAAAAAACGCAGCACCAAAAACGAACTCAAGAGAGACGGGGGCAAAAAACAAGAGAATAAACAGGAACAAAAAGAGAGATGCGAGATAGTAGCGTTTGGTCATAATGAGATGAAACGCAGGGACGAGCGCGGACGGGGGCGATTAAGATACGGGAACATCGCCACCACCGTCCGCGGGTCCGGCGTCAGAATTATCGACAGCAACGGACTCTTTAAGGAGCGACTGCTGAAAGATATCAAGGCATTGTTGATGATGCCAGCCGGAATACAGATTGATCACATTGTCGGCTTCGCCGCAAAAATCACAATGCAGGCGCAAACTTTCAGGGATAGGGTTTGACGAGTCGGGTGAGGGAATATAGGCAGAAGGATCAGAGGGCAAGTGATTAATCTGCGCCTGTGTGAGCCAATCCTTAGCCGTACGGACATTTATACCACGAATAGCGGCAATGCGGCAATAATCAAAACGCAACCCCTCCGGCTCAATCAGCGCAAGATATTGTGCGGCACCAAGGGATATTTTGCCCTCATAGAGGTACTCGCGCAAATAGTCAGGATACTCCAAAATCTCAAGACGAGACGCAACAAGAGCGGGACTACAATTTAGGGCGGCGGCGACGTCCGCCTCCGACATGCCAGAACGAGAAATGAGGCGACGAATAAAGACAGCTTGATCGATAGGATTGACATCTTTACGGAAAAGATTTTCATGCATTTTTAGAGTGTCGGCCTCTTTGTCGTCAACGTCAAAAACAACAGAACGGATGAAAGGAATGGCGAGAAGGCGATGCGCGGCGAGCCGACGATGCCCAGCGATAACCTCATACCGACCCCCAACGGCACGCACGGATATGGGCTGAATGAGACCGTGCGACTTTATGGAGTCAGCAAGGGAGCGTAGATCGTCATCGTCAACCTGGGAACGCATGGGATTGGTCGGATCGTCTACAAGCTGAACAGGTAAGGAAACGATAGATTGATCGAGGATAGTGTCATTCATTTTTGTGGGATTATGTTAGTTATATCGTCGGGATCAACGCGGAAAAAGTCGGGGTGCGCATCGGGATTTATGCGCTCAACAATAAAAGAATATGGATTTATGGGGCGCAACAGAACCATATCGCCAACCCTCAACCTTACCCCGTCGGCAAGCGATGTGGGAATATTTATCGACCGAACTGTATTGTTTTTATGAACGCGGACAACCTCAACCATAGGCATATTTATATATGTTATGTGTTTTATAATAGACCTGTACAGTGATTATATTATATATACTATCACAAAACAAGCGGCCCCTGTGGATAACTAAAGCGCGCGGACTTGACAGAATAGACGAAATAGAATACTTTAGAGGATAGCGATCTTGTTATCCCCCCAATAAACAGGATCGTCCGCGCAAAAACGACACGAAACGGGATCGCCAACGCCGTGTCGTTTTATTTTTGGGGGGACTTGACAAAAAAAATGAAGAGAGTATACTTCCCAGCAGGCGAACAAAGAAAGAGCAGACAAATATGCTCGCGCGAACATATGAATAGAAAGATCGGGGGACACTAAAGAGTGGCCATGCGTGAGCAGGCAAAAAAAAACTACCCCCCCCTCTAAGAACTCCCCCCCCAAACAGGGAAAGAGAACAAGGAGGCGAACAAAGAAAAAAAAAGAAATATGCTACTCCGTAAAAAAACCAAAGAATAACGGACAAAGCCAAAAGAGCACGTTTGATGTGCTTTTTTTCTTTATAGGGTAGAAAAAACGCGCGGGTTGACAGTTTGTCGAAATTGTCACAATATAAAAAAAACAACGACGAAAACATACTAATTATGTTGAAAGTCAAAA
>DAIEKJ010000072.1 GCA_027350645.1 Candidatus Wolfebacteria bacterium
AATATGCCATTCAATCCAAATGGTTCAATGTATGGAATTGAAGGTATAACAAGTCCAGATGGAAGAGTTCTAGGTAAGATGGCTCACTCAGAAAGAATTGGATCAGATTGCGCGGCACAAGGAATTGGCGCGGGTGGGTGCGAGGTACGAGGAGAAAATGGAGAAGATAAAGCGATATGACTTTGATGATATGATTTTATCGGTCGTGCGTGCGTTGGGTGAAAATGAATCGCTCGCCGCGCAGGTGCGCGATCAATTTGGGTATGTGCTGGTAGACGAGCATCAGGATACCAACGGCGCGCAGAACGCACTTTTAGAATTACTTGCGGGGGAAGTCGAGGCGCCGAATTTATTTGTAGTGGGAGATGAGAAGCAGGCGATTTTTCGTTTTCAGGGAGCCAGTGTTGCGAATTTTCTTTATTTTCAGAAAAAATATCCTTCGGCGGTGGCGATTATGTTGGGAGACAATTATCGTTCAACGCAGGAGGTGCTGGACGCGGCGCATGGATTAATGGCGGGCGGATCGGCACGGGCACTAACGCGTGCGGGAAAATTGTCCGCGCGCAACGGGAGCGGATTTAAAATCCGTGTTGGATCGTGTGACAAGGAAGAAGATGAGATTCAATTTATCGCCGGCGATATCGCATCGCGCATTGCCGACGGCACGACACCGCGTGAGATCGCCGTTATTATGCGCGAGAATCGCCAGCTGGGAACGATCGCCGAAGCATTGGAGAAAAAGGGAGTTGCGTTCTCGGTTGAATCGGACCGCAACGTGCTTTCGGATATAGATGTTCAAAAATTACTCGCGTTGTTTGAGGCGGTGGTACGTGCGGGAGATGATGTGGCATTGGCGCACGCATTGCATGCCGATTTTTTGAGAGTGGAACCGCTGGATGTTTATGCGCTTTTTTCACGCACCGATGCTTCTCGATTGCCAGTACTGCGCGCGATGCGCGATGCAATGAGCGCGTCGGAAGGAACGTTTATTGATCCGCACCGTTTGGAGGAATTGTACCGTCAGCTAGTTGCGTGGAAACGCGTCGCCGACAATCACGATGTTCTGCGCGCGTTTGAAAAAATAGTCCGCGAGTCAGGGTTTTTGGCGCATGCATTGGGTGCGCCGCGGTCGGCGCAGGTGTTGGAAAAGCTGACTCGGCTTTTTGATGAAGCGCGGACGGCGGCTGGAACCAATGGCGAGTACCGGCTCGCGGATTTTGTTGAACACGTTAATCTTCTGCGGCAGTATGGTGTGACCTTACAGGCGCGCCTCGTACCGCATGAAACAGGGGTGCGTCTGATGACGGCGCATAAGGCAAAGGGATTGGAGTTCGTCGCGGTGTATATTCCGCACGTGATTGACGGCGTGTGGGGGAACAAACGCGCGCATCGGCTTTTCGCTATTCCACAAAAAGCGGCGATTGACGTTGCTCCGGAGGAATCAATTGAAGACGAGCGGCGGCTTTTGTTTGTGGCCATAACGCGTGCTAAAGAGGTGTGTGTTATCACCCGAGCGCGCTGGGCACTGGATGGAAAGGAAAAAACGCCATCGCAATTTCTTGACGAAATTCCCCAAGAGACTACAGAGCTCTTTGTTGTTCCAACCGGAGCGGGGACTCCCGTTGATCGCATCGGTGCTTTGTTTGCGCCGCGGACAGCGGCAGGACCGCGTGTACAGGATGTGGCGCTGATAAAAAAACTTTTTGATGAGCGGGGATTGTCGCCTACAGCGCTTAATAATTATCTGGCGTGTCCGTGGAAATATTTTTATAATAACTTATTGCGGGTCCCGGGTGCGCAGACATCGGCGCAGATATACGGCACGGCGATCCATTACGCGCTCAAGATGCTTTTTGATGCCCGCATGCGCGGAGAAAATCAAGAGATTCCGTTTTTAGAAGAGCATTTTGTTCATGCGCTTGATCGGGAATTGTTAGCTGAAGCGGATCGACAACAACTTGCTCAACGCGGCACACAGGCTCTTGCCGGATACTATCGCCAGTGGCGCGATTCGTGGACGAGGGAGGCGCTCACCGAACAAAAAGTAGCGGCGGTTCTGGAAGAGGGCAATGTCCGCATTACCGGCAAGATAGATAAAATGGAATTTGAAAAAGGATCGCGGAAGGTGACGGTGGTTGATTATAAAACCGGCAAACCAAAGAGCCGGAACGAGATGGAGGGAAAGACAACTACGGGGACGGGGGATTATCGGCGACAATTGGTTTTCTATAAATTATTGCTGGAGGAAGATGCGCG
>DAIEKJ010000073.1 GCA_027350645.1 Candidatus Wolfebacteria bacterium
AAGACTGTGTGCATAAACATATTGCGCGCTGGAGGCGGCTGGCGTCGATGATGTGTTTATCGGCGTGGTGGCGCTCATCCATACATAACTAGTGGCTAAATGATTGGTTGTCCATGTTATGTATGCGCTGGATGTCGTAATGTTGGCGGTGGCGACGTTTGTTATACTGGTGCCGTGCTCTTCGTTATCGCCGAATTGTTGTCCAATGCCTGGCGGGAGCGTTTGACAGGCGGGTATTATTGGAATCTCGCCGCCGTGTTTGCGCAACCACCCTGGCGCAATGAGATGGCCGGGAGGAACAATGGCGCAAAGCTTGCTGACGATGCCAGCGGTTGATGTTGTTGTCGTGCCATTTTGGTTTTCAAACGCAAGCGGATTGTCTTTTAAGAATGCGTTTATGGCTCCGAGCGTTTTTGGTCCGACGACGCCGGCCTGTTTAATGCCATGTTTTGCCTGAAATCGCTTAACCGCCTGAGCGGTCAGGGGTCCGTAATAACCGGTGATAAGCCCTTCTGGATAGACAGTCGGATCGGCGGCGAGAATTGCCTGTAGAGCAGAAACCTGCTGCCCCGATGATCCCTGAGAAAGAGAGCTAAGAAGCGTGACGATGTTTGATTGCCGCTGTGCTTGAAGTTGTTGGAGTTGCTGCTGGAGTGTCTGTATCTGAGCGGTGAGCTGTGCGATAAGATTGAGCTGTTCTTGCGTGGTCATTTGGGTCGTGGTCTGAGCCAAGGCAAGGACCGGTGAAACGGCCGTGCCGGCCAAGAAAACAAGCCCCAAACCCCAAAGAAATATTTTGTTCATAGTTGTTGCGTATAATGACTTATAATGCCGACCTTTAAACAAGCCCATTACTGCGGTATATATGATAAAACGTTATGCCACTTCATTTCTTACGGAGATACTCGCTACATATAAAAAGAGGACTCTTCAAGGGAAAGTGCTCTTTTTTAATGCGGTTTATATTTTTTACCTGTACGCGCACTCTGGATCTGCGCGCGTGAATTAGCTGAGATCAATCTGCGTTGTCATTTCGCCGCGATCATTCTCGGTTTTGACTGATTTGTGAGCGCGCAAAACAGTATTCGCTGATTTTTTAGTGTGTTTGGCGATGCGATATAAATCGTCGTATTTCCGCACAGACAAGCGGTTGGTGGTTGAGTACAATAATGTGATCGGCGTCGTCTGCGGTGATTAGTTTGAAACATGAAAGCTCGCTGGCAAGTGCTTGCGAATGCCGTATGGGAGAAATGCTGTCTTTCTTTCCGTGCAATATCAGTGATGGCGTGGTGACACGATGCCAGTCGTCATAATTCGGATAGTGATATAACTGCCGCAGGGAGTGCAGGAAGGGGCGCAAACCAGTATTGGTAATATCGGCTGCAATACGCCGGACGTTCCAATCGCCGGTGTTTTTGAAGTCGTCATAGTCAATCCGTTTGCCTGGCGCCGGATTGAACGGGAAAATCGCCAGCAGGCCGGTGGCCGACGTGATCAGGAGATCTGTTATTTTTCCAAAACCCCTGATTTGTTTAACATTGATAATGGGCGATATAAAAACCGCCCGAGAAACCATTTTTTCATGTCGTCGCAAAAACTCAAGCGCAACTACTGTTCCAAAGCAGTGGCCTATGAGAATACAGCGCGTTGTCTTGGTATGAGTTAAAAGGCGATACAGATCGTCGGCTGATTTTTCTATCTCGTAATCTTCATATTTTTTAAATTTGCGGGACGCGCCGTGCCCGCGCAGATCAAAAGAGAGGACATTGAAATCGTCTTCAAACTCTTTTTCATAGTCGCGCCACGCCGAAGAGCTTCCCGAAAGTCCATGAACAAAAACAAGCGTCTGGCGGTTGTTGTTAAAATCGTTGGTGCGATAATAAATACCCGATTCTGGGAGAATGTATTCTTTCATAAAAGAGACCCGCGCGATGCAACTTTTAGCTCGATTGAGTATAAGCCCTTGCCCAAGGGAAGTCCACGCGTCAGAAACCCTCGCCCGCTTTCCGGGGAGATCTGCACAATCTGTTATACGCGGCAGAACTGAAATATTTTTGCCGGCACGTGAGTATTATAAATGCTATGAAAAAAGGCCGAATAACATAACAATCACATCCTCACGCTCATCGTCTGGGCGCGGGGATATTTTTGTCGCAAAAATTT
>DAIEKJ010000074.1 GCA_027350645.1 Candidatus Wolfebacteria bacterium
TCCGCGATGGTGCGGGTGAGGGCTGCTGCTTCAGTCTCGGCCTGCGCCAGGTCCTTCTCGAGGCCTGCGAGACGGGCGTCAATCTCGCGCAGTTCGCGCTTGAGGGCGAGCGGGCCTTCGCTGGCCGGCTTGCCGCCGATAAACTGGATGTCGTCGATGATGAGCACATCAATGGTGCGGTATTTGTTTTTTATATCCTCGGTTCGTTTTGAGCGGATCGCCCAGATGACGTCGTTGACAAAACGCTCCGAGGGGACGTACTTCACCTTAATTCGATTGCGGTATGTTTTTATAATTTCGTTGCCGACCGCTTGGATGAGATGTGTTTTTCCAAGGCCGGTTCCGCCGTAAATAAACAAGGGGTTGTATTTTTTGCCGACGTCTTTGGCGACCGCCATGGATGCGGCATAAGCAAGTTCGTTTGATGAGCCGACGACAAAACTTTTGAAGGTATAGCGCGGATGCAGGTTGGTTTCCGGATCAACCGACAGCTCGAAAATTCCTTCCTGTTGCGCGGCGCGGTCCGGTTCCTTTTTTTCCGCCGCAAAAAGGCGGTCGTTGATGTCGCCGGCAAGCACGATATATTCAATGCGGCAGATGCTCTGGTCTGATTTTTGGAGCAGTTCGAGAATCGTCTTGTGGTACTTGTTTTTGATCCACTCCTTGGCAAAATTATTCGCAACCCCGACAACCACCGTTCCGGTGGCGTCGTCTTTTTTAACAAGGCGGCTGTTTTTAAACCAGGTTAAAAAATTAGGTTTTGATATTTGGAGCTCTATCTCCGAGAGGGTTTTTTCCCACGCTGTTTTTAGATCCATATGCTCCGTAAGGGGTGATGTTGGCGGCACGTTGTCCGCATTCTAGATGAAAGAAAAAACAAAAGAAAGCCCGCAAAAAAAACAAGATGTGCATAATCTGTGCATTTCTCGTACCAATGGCCCCTGGGGCCGCTTTTTTGACGGCGCGCCCAAAAAAGAACCGACGAATTTTTTTCGCCAAATAGTCCGGTTTTGAGCAAAAAACCCAGTTGGGTGGTTGCTTTTGGCGGGCGGCTCTGTTATGGTATTTGTATGTCATTAACATTCCAGCCCAAAAAGCGGAAGCGCAAGAAGGCGCACGGATTTTTGAAGCGGTCGGCGACTCCGACGGGACGCCGCGTGCTCTCGCGCCGCCGCGCAAAAGGGCGCAAACGCCTTACGGCATAAACAATGAGCTCCGCGCGGCGGGGCTCATTTCGCACACGCGCATGCTGGCAAAACGCTACCGTCTTCCCGCAACATTCTTTAAGAGCCGGCCGGAAGTTTGGCCGGAGAAGAAAGAAAACGACTTTTTTGTGGTAAGGCGCTACCGCTCAGGGCGCGCGCATAGCCGGTTTGCGGTCGTTGTGTCAAAAAAAATAGCTCCGCGGGCCGTGGCGCGCGGGCGGGTGCGCCGAGCAATCTATGAGTACCTCCGTGTGTCGGGCGCCTGGGCCCGTCCGGGCGCAGACGTGGTGGTGATTGTCAAACTGCCGATGGTGGGCACCAGCCGCCAGATCCGCGACGCACTCGCAAGGAAAGGAAGAGACCTCGTTTAATTATTTATGGGATATCTTTATACACAATTTCTCTATCGCCCACTGCTTAACCTGCTGTTTTTTTTGTATAACAATGTGTATGCCGATTTGGGCGTGGCGATCATTCTGCTGACGATTATTGTGCGCCTCGTCCTCCTCCCTCTTTTTTATAAAAGCGCCAAAGATCAGACCATTATCCAAAAAATAGCCCCGCGGATTCAAGAGCTTCAAAAAATCCACAAAGAAGACAAAGAGCGGCAAGTGAAAGAAATTATGGCGGTGTATAAAGAGCATCGCGTCAATCCTTTTTCCGGGTTCCTCTTTATTATCATCCAGCTCCCCATTCTTATCGCCCTGTACGGTGTTTTTCTGCGCGGGCTCAAGAATGTCGATGCGTCGCTTTTGTACCCGTTCGTGCACGCTCCGCAGAGCATTAACTATCACTTTATCGGG
>DAIEKJ010000075.1 GCA_027350645.1 Candidatus Wolfebacteria bacterium
AAAAACACGACACCCCATAGCGTCGTATTTTTAGATTATCACGTTTTAGAGCAACCGTCAATTACCGGATGGCGCGGTGTGGGCAATATATTTTTCCGCCTCCAACGCCGCTTGCACGCCGGCACCCGCCGCAATTGCCGCCTGCTTATAGATCGGATCGGCCACATCTCCCGCGGCAAACACTCCCTCTCGCGACGTCTGCTGGGAATGGGATCCGGGCAAAACCAGATACCCGCGCGCATCAATATCCAGCTGTCCGGCAAAAAGTTTCGTGTTGGGCTCATGCCCGATGGCGACAAAAAGCCCCTGCAAGGTCAGCGCACTTTCGTCTCCGGTCGCAGAATCTTTCAGCGTCACGCCATCAAGCATTTTTTCTCCCCCAAGCGCCGCGACCTGCTTATTATAGAGCACCGAAATTCTTGGATCGGCCGCAATACGATCCTGCATGATTTTTGACGCCCGCAACGTGTCAGATCGATTGATGACAATAATTTGTTTTGCAAACTTTGAAAGAAAGAGCGCTACCTCAAGAGCCGCATCTCCTCCGCCCACCACAGCGACAACCTTGTCTTTAAAAAAGTAGGCGACGCAGGTGGCGCAGTATGACACGCCCCGCCCCGTCAATTCTGGTTCCCTGAGCAATCCCAGTTTCCGCGCCGATGCGCCCGTAGTAATAATAACTGCTTTTCCTTCGTACGCTTCGTCGCCAACAAAAACTTTATACGGCGACGAAGAAAAATCAACGCGCGTCACATTCTTGTCAATAATTTCCGCGCCAAACCGCCGCGCTTGCGCGCCCATTTTTTCCATCAGATCCGGCCCCAGCACCGGCTCATTAAATCCGGGGAAGTTTTCAACCTCGGTCGTCAGCATCAGCTGGCCGCCTTTTTCCGCGCCGGCAAACAGCGCGGTTTTCCTATCGGCACGCGCGGCATAGACCGCCGCGCTGTACCCCGCGGGTCCCGAACCGATAATAATAACGTCGTATATCATAAAACGATTATGAGTGGTTGTGATGTGCGTGGTCAAGCTGTAGTAGCTGATCGATCCGTTCCTGGTCAAACCCGACAACCACCTGCCGCCCCACCCACATTTGCGGCACGCCCATCTCGCCGCTCTTTTGCACCATCGCGATTGCCGCATTCTGATCGCGCGACACATCCTTATCTTCAAACGCAACGCCGTGTTCCTTAAGGTACGACTTGAGACGCTGGCACCAGGGACAGGTCGGCGTTGAAAACACGACAATCTTTTTTTCGGCCGATGGATTTTCCATATCTTTCTTTAGCTCATCCAACGCGTGCGCATAAAACGCTTTCTCCCGCACCCCAACAAACCGATCAACCTCCTCTCCATTATAAAACGCCGCCACCGTCGGAATGCTTTGCACGCCAAAACGCATCGCCAATTCCTGGTTTTTATCCACGTCAACCTTTGCCACCGCCACATCGTCGCGCTCTTTAGCAAACTCCTCGATGATCGGACCCAAAATCCGGCACGGATTGCACCATTCCGCCCAAAAATCAACCAGAACAAATCCTTTCTGGCTTTTTACAAACGAATCAAACGCCGGAACTCCCTTAATGTGTTGTATGTCTGCCATATTTGCCATATTCATATTAATGATTTAGTAAGCCGATGCGAACAATTCGAACGCCACACGAATGACTCAAGGGAAGACGCATATTCATTTCTACTTTCGCGTTATTCGAATGAATTCGCGCCATTCGCGTTGATGTCGTTACGAGTACCGCATCACCGCATCGACAATACGCTCCAGCTCGGCAGTTTGTTTGGCGCCCCCGCCGCACAAACCGCGCTCTTTAAGAATCTGGACTGCCAGCCCCCCCAGCGCCGACCGCGCTGCGTCTCGGGAGCGCGACCGTGCTCGTGTCCTGCCGCCCCCACCCGGTTCGACCTGCTGCCACGTCGTGTGTCACCTGCTGCTGCCGGCCGACGGAGGCGC
>DAIEKJ010000076.1 GCA_027350645.1 Candidatus Wolfebacteria bacterium
GGGAACATTATCGCCGACTTTAAGAATTCGGTCTCTGGTCAGTTTGTCTTGGGCAAAAGCTCTCTCTATACCGTTGAGGCGAGCGTTGTCCCGCAGCTTGGTCCGCTCCAGGGATAGCGCGATCTTTGTATGAAAAAAGTTTTCAACGCGCATGCAGTAGGATATGTCGCTGTCGCGCTTGCGGGTAGCTTGATCCTGATCGGCCTGTCGTTTTGGGGTGTTTTTGGGGGGATGGAGCGCGTCTTGGAAGATCGCATTACGACCGGCTCCCGTCCGATTGATCCGTCTATTGTTATTATTGGCATTGACGACGCTTCCTTGGAACGCATTGGACGTTGGCCATGGCCGCGGTCGGTTTTTGGACAGTTGGTTGATCGGCTTGGCGCATCACATCCGGCAGCGGTTGGCATCGATGTTTCATTTTCTGAGTCGTCAACTGTCGCGGATGACGCCGCCTTTGCTCGTGCATTACATCGGGCAACATATCCGATTGTTTTTCCCATTGAGGGAGTTCTCTCTCGCGCTGATGCCCACGGCGCGTTTTCGTATGTCTCCATCCTCTCTTCTCCCCGGTCCGATTTTATAACGCCGACGACTGTTCTTGGGAGTGTGAATACCATCACCGATCCGGATGGCGTGGTCCGATCTTTTCTCCCATCGGTTGCCATGCCCGATAGCGCGGCGCCTGTTGATGCATTTGCAATAGCGCTTCTTAAGGCGGCGGGTTTATGGCGCATCAATTACGTGCCGACATCGGTTACCCGCATCGTGTACGCGGGTCCGCCGCATACGATTCGTTCAATACCAGCGTGGCGGATTTTAAGCGGCGAGGCGACGATTCCGACCAATGCCGTTGTTCTTATTGGATCAACGGCTTCCGATTTGCATGACACCGTGGTTGCGCCAACCGGCGGAGGCCTTGCGATGCCCGGGGTTGAGGTGCATGCCACTATTGCCAACATGTTTCTGGAGGGATATCACCTCGCCGATGCTCCCGGGTGGGCGGTTGCAGGATGGATTTTTTTCTTTGGTGGTCTTGCGGTTGCGCTTGTTGCGCGCGTAAGGCGCGCGCGGCAGGTAGTTGGCTGGCTCGCTGCGGAGGGAATTATTGCCACCGTTGGTATTGTTGCGGTGGCTCAAGTGGGGATAGTAATACCGGTTATATATGGAGAATTAGCGTGGGCGTTTCCCGCGCTCGGAGCGTTTGTGTATCGGTACAGCATCGGAGAGAAAGAACGCGCGGCAATCAGATCGCTTTTCTCGCGGTATGTTTCAAAAGAAGTGCTGGCGGAAATATTAAAAAATCCGGGCGCGATCGCTTTGGGCGGAGAAGAACGCGAGATTACGGTTCTCTTCTCTGATATCCGCGGATTTACGACCCTTTCTGAGTCGTTGCCCCCAAAAGAAATCGCGCGCATTCTCAACGATTATTTTTCGGTTATGACCGAAGAGGTTATCGCGCATGGGGGTGTTTTAGATAAGTATATTGGTGATGCCATCATGGCATTTTGGGGTGCGCCAGTTGAAGATTCCCGCCAGGCGCAAAATGCGATTGGGGCGGCGTTGGCGATGCAGAGACGTTTGAAAGAACTTAACGTTATTTTTGCTCAGCGGGGTGATCCGGAAGTGCGTATCGGTATTGGCATTTACACCGGTCCGGCGATGGCGGGGAATTTGGGATCGCCGCGGCGCCTTAACTACACTGTTATTGGTGATACGGTGAATGTGGCATCCCGCCTTGAGGGGCTCACCAAACAGTATCCGGCATCAATTATTGTCGGGGAGCGTACCAAAGAATATGCGGGAGAGGGTTATTCTTTTTCCGAACTGGGGACCGTTGCGGTGAAAGGAAAAAAAGAAGGCGTAAAAATATTCGGCG
>DAIEKJ010000077.1 GCA_027350645.1 Candidatus Wolfebacteria bacterium
CCCAGTCGGTTTCTGCGTGTGGGCTAGTACGGGAAGGGTGGGGAGTGTCCACATGGTTTTTGATGGAGGTTGTGTGACTGTTTTTGAGTCAGGATCTCCAAAAATAACATGCAACAAGGACGATTTGTACGGGCTCGTCAATATGGCGGACGCTATTCTAGCTAAGCCGCATCGACGAGTGGTCTGTAATTGCAAGAGAAACGCGCTTTGCGCGCGCCACGAAAAATCATCGGGGATTGTCGTATTGTACAGGAAGTTTATGCCCAGACAGCGCATTGAGGTGGGGTCTGATTTTTTCCCCGTTTTTGTTGCGGGTCTCAGAAAGCTTCTGCATTGAACCGACTTCTCGCTTCTTGCTTTCTTTCAAAAGATGGTTGTTGCCTTTGGGGCGCTTCTTCGGGGGCGCCTTTGTTTTTTGGATTTTTGCTTAAGTCTTGGTGAGAGCGGCCGCGTGGCACGCCCCGTTTTTCTGCTGTGTTATGATGTTTGGTGTGTTGCTGTGGCGCGGAAGAAAAAAACATGCTATACCGTATCAGCATAAACAACATAATTCTATATCCATCTTTATGACGGCATTGATTATTTTTTCGGCCAAATATCTGGTTTATGTCGGCGTGGTGGTTGCCGCCGCTTTTTTTATTTTTCTTCCGCGCGCCAAGCAAAAACGTCTTGCGCTCTATGGCATCATCGCGTTGCCGGCAACATATATCGTCGCCAAACTTCTTTCATTGTTATATTATGATCCGCGTCCGTTCGTGGTCGCGCATACCATTCCGCTTGTCCCGCACGCGCCTGACAACGGGTTTCCTTCCGATCATACGTTGTTATTGGCGGCAATTGCCAGCGTGCTGTACCCATACAGCAAGAAAGCGAGCTGGACAATGTGGGTGATAACGATAGTGGTTGGATTTTCACGGGTAGCGGTGGGAATTCATCACAGTGTTGACATCATCGGCGCTGGGGTCATTGCTTTGGTTGTTTGTCGGGGCGTCTATGCGTTTTTTGCTCCGCGTCGCGCGGTAGCGCCGGGCACTCATTCGTGATATACTGCTCCTATGAATATCATCGCATGCATCGCCAAGATTCATCGTGCCACAGTCACGCAAGCCGATCTTAATTATGTCGGTTCCATTACGATAGACCGCGATATTCTTGATGCGGCGCATATCCAGCCGTTTCAGATCGTGCAGATTACCAATGTGTCCAACGGCGTGTTGTGGCGCACATACGCGATGGAGGGAAAACGGGGCAATGGCGACATCTGTCTCAATGGTCCGCCGGCGCGGCACTTCCAGGCAGGAGATAAAATTATTGTTTTGGCCGAGGCCTGGATGGATCCCAAAGAATTACCAAGCGTCAAGCCTGTCGTGGTATTTGTAGATGACAACAACAAAGTAACCAAGGTGGTTGAGCATTCGCTCATCGAGCCGTTTACGAAGGAATAGTATTTTTTGCAAGCGCATCGTCAGCCAAGTAAAAGCGCCCCGTTCGAACGGGGCGTTTTTACTTGGCGCGGGAGCGTGAACACCGATATGTCAAGTATCTGGCGATCGCCAGATACTTGACATACATTGGAATCGGCAGACTTGTATCAATTATGCCTGCATGCTTGTTTTGTTCGCGCGCTTTCCGAAAATGAGGTTTGACTATTTCATCAGGTCCCAGACCGCCGGATCAGCCATGCCATCCATTTTAAAGAAGACTGCGCCG
>DAIEKJ010000078.1 GCA_027350645.1 Candidatus Wolfebacteria bacterium
TTTATTGAGCCCACCGAGAGCGGAAAATATCGGCGTGAGGCATTTACCATCGATGAGGCGGACGTCAAAGCGTTGCGACAGGAAATCGCGCGCGTGGCCGAGGAGATCCGATCCGCATCGTTTTGGGAGAAGCGGTGCGATGAATTGAAATGCGAATACTGCGCTTTGCGCGATATGATGGAGCGTGCGTACCATGAGGGAGCGTGATATAATAAAAAGATAAAAAATAAAAATGCAAAATGGTCGGCGGTGAATAATCAAAATAGTGTGGTATTTAAACAATAAAATATATGGAACAACAACCGCAGCAGATACAAATCAAGGCCAGTGATGCTGATTTGAGGGGCGTGTATGCAAATGGCGTCCAGGTTCAGCACACTAAAGAGGAATTTTGCATGGATTTTCTTAATGTGTTCGCACCAGCGGGGACGCTCAATGCGCGCGTCATCACCAGTCCCGGACATTTCAAGCGGCTTATCCGCGCTATGCAGGAAAATGTCGCCCTATATGAAAAATCATTTGGCGTCATTGAAGAAGCGGCGCCGGCGCAAGGTTCCGGGTTTGGATTCGAGACGAAGTAGTTTTTAATGCGCCTGTCTCCCTCTATGAAAAAGATGCTCATTGGCGGGGGAGTGGTGGTGATCGCGGCATTGTTGGTGTCCGGTTTTTTGATCTGGCACCGCGGCAGCCCCGATGCGGGTCTTTCTCCAAAATCGGCGGAGAGCGCAACCGACGATAATCAAGCGTGGATCGAAGTGACCGCGCAACATGTTTATCGCGCTGTTTCGCAGGACGCCCCATCCTCTACCGAACGTTTTTCAGGAGATCAGGTTGCCGCCGGGCAAGTTATTTTTACCGATGCTACCGGCAATGCCACGATCCACTTTCCCGATGGTTCCGTTGCGCGACTTGATGCGGGAACAAAGATAGCTTTAGATGAAAGCCAATTCTCACCAGATACCGGAAGCTTGGGGGTGCGCATAGTGCTTTTTGCGGGAAACATCTGGTCAAAGATAATCCAACTGGCAACGCCGGACTCGCAGTGGCAGGTGCAAACCAGTAATACGGTGGCCACGGTTCGCGGGACTGCGTTTGGCGTTTCTTATGCCAATGGGACATCTCAAATTATAGGATCAGAACACACCGTTCTTGTTGCGCCGATTGATTCGCACACGCAAACGGTTCTTGAGGATCAATCAATGCCCCTGGATCAGGGGAGGATGATACGCATAAGCGATGCGCGCGTTTTTCAGATAATGCAAAAACGGGCGCGTCTCGATGCTTTTATTGTCACCACGAGCCCGACATTGCTCAAAGAGCCGTGGGTTGTTGCCGCGCAGAAATCGGATGCGCGTATCGATGCGACGGTGGAGCATTTGCGGGGGCAGGGGTTGGATGCGCGTACGATTCGCCAACTGCTCCACGGGGAAGTTATTCAATTGCGGCAAGAGCGGTTGCTTGATCGTCGGCTCATTCTATCAACTCAAACGCTTCCATCGGTGAGTGCGCCGCGCGTTGTTTCTTCGACGCCGCCAGTTCCTGTTTCGCAAGCTGTTTTGCCAAGCGTGATTCGGTTGGCGATACAACCGGATATCGCCTCAACGACGATATTCGAGGGACAG
>DAIEKJ010000079.1 GCA_027350645.1 Candidatus Wolfebacteria bacterium
CCTTCTAGTATACCCCCCCCCCGACACACAAGGGCAAGAGTTTTATTCGAGACACTCACGTACCGTTCGCATCAAAATACGCCTACTCGTTTATCTCCGTTGTTTTCTTTTCCAATATCGCGTCAAGATCTTTATTAAACGCATCAACCGCCTTCTGCATGCTTTCGTTGAGCTCAAACTTATCGTCCTCCGTCAGATCCCCCGCCTTTTCCATGTCAGCGATTTTTTTCTTCACTTCGTCGCGCATCGTCCGCGATTTGATCCGCGCGTCTTCAATCTTGGCGCGCACCATTTTGATCAATTCGTCTTTGCGCTCCTGCGTCAGCGACGGCAGATTGACGTGAATGGTATTGCCGTCCGGAGACGCCTGCACGTTTAATTTTTCGGAAACCGCTTTTGCTACCAGCGATACCGCGCTTTGATCCCACACGCTGATCTGTATTTCTCGCGGCGGCACCACGCCGATGGATCCCATTTGTTTAACGGGCATCTTCTGGCCGTAGTATTCAACCATAATATCCTCCACCAATGCCGGCGTTGGGCGCGATCCGCGCACCGTGGCGACTTCTTCCTTGATGGCCTGTTTAATGGCATCCAGATGCCCCTGCAATTCTTGTTTGATAGTATCCATATATGTTTCTCAAGTGTATCGCACGCGCCGCTCAAAAACAACACCGCCCCATCCCTTGCGGAACGAGGCGGTGCGTATGAAATTATTTTATTTTTCTTCCATTGTTTGTTGTGAGTCGTTGGTTGTTGGCTAACGTCACATCCCCATGATAATCCGATCGCGGACGAAGAAAATGTTTGAGATGGTGAACTGATTCTGCAAGTCCTGGATCTTCCAGTTGCGCCCGAAGTCGCGGCTGATGTACAAGCGCGTTCCGGATACGACATACACGATTCCATTATGCACGGCAATGGTGTCAATATTTTTTGTCTGGATCGGAATGGTTGTCAACAACTCCCAATGCGCCCCTTTGTCCGCGCTTTTCCACACGCCCTGGCTATTGAGCACGTACAATCGTCCCGCCGCATCAAAATCCAGATGCGATACCGGCGATGACCAGAAGGGAAGGAAAAACGAAAGGAAGCTTCCATCCGAAGGCGTATGCAACGAGGCAAACGGTCCATCCAGAGAAGACGCGGTTTTAATATCGCCCGATTTAAGCAAAAAATAAAACG
>DAIEKJ010000007.1 GCA_027350645.1 Candidatus Wolfebacteria bacterium
GGCAATCTGTTTTTCTCCCTTGGGCGTCAATTTGGAAACAAATTTCCCCGTCTCGCTTCCCGACGCTACCCAGTTTTCAACGTTTGCCGTCGCTTCCCCATGCCGCACGAGCACGAATTTATTCTTATAGAACCGCTTTTTATTGAGTTCCTCCAAAGACCCGACCACGCTCACGTGCTTGCACTGGGCGCACCGCCAGATCGGCAGCGGCGTCCCCCAGTAGCGATCGCGCGAAATAGACCAGTCCTTCCCCTGCGCAATCCATTCGCCAAACCGCCCCTCTTTCAAAAACTCGGGAACCCAATTGACAGTATTGTTCGCCCTCATCATCTCGTCGCGCGCCCGCGACACCTCGAAAAACCATGAACGCCGCGCCGAATAGATCAACGGCGATGAACAGCGCCAGCAGTGCGGATATTCATGCTCCGCCCGCGCCGACAAAAGCACAAGCCCGCGCTTTTGCAAATCTTCTAGAATTATTTTATCCGCATCTTTTATAAACAATCCTTCCCCGATAACACCCTTCTCCATTTTTCCGTCATCGGTAACCGTGTGGGGAACGATGTATTCCTCTTTCATCCCCTTGGCAAAAATCAATCCGAAATCATCCTCGCCGAACGTAGGCGCAATATGCACCAGCCCCGTACCGTCATCGGTTGAAACAAAATCAGCGGCATGCACTGTGTGCGGCGCAGTGGGCAGATGAACGTTTTTCTGCAATGGATAGAGCGCTTCGTACGCGCGCCCCACCAGTTCTTTCCCTTTAACCGTCTCTTTGGTTGCGGTTATTTTGATTTGCTTGGCGAGTTCTTCGGGGATGCGGTGCGCCCAGACATTTTTCCCATCAATCGCATACTTGGTGTAGACAACGTTTGCCGCCACTGCCACCGCTACGTTTGCCGGAAGCGTCCACGGGGTCGTCGTCCAGACCAAAAGATATTCATTTTTTGCTCCCGTCAGCTTGAACGTCACGTACACCGATGGATCGCTCACGGTGCGATAGACATCGGGCTGTCCCAGTTCGTGATTGGACAGCGGCGTCTGGCACCGCGGACAATACGGCATCACCTTGTAAAATTCTTTGAGAAATTTTTTGTCCGCCAGCTGTTTGATTACCCACCACAAACTCTCCACGTATTTCGGATAGTAGGTTACGTACGCATTGGGCAGATCCAGCCAGTAGCCGATGCGCTCGGTCAGCTTTTCAAACTCTCCTTTAAAGCGCCAGATTTCTTCCTTGGCTTTGTCGTTGAACTTTTCAATCCCCATCTCCTCAATCTGTTTCTTGCTGGTGATGCCCAGCGCCTTTTCCGCCTGGATTTCTATGGGCAGGCCGTGCGTATCCCAGCCGGCCTTGCGCGGCACCACGTAGCCCCGCATGGTTTTGTAACGCAAAAAGACGTCTTTGAGGACGCGCGCCAAAACATGATGAATCCCCGGACGGCCATTGGCATACGGCGGACCTTCCCAAAAACGAAAAATTTTTTCTTTCTTTCCTTTTTTGGGAATCAGCGTTTTTTGAAAGACCTGCTTTTCTTTCCAGAGCGCAAGCACTTTTTCTTCTATTTCGGCCGGGGTGTAAGATTTAATGTTTCGGAGCATAGTACTGGTATTTTTCACTCTAGCATAGAAAAGACCCCCGTGAAAAGACGACCGCGGCCCACCAGTACCCCACCGCCGCCCATTACCTTTTGGGTGGCGTTTTCTTTTGTGGAAGTTGTCGGTTATCCGTTGGTGGTGCTATGCTTTATCTATGGAATCGGTCGTCAATCGAAAAGCAAGGTTTGATTACACGATCCTGGAATCGTTTGAGGCCGGGATGGTTTTGCGCGGATTTGAGGCAAAGGCCGCCAAGGCAGGCAAGGCATCGCTGGTGGGCTCCTATGCCAAAATCTATAACAACGAACTCTGGCTGGTGGGCGCCAGCATTTCTCCCTACCAGGAGGGGAACGTGCCCACCGACTACGATCCGGCGCGGGCGAGGAAATTGCTCGTTAAAAAAGACGACATCAAAAAATATGTGGGGCTTTTGCAGGAGAAGGGATTGACCCTGGTCCCGCTCAAGCTCTATACTGCCCGCGGCAAAGTGAAGCTGGAACTAGGGCTGGCAAAGAGCAAAAAGGCCTTTGACAAGCGAGAAACGATCAAAAAACGCGACGTGGAACGCTCTATGAAACGGGGCGCCGTCTGATCGTTATATTCTATAGGGGGATGAAGGGCATCGACAATGCATGAGCGACGCAGGGTGCGTGCCGGCCGCCAATCCGAAACTCGGCATCATATACCTGCCAACCAAAATTTGGCACTTGCATACGCATAAGAACGCTGGCCATAGCTAACGTTCTCGCGTTGTGCACATCAGCGCCTGATGTCTCATAAGGATCTGCTGGTGTTATATATGGGACTTGTTGTTGTGCCGCGTCGTCTGTGCACGCGCAGCGAGACTTAACCACGGACATTCCGTTTCTCACCAGAGAATCTACGCACGTAGATCTCTGCGCCCGACTGCATTGGATGCGGGTTCAACTCCCGCCATCTCCACAAAATAAAGCCGCCCCGTTAGGGGTGGTTTTATTTTGTGGATGGTGCAAAGGGAGTCGGATTGGAAGGGGGGTTGGAAACAAACGATTTTGCTTCCAACGAGCATTGCGTTAGTGCACCAGCACTAGCAGGATGCTCAGGAACGGGGAAACAACGTTTCCCCGTGTAGGAAATTACTCAAAACCGAGGGTTGTGAGGGAGTCCGCCCTGGGCGGACGACGTGAGACTCCCGCCATTAATTGCCTGCGAGCCGACCGAGTGACTGAGGAGGGAGGACTTGTGGGCGACTCCAGTAACTTTCTTATAGATAAATGCATAAATGCTGGCGCGCCTCATTTTTGAATTATTCCGCAATAAAATATATCATGTAGGTGTGTACGAGTAAGTATATTTATTCACATTTTTATAAAGTAGCATGTCAAAAATTATCTCAAAAAAAGAAGCAATTAAATATCTAGATCTTGATGAAAAAACTTTTGATAACTACTTCAAAAATGCGGCAGAATTTCCTTGTCTTAATCGAAGTGGTGGACGAGGGCGATTTTATTTTGACAAAGATATGTTGCATAAATGGAAAGAGGGTTTGAAATGGAGGACTGTTGAATTAGATAAGGACGACTATGCTTTATGTTTAGATTTTGCTTTGGCACAACATTTTAGAAATTATGTGCAGTCAGATTTTGGCACGGGACGACAGCGAGAATTTGGACAAAAAATCACGAATTGGGTAAAGGGTCAGCTTGGAGAGGTGGCTGTCAAAAAATTTCTGAAAAGAAAATTCGGATTAAATATTGTGCTTGATTTCGATATTCGCGACGAGATAGTGCTTCAAGACATAACAGGAGTTAAGGACGGTGGAAAAATAAGGACGCCAAAAATTGGCGTCGGAATAAAATCATCAAAACCAAAAAGTGCTTTTCTGGTGCTCGGCGAAAACGAGATAAAGATCAAAGAACGTAGATCAGATGTTTACATTTATTGCCGTCCCGATATTCCCGACGACCATTTATTGCGACTCACGAAAGATGAAATAAACGAGGTGGTGAAGAGCAAGCCTCACTACTTAAAATACAAAGACTTAATGCCCGATTTCGTAAATATACCCTGCGAGATTGCTGGGTGGTGTTACTACACCGATCTCAGAAAAACGAAATCAATCCCCGGGCAGGAATTTGATGGCATCCGATTTGTTAAAGAGTCGGGTCTCTTAAAGAAATCAAAAAAAGATTGGGAATCTCTCATAAAGAAGCTGTAACGCATGTCTCCGCTTCATCGAACAGATCCACTATTTCTCGTTCTCGCATAGTCACATCTCCATTAGTAAGTCTTGATTCAACTGATTCATAAGGAATTCCCGCAAAAGTTTTCAAGACAGCAGAAATAATAGCTTGCGCTCCAACGGGAGGAACAGCCATTCCAATTTGTTTTCTCACGCTTTCTTTTGACCCCTCAAAAATAAAGTCATCAGGGAAGGACTGCAGTCTGGCTCTTTCTCTGTTTGTGAGCGCACGGTGTTCTGTCCAGTGATAGACATGAGTTCCACCCCCACCACTTCCCGTAATTGTGTAGGATGGCTTTTGAGGATCTAGTCTTTTATAAATTTGACTCATGCGAGCACCCTTAACATTCAACCTCAAATGTTGTGGTATGCCTTTATACCAAGCATTTTCTCCGGCAGGGATATATTTTAGTCGCTCAATAACAATAGCTGATTGCTTTGTGGGCTCGTGATTTGGGGCATTGCTTGGTATTTGTGGGTTTTCTATTGCCTCTCGTGCGCCCACATAATTATATTTTGTGGTTGGCGCAGGAACTTTGAATTTTAGTCTAAGATCTTTCCTTATTCCAATTATAACAATTCTATGTCTTTGTTGTGGCACTCCATATTCCTCAAATTTATATAAATGGGGAGTGAGAACATAACCTTTTCCGGCCGAGCTGAGGTCATTTAGAATTTGCCTAAAAGCCTTGCCCCCATTTGCACTTTGCAAACCACTCACGTTCTCTGCAATAAACCATTTTGGATTATGAGCATTTATTGCCCTTACCCCATGAGAATAAAGAGGGCCAAACTTTCCATTAAAACCTTTTTGCTCACCAACAACACTAAAATCATTACAAGGAAACCCAAAGGCAAGAACATCAAATTTCGGTACTTTATTAAAATCTATTTCTCGGATGTCCGCACAAACAACATTCTGTTTGTTTCCGTTGTGAATATTGTGAGCATACGTCTTGCACGTATCTGAGTCATAGTCATTCGCCCACACCGATTTAATTCTATAAATCGTATCTTTGTTTTCAGCGAAAGACCGGACTGCACCTAAAGCGAGTCCGCCCGGACCAGAAAATAATTCAGCTAGTCTAAATTTAATTTTCTTTTTCTGCATAAATCTATATTTCTATTTTAGCATACCATTACTCTATGTTCTTTACTACCGCCCCTCGCCTTCCGTCCCCGCCTCTCCGTCACCCGTACCGGGACCAGCACCGGAGCCTTGACTCCATAATTCTCCATCACCATATCCCAGAAATATTCAAAAAATGAATTCATCATAGTATTTATTCAACCGAGGAAACCTTCGGTTTTTTTATAACGCACACGACCTTTCCGCTGATAATCATCCGCTGATCTTCTGGCCGGATATGAATCGGCGCATGCTCCTCGCTCGATTGGGACACCAGCACAATATCGCCCGACTCCTTTTCCCAGGTGAATTTTTTGATGGTGCCCATCTCATCAATAATCGCCAGCACATAATCGCCGTTTTGCGGCTCAAACGGCCGCCGATCAACCACCACGTAATCACCGTCGTCAATGGAGAGCCCCTTGATGTTTGCCCGATTCATTGAGGACCCCTCCGCTTTGACCGCAAAAACATCGTTGCTTTGATTTATCCCCACACCAATTGCGTGGCCATCTTTTGAGCGCTGTCGGACATTCTGTTCGTCTGTAAAATTGGTGTGGGGATGAACGATTCGTCGCGAGATTCTCAAAATCCCCTCAATGCGCGTATCAGCAAAGAGCGTCGGCTGTCCGCAGTTGGCCGCGCCAACAATAGGAATGGAAACGATCGGCGAGTGCGCGTTTTGAGAATGTTGGATACTAACCAGCGAAAGCACCCGGCCGGACGGATCAAGCGTCACCAGTCCGCGGCGCTCAAGCTGGGAAAGATGATGTTTGACCCGCTGGGGGTGCGAAACGCCCACCGATTCGCCCAATGCCCGGAGCGTAAAGTCCTTTATAACCCCGCCTTTTTTTCTTAATGCGGAGAGTATTTTTTCCTGAATCGTATGCATGCGCCCATCCTACTCCCGTCAAACAAGTTTGTCAAGTCCGTCAAGAAGCGTCAAAAAGAGGGCAATTCTTGCGCCGCAATGGTACCAAGGTTCATATTTGCCGATTACTCACCAAAAGAAAGGCCGGATTTTCCTTGACACTCCCCCCGTTTTCTCATACTATCCATGTGATGTGACGGTTGCGTGGCGACCCCTCGCCGCAGCACCCACGGCACGCTATGAGCGCTCCAGTCACGCATCACAAGTAATCTCTACACATATTCCTTTTCCTTTCACCAAGAAGCCCGTCTTCAAGAAACCAGCGCCGTTTCGGCGGCCACCGGTTATGCCCATGGCGGTGCGGCGCCATAAAATCAATGAGGAAATTCTTGCTCCTACATTGCGCGTGATTGATGAACACGGCCAAAATATCGGCGTGATGAGCAAGGAAGAGGCCATCGCCAAAGCCAAAGAGGCCGGCGTTGATCTGGTAGAAACGGTTGCCACCGTCGATCCGCCGATTGCCAAGATTATCAGCTACGATAAATTCCGCTACCAGAACGCCAAAGAGGAAAAAAAGAAGCGCGAACAAACCAAGACCGTCGGCCAGCTCAAACAAATTCAAATATCGGGACGCGCGGCCGAGAATGATTTAAAAATCAAAGCCAAGAAGGCGGACGAATTCCTGGAGGAGGGAGATACGGTGGAAATCATGCTCAAGCTCCGCGGACGCGAAAAGTATAATCAAGATTGGTCCCGCGGACGGTTGCAACTCTTTCTCACCTTCATCACCATCCCGCACAAAATCACGATGCCGATCCGGCCGGGAGGACGGGGGCTGGTGATGCAACTAATGAAAAACAAATAAAAAAACGAGATATGAAAAAATCAATCACGACGCGCCTGCGCGTTACCAAAAACGGCAAGGTGCTCCACCGCACGATGGCCCAGTGCCACTTCCGTGCAAAAAAGACCGGCAAACAGATCCGCAACAAATCAAAACAGGCCGACGGATCGACGTTTGCGCATCGGCTGATTTCAAAGCCGGGAACGCTCTAATTAACCAACAACAAACAACCGCCGACAAACAACACACACCCAAACAACGTCACAAAAAATTTTGCTTCGTTGTCGGTTGTGAGTTGTGCGTCGTACGTTACTACACCTATGACACGCGTAAAACGAGGAACTATCGCGCACAAGAAACGCGAAAGCTTGCTTAAAAAAACCAAAGGATACCGCTGGGGACGCAAATCAAAAGAGCGCGCCGCAAAAGAAGCATTGTTGCACGCCCTGCCCCGCAAATTTACCGGCCGCAAGGAAAAGAAACGCGACTATCGCCGCCTGTGGCAAGTACAGATCGGCGCGGCCACCAAGGCTCACGAGATGTCGTACAGCGCCTTCATCGGCGGACTCAAGAAGCATCACATTGAGCTTGACCGCAAAGTGCTGGCGGAAATCGCCCAGAAACATCCCGCCGTCTTTACCGAAATCGTCAAAGTGGCAAAAAAGAAATAAGCGCATAAAAAATAATCCCCGACAAACGTCGGGGATTATTTTTTGTATCCCATTATGCGGCCGGCCGCGCCGGCGGTTCTTTTTTTTCAGCCTGAATGGGGAGGCGATGGCTCGTGCGCTGGCGATGCGCCTGAGGATCGCGCGTAATATATTCGTACGCCTGCCGAACGACGCGGCGATTTTCGCTGTGCCGTTCGCCGGTAAAGATATGGAGCGCTTCCCGATAGAGAAGCCAGCAATATCCCTGGTGCTCGTCGGAGAGGCGGATGTTTTTCTTCTCGGTCTTTCCCAGATAGAAAATAACGGTTTTGTGGATTTTACGGTTGTTTTTTACAAACGTCCAATTTTCGTGCGCCTTAAAATGATCAGCCAGGATCATGTCGCCGCGCGTCAGCCCCGTTTCTTCGCGTGTTTCTCGGACCGCGGCCTCAAAACTCCGCTCCTCCTGAGCAATTTTCCCCCGCGGAAACGTCCAATAATTGTGCCCGTAATACAACGTTAAAAAACGTGGCCCTTCGGGAGTGTCGCGGTAAACGATAATTCCCGATGAAATCTCGCGCCCCAGCGGCTCTGAGACGGAAATGATTTCCGCCGCCGCCTCGCGCTCTTTGGGCGGATGCGCGACAACAGAACCGCGACCGGGAATGCGGCGGTAATATGGACGACCGTTGCGAGAAGGGAGAGTGGGAGAAAAGGGCATGGTAAATAATTAAGTTCTTTCTTGAACGTCAAAAATAATCCGGCCATCCTGGTCAACCGAGGTAGTAACGCTTTGTCCTTTTACGACGGTAGCGGCAAGAATCTTTTCGGAAAGCGGCGCGCGGATAAAATCATCGATCGCTTTGCGCAGAGGACGGGCGCCAAACGCAGGATCGTACCCGGCCTGAGCAATGGCGCGCACCACCGCATCAGAAAAAGAGAGTTTGATTCCTTGGGACTGATCGAGGGCGGCGGCGACTTTTTCAAGATTCAGCCGCGCGATCTGTTCGATGGCATCGGGAGGCAACGGCTCAAAAACCACGATATCCGAAAAGCGGTTGACAAGTTCTGGACGAAAGACCTCGGTTAATTTCTTTTTAAACTCGTCGATAAAGTCGGCAATCGCTTTCCCCGAACGAATCTGCTCCTGGATATACACCGAGTTGGCATTGGAAGTGGCAATGATGATGGTGTTTGAAAAATCAATCACGCGCCCCAAGCCGTCGGTGAGCCGCCCGTCGTCAAACACCTGCAAGAAAAGATTGAGCAGATCCGGGTGCGCCTTTTCAAATTCATCGAGCAAAATCAAGCTGTACGGTTTCTGAATAATCGCCTCGGTCAGCGCGCCGGCAATGCGCCCATCAGGCGAGCCGATAAAACGCACGATGCTTTCTTTCTGCTGGTATTCGGTCATGTCAAAACGCACCATCGCCTGCTCGGACCCGAAGTGCAAACGCGCCAACACCTTGGAAAGTTCCGTTTTCCCCACGCCGGTAGGACCCACGAAAAGAAACGTGGCCATCGGACCGTTGGTGCGCGCCAATCCGGCGCGGTACGCCCGCAGAGCGCGTGAAACGCTGGTAACCGCCGCTTCCTGATCGATAAATTCCCTGTGAATACTCTCTTCCAAATGGAGAAGTTCCTGCGCCTCCTGTCCGGACGTTTTGTGAATCGGAACATTGATCTTGCGCTCAACAATGGCGATGACATCCGCCCCCCCAAGCGTCTGGGCCTTGCGCTGACTGGCGTCGGCAAGCGCTTCCTTTAAAAGATCTTGCGCGCTTTCGGGAAGCAGTTTGGGACGCAGGTACTTTGCCGCCAAATCAACCGCCTGCCGAATCGCCGAAAACTTCACGCGAACATTATATTCCTTCTCCAGGACCAGCGCGTTGTATGATAAAAGAGTAAACGCCTCTTCGTGGCTGATTTCGCGCACTGGCACGGCGTCAAACAACGACCCCAATTCTCCGCGCGCTTCCATAAACTCCTTGTGACTTCTGGGCGTGGTTGTGCCGATAACCGGAAACAGATCGCCCCGGATAACCGGCGAAAAGACGTCCAAGAGAGAAATGCCCCCCGCCTGGGCGGTTTGCGCCAGTTCGTGCACGTCGGGAATAAAAAGAATAACGTTGCCCGCCCGTGAAATTTCATTGGTGATGGCGGTAAATCTCCCGGATAACTCATCCTGCGTCGCGCCGCCGATCAGATCAGGCACCGACAGCTTCACCAGCCGCCGGTCAAATAATTCTCCAGGCACCCGGTCAGCAATAATCTCTCTGGCTAAATGTTCCACAAGCACCTCGCGCCCCGATCCCGGTTCGCCGATAAGCAACGCGTTCCGCCGCCCGCGCCGAGAGAGTACTTCAACCATCTCGTTGTACTCGCTCTCGTGGCCGATAAGAAAACCAACAAGGCCTTGCCGCGCGACATCGGTCAGATCGGTTGAAAATCGATCGAGAATCGGCGTCGGACGCGACGTCAGCGACCGGTTGACTCGATGAGCCTTTATGGTCACTGAATGATGGGCAAATCCCCCCATCAACGAAGGGAGGCTCGATCCTTTCCAAAAACGCCCAAATGCCATCGCCGCATCAACATCCTGAGGAGAAACCGAGAAGTAATCGAGAATTTTGCTCATGCGCGGATGCGCGCTTTGGACACACCCCACAAACAGGCTCTCGCTGTCGACAAACGCCAAATTATGCGCACGAGCGACGATGGCGGCGTTGCCGGCGATAACAACCAGCGCCTCGGGCGCGGACGGCATCGACGGAGCCGCCGGCTGCTGACGCGCGGCATCGGCTTCGTCCCGCACTTTTTGCACAAACTCCTTGACGGGAACTTCCAGCCGTTCCAGTCCGTGCGCAATACTGTTCCGTTGGGCAAGCAATAAAACCGCATTAAGCAGCACGTCTCCGCCGACTTCCTGTGTTTGAGCAAAGGCGGCTGTGAGGGTTTTTATTGCCTGGCGAGTCATTGCCAGCGCAACATTATTTTTTGGGACCCGACCGGCAAATAAATCAAAAAGAGAGAACGGAGCCCGGCGCAGGTGAAAGACCCAATCCAATCCGAAAAGCAGAATCAGCGCGGCCGCAAAACGCAGACGGGAAATATTGGAAAGAAAAAAAGCAACGGTTGCGGCGACAACGACCACAACCAACACCGAAACCACGACGCGCCAAAGCGAACGCGACGCGGGCCCCAGCGTGGTCAGCGGATGGGAAAAAGTAAACAACGGAATGTTTGATGATGAATCAGCCATAAAAAATCCGATAAAGAATATACGCTGGAATCGCCGCCCAAAGCAGGTACGCGGCTACTCCGACCACGACAATAACCGCATATAAAAACCCGCCCAACAGCAGCTTTAACGACCGGTACAGAAAACCGATCACGTACCCGTAGATATTCCTCTCTTGATACAGGGGCTCGAAGAAAAAATAAAGGTTTACCTTCAGCGCCAGACTTTTTTCCAGCGCGCCCAGCGCGCGGGCAACCGTCCGCACCACGGCAAAAAAGCCGTCAAGATACCAGTGCTTGAAGAAGAAAACGATCAACAATGCCAGATTCCGGACAAAATACCAGATAACCATACAAGCGCACTATGTGGGTGAGTATAGCACGCCCGACCGACTGAAAAAAGCGCGATTGCTTTTTATCGCAAAATATCGTTAAATACCACCTATATGGACAGCCATGAAACAGCAAAGACGTTGCGCGAAACGCTCAAGGACGCGCTGCGCGCCAAGGGAATGTCGGCAAACAAACTGGCCGAAATAACTGAAATTACTCCACGCTATATTCGCGCCCTCATCGACAACGACCCAGAAAATCTCCCGCCCGCTCCCTATGTGCGCGGCTACCTTGAACGAATAGCCCAGGCGCTTGATACCGACGCCCAGACGCTCTGGCGCCAGTACCAGCACGACGAACGCCTGGATCGATCGGGAGAAAAAGATCTTCTGCCATCCAACCGGTTTGCCCACCCCAGAGTAAATAAAAAAGCAATCGCGCTTACGATTGTCGTGCTTGTGGCGCTGGTGTATTTTGTCCCCCAGATTGCCAATTTCTTCGGACGGCCCGGCATCACCATCACCGATCCGGCGACAAACGACCAAATCGTCCCCACGAGCGACTTCTTCATCACTGGAAAAGTCGACGACCCCAAAGACAAGGTGCTGATCAATTCGGAGGAGGTTATCGTTAATCCCGACGGCACATTTTCAAAAGAAGTCCTCCTCCAGAACGGATCCAACACATACACCATCGTCGCCCACCGGTTTTTGGGCAGAGACACCACCGTTGTGCGCACTATTATCTTAGCGCCAACCGCTTCATCAACCAGCGGATTGGGAACGGCCAGCGTTGCCTCCTCGACACCTCAACCGCACATAGGAACGTCGTCTCCCTCAACGACGGGACTTTAAAAAATGCCCGTGGTATACTTGCCATCATATCAGCAGTAACCGCGCTTTTTGTATATGAAAAAAAATACAACCGACAAAACACCAAAAGAGACGGCCGCCAAGGAGCTTGACGCGCTCATTGAATCGCTCCAAAACAAATTCGGCGAAGGCGCCGTCATGAAGCTGGACGAGCGCCGCGCGGCGATGAAGGTAGAAACGATTCCGACTGGTTCATTTTCATTGGACGTCGCGCTGGGAGTCGGCGGCGTACCCCGTGGACGGGTCATAGAAGTTTTTGGTCCGGAAATGTCGGGCAAGACAACGCTGGCGCTCTCCATCATCGCCCAAGCGCAAAAAAAAGACATTAAGTGCGCCTTCATCGACGCCGAACACGCGCTGGACCCCGAATATGCAAAGCGGATCGGCGTTAAAACCAGCGAGCTGCTCATTTCCCAGCCGGACAGCGGAGAAGAAGCGCTCAACATTCTCGAAAATCTCGTTCATTCGGGTATCATCGGCGTGGTGGTCGTTGATTCGGTTGCCGCACTCACGCCGCGCGCAGAAATAGAGGGCGAAATCGGCGACCAGCAGATCGGCCTGCAGGCGCGTCTTATGTCGCAGGCACTGCGGAAACTCACCTCCCTCTCGTCTAAATCAAACGCGCTCATTGTTTTTATCAACCAGATTCGTTCGCAGATCGGCGGCATGACCTGGGGGAATCCAGAAACAACGCCAGGCGGGCGGGCGCTGAAATTTTATGCCTCGGTACGCATTGACGTGCGCCGGATCGCGCAAATCAAAAAGGGAGAGGAGGTCGTGGGAAATCGTACGCGCGCCAAAGTGGTAAAAAATAAAGTTGCCGCCCCATTCCGTGTCGCCGAATTTGATATCCTGTACGGCCAGGGCATTTCATACGCCAACGACATCATCAACACGGGACTCAAGATGGGCATGCTCACCAAAACGGGAAATACTATTTCGTTTGCAGGAGAAAAACTGGGCGTTGGCATGGACGCGACGCGGCAACGGCTTGAGAGTGACCACAAACTTCTCAAAGACATCGCCGCAAAAGTTGCGGCCACCCATCAGGAAAACGGACCATCAACCGAAGAGAGCGGGACATCCGCCGAAGAATAACGGGAAAAAATCGGAAGACATTTTGAACCGGCACACATCCCGCCGGACATAAAAAGCGGCTTTAAAAGCCGCTTTTTGTGCTTCTGTTTGTAAGACACGCCAAACACCAAGGAACCGCAGATAACCCCTTTGCCACGATCGTGGCAAAGGGGTTATGCACAACCTCCGCACAAACACGCCGGATGGCACTTTCCACACAAACGCGATCGGTAAGCCAACCCGCAACAAAGAGCCGTTCGCATCCTCCCCACAAAGAGCCCGCGACAAAAATCCGAGCGCACTTAGTCCTTACTGCGCCAAACGCGCCTGCACATACGCTCGCATCGCCGCGTAGTCATCCGTCCCCGCCGTAGGAATGAGAACCGAGATGAATGCGGGCGTCGTCGTCAAAGTAACGGCAGACGTGGAAGCCGCCGCAACAATCGAAGAGGTGGCCACCGTCAAAGAAACATCCGACGAGGCACTCGCCTGGCCGGCAAGTGGCGCCAAAGCTGTTTGCAGGGGGATCATGTCTGTCTTGAGCAATTTGGTTGAAAAATCAAAGGTAATCGACTGCATAGAAATACCGCTCACTCCGCCGCTTAAAACATAAGGCATCAACTGGGACGCATCAATGTTGGCATGGGAAAGCATTCCGTCCTGGAAAACATATTTTTCCGCAAAAGCAATTTTATCCTGCAAGGAAAGCTGTTCAAATTTAGCGAAGGCCTCTTTAATAATATTCTGCTGATTTTGTTCTCTGAAAAAATCGCCATTGGGAGCATAGCGGTTACGGATCAGCCATACCGCCTGGTCGCCCGTCAGATGATGCGGCCCCGCGCTCATCGTAAACCCGCTCACCCAATCGGTTGCCGGTTGAGCCAGCGTAATGTCCACGCCGCCCAAATCGTCGACGGCCTGCTTGACGGTATTTAAATCAACCACCGCGTATCCTTGCGGCGTGATGCCGGTAATGTCGCTGATACGCGCAAACGCAACCGGAAGCTCGTTGCGTTCGAGCGCCGCGTTTATTTTGAAATGAGTCGCGCTATCGGAAATCCACAAGTCACGCGGAATGGAAATAAGCGAGAGACGATTTTTAGTCGGATCAAAATAGGCCAGCACGATCGTATCGGTCAGGTCGGCTCCGTTGTGTCCGCTTCCGGCAACGCCGAAAATAACCACGCCGAAAGGATTCTTGTGGAAAAACCCGCTAAAAAAATCAGAAAAACTGTTCATCGGATCGGGGGCGCTTTCTTGTTGAGCACCGTACACCACCGTGCGGCCGGGGATATGAGTCGCAAATCCCCACGCGCCGCCAACAAGAAATGCGGCGGCCAAAAGAAAAAAAAGATATTTCCACGTCGATCGCATATGCATCCGGCGCTACTTGGCCTCGGTTAAAGAATAAAAATTTTCAAAAAGGCCGGCCACCACTAGCGGTCCAGTCCCGCCGGGGGTTGGAGTGTAATACCCAGTAAAACCGCTGGCCCGCAGACTTTCTTTGTCGATATCGCCCGATAATTCCCCGTCGGCATTTAACCCGTATCCGAAGTCAATAAGCACCGCGTCTTTTTTGACCATATCGCCGCGGATAAGGCCGGCAACACCCGTTCCAGAGATGACCATGTCCGCATCGCCCAACGCGTCATATGACGCCCCTTTATCCAGAATTATTAGATGAGGAACGGCGCCGGCAAGCCAGATCGCCAGCGGCTTGCCCACCAGCGGCCCGCATCCCACGATAACGACTTTTTTATATTCAGCCATCGACGCATGGATTGCCCGCACGACATGCAGAACGGCCAGCACCGATGGCGGAAAAATCTTCGCGCGGCCGGCGGCAAGCGCCCCTATTGCGCGCTCCGAAAGCGCATCAACGTCCTTATGAACCGGGATGGCATTAACGCAATAACCGGCATGAATCCCCGCGGGCAAAGGAAGTTGGAGAATCGCCCCCCCGCACCGAGAACTCTCCGCAATGCGGTGTATTTCTTTCCGCAAACGGTCGCTGGAAATATCGGCTGGGTGGCGATACACACGGAAATCAACCCCCAGTTTTGCGGCAATTTTTTCTTTTTGCGCAACAAACGATGCCGTCTGCAAATGGTCGCCAACCACAAACGCCGCCAAAAATTTTTTCGGCGCCGAACGCGCGCGTAATAATTCGATTATTTCTTCCGCAATGCGGGTACCGGAAATTTTTTGCATAGTTTGTTTATAGAACGGGCGATGAGCGCTGGGCTCTTCTTTTCACGCAACAACGCATGAAACATATCGGCGATATCTTTCATCTGTTGAGGCCCCATACCGCGAGTCGTGACCGCATACGTCCCCAAGCGGATAGCAGATGGTCGCGCGGGCGAGGTATCGCCAGCAATGGTGTTGCGATTGGCTGTTATGCCTGCCCGTTCCAAGATACGCTCCGCCTCAAGTCCATTGAGTCCCAACTCCGTCACGCGGACAAGAACGAGATGGCTCTCGGTTCCGCCGCCGACCACATCAAATCCGCGGACGCGCAACGCCTCAACCAGTACACGCGCGTTATCAACGACGCGCCGAGCGTAGCGCCCAAACTCCGATGTATGCACCACGTGCAACCCATGCGCCATGGCGGCGATGCTATTATTGTGCGGACCGCCCTGCAATCCGGGAAAGACCGCCCGATCAATGGCCGCGGCGATATCGACGCCGTTGGCGCGCGCAATGGACGACGTTGTGTTGGCAAAGATAATCGCCGCGCGAGGCCCGCAGAGTGATTTATGCGTTGTCGTCATAACAACGTCCGCATGAAGAAACGGGGATGGATAGTCACCCGAAGCAATAAGCCCCGCGTAGTGCGATATATCGGTCAGGTGGTAAGCGCCGACCCCATGCGCAAGAGCATTTATTTTTTTAAAATCAATTCTAAACGGATACGCGGAAGCCCCCGAAACAATAATCCGCGGACGCTCTTTTTCCGCTAAGCGGGCGATAGCCGCATAATCAATCCGATAGCGCGCATCAACGCCATAACGGACGACCCGATAAAGTTTACCCGTCAAACTCACCGGCGAGCCATGCGACAAGTGTCCGCCCGACGCAAGATCCATCGCCAGCATCGCATCACCCGGCTTGAGGAGAGCGGCATACACCGCCAGATTGGCGATGGCGCCCGAATACGCTTGAACGTTTACCTGCCAATTTTTTTTAAGCCCGAATGCCGCGCGGGCGCGCTCCTGCGCCAAAAGTTCAATGGCGTCGTAGTAGTTATTCCCTGGATAATAGCGTTTCCCCGGATACCCTTCTGAATATTTATTGGTCAGCGGCGAACCAAGCAGTTCATACACGCCTGCCGGGGCATAGTTTTCGGACGCGATTAAATCAAGCGTTTCCGCTTGCCGTTTTGTTTCTTGCGCCAAAAGCCGCGCCAGTGGTCTATCTGAAAGCATGGTGCCATCATACCGCAAAGCGAGGGGCTACTCAATGCGCCCGCGCGCGTCAGACACCACAATTGAAAATGCGGCGCGTTGTTTCAAAAAGAGTTTGAGTAAGCTCCGCAGAATCAACCGCAAGCACTTGCGCCAATGCACGCGCCACCTCTACAACATACGCCGGCTCATTCCGTTTCCCGCGGTGTGGCACGGGAGAAACGAACGGCGCGTCGGTTTCAATCAACAGATGATCGCGGGGAATAAATTTAAGAATATCGTCAAATGACCGATTGAATGTAATAAGTCCGCCGAACGTAAACGAAAAATTGAGTTCTAAGAGCGCCCGCGCATCATCAACGGTTCCGGTGAAAAAATGCAAAACGCCCGGCTCGACATTCAGTTGGCCACGGTGCGCTCGTAAAAGATCAATAGCGGGGGCAAACGCCTGGCGGCAGTGAATAACGAGCGGTTTTTTGCTTTCGTGCGAGAGCGCGAGGTGTTGGACAAAAAGATCTTTCTGGTGCCGCTGCGCCGCCTCATCGGTGGTATGAAAATAATCTAGACCGCATTCGCCGATTCCCACCACCAACGGATCGACGGCCAAAGAAATAATTTTTTCAAAAGACGGAGCGTCGTTCAGTTCGGTGGGGTGAATGCCCACCGCCGCCCACGCCCATCCTTCATGCTGATGCGCCAGGGCAACCGCCTTTTGAGAGGACGCAACATCAGCACCCGCATTAATCATTCCCACCCCCGCTTCTTTGGCGCGCCCCATGACCGCATCGCGATCAGCATCAAACTCAGAAAACTGCGCGTGCGTATGCGCATCGATACATATCGGCGATTCCATTATGGTGTAGAAAAAATATTTTTAATGATAGATGTCCCCGATCCGGGGATGCCGAACATGGCATGAAGAGATGACGACCACGCCAACCCTCCTCTTGCGTCAGTGGTTGCAATAGACCCAAACGGAATAGCGGTACTGGGGGCCGATGTCCACACATTTGTTGATGGACTGTACTGCCAGAAATTTGTCGTGCTGGCGCCCTGCGTGGCATAGACGCTGATACCATCACTGGCCAACGCACCACCCGACTCCACCGGTCCCGGAGTTGGGGCCATCGCCGTCCAACCGCCCGTACTGATAGTATACTTCCAAAAGTTGTTGGTGTTGTTTCCCGCCAGCGCATAGAGCGTATTGGTGTCAAAAGCTGTCAGCGCCCCGCCACCGGCGATAGCTGTGGGAATAAGACCAGAAATCGGCCATGTGCGGCTTGATGGATCGTACTCTACTATAGGTCCCACGCCCCCCTCGCTATTACCACTCACCCCAAACACCGTTCCCAGCGAAGGATCCCACGCCAACCCTCCTCTTGCGTCAGTGGTTGCAATAGACCCAAACGGAATAGCGGTACTGGGGGCCGATGTCCACA
>DAIEKJ010000080.1 GCA_027350645.1 Candidatus Wolfebacteria bacterium
CATTTTCTCTCATTTTTACATAACCCCAAACCACCCCTACCCTCCTTTTCACCGTAAAACAAAACCACCCCTCGCAGGGCGATTGTATTGTGTGTCGGTCTGTTTTGGTCAAAATCCGAACTTTTTTCCAAGAAAATCCTGATTTTGAAATTTAGCCGCCTCGCCACCACCCGAAAAATTTTTGCGTCTTTCGTTTTTATTCCGGATTTTCTGAATTTTCCAATTCGGTACCAAAAGTTCCTACTTCTATTCCCGCTTCTTGGAGCGGTTCTCTATATTTTTCATAATCTGCTTTCATTTTTTCAAAATCATATTCTATTTTTCCAGTTGTAAGAAAAACATCTTTTTTAACATATCTCGGTTTAATTCCACGAACCCCATGTCCTGCAATAATGCCAAGTTTTGCCGTCACCCCTGGTTCCTCAGTATAACGTTCGTAAATATCTTCTGTAAAAATATTTGACAACCACTCGTACCCCTGTTCTTTTTTATAATCCTTAAATAACGGAGCGCCGGGATAAACACAAGTGAACGAAAAATATACTCTATCGGGGTGCAGTTCTTGCAAAAGTTTTATATTTTTTTCAATCGTTCCTTCTTGTTCTTGTATTCCTTCTTTCTCGTAGGGTAGTCCCATCATCATTGCCGCTAATGTTTTAATGCCAATCTCGTGGCAAATTGCAAAAACTTGTCTAACAGTTGAAACATATTTTTCATAATTTTTCGGAGCACTGCCACCTTTCACCGCTTGCAGTGCGTCTTTTTCAAAAGTTTCGAGACCCAAAAATACGTCGGTGCAACCAGCTTTTTTCATTTTCTCTAACAACTCTCGTGAAAGTAGATCGACTCTACACTCGCAATGCCAAGTGAAGTTAAAATCAGGGTTTTGTCTTTTTTCAATTAGTCTATCACAAAATTCATTTAATCTTTTGCGGTCAGCGTTAAAAATATCATCTTCAAAATATATTCGCTGGATTTTTTTATCAAGTATCAAATAATCTAACTCGCCCATCACATGATCAAGCGGTCTAGGACGATAGCAACCCTCACCCCAAAATTGAGAGGATGAACAGAAAGAGCATTGGTAAGGACAACCGCGACTTGTTACCATAACAGCAGAGCGTTCTTCTTTTGCTTCACCTTCACCTTTTTGAACTT
>DAIEKJ010000081.1 GCA_027350645.1 Candidatus Wolfebacteria bacterium
TTGTCTGCACAGAGAGAAATAATCAAGTTAGAACCTCTTAAAACTATGGCAAAATCTATTAACTTTCTATTTTTCAAACAGAAACTTCCTCTTTTGAGCGGGTAAGCGGAATCGAACCGCCATCTCGTCCTTGGCAAGGACGTATAATAACCATTATACCATACCCGCGGATCACTTCGTTAAATTTTTAATTTTCAATTTACAATTTTTCCGCCCAAAGCGGACCCCTTCGGGGCAATCAATTTTTTAATTAATCAATTTTAAAATTTATTAATCATTGAAAACTGATCATTGAAAATTCATATATTTTGCCGATGCAAAATATATGTGGTGCGCCCACTTGGATTCGAACCAAGGACCTTCTCCTTAAGAGGGAGCAGCTCTACCAGCTGAGCTATGGGCGCCTATGTGGTGTGCACGAAGCGTATTGTGCCACGTCAGTTTTCATTTTTCAATACCTGCATTAAAAAGGGTTATGGTATTGATTTTGAAAATAATACATCTATACTAAAACTTCCGGCAATGTATGGAATTTTAAAAAAGAACATTTACAAAAAAATACAAAAAGAAGGAGTTGAGTATGTTTGAGGTAACCTCCCAGGAGCGGGAAGATGACGAAGCCTTTAAGGCAATCATGCGTCAATTCATTTCAGAAA
>DAIEKJ010000082.1 GCA_027350645.1 Candidatus Wolfebacteria bacterium
GAAAACAGTCGAGAACCTTAGTCAGTTAGACCAATCGCAAATTAAGCGTGCTGAAAAGCAAGAAGATACCCGTAGTTTTATAGCCAATCTATTTGTGATTGGTTATTTTATTGTTCTCGCTATCCTTATAGGATTGTCTGCTTCGGGCAAATTAACAACTAGCGTAACTCAAAACTTTTTAATAGCAATTGGTAGTCCGTTCGGTTTCATAATTGGCTTCTATTTTAAGTCTTCAGATAAATAGTGGGTTTACTTGCTGTGATGGGATAGTCGCCTGGTGCCGGAAGAGGGAATCGAACCCTCAATCCTATTAGGAACACGATTTTGAGTCGTGCGCGTATACCAATTCCGCCATTCCGGCACGTTTGACCCCTTAATTGTACTATACTTAAAAAGCGTACTGCCTTAGCTAATCTAAACTAAAACCAACTATGACGGACAATCGAAATCAAGCTCATGACAATCAACCCGACTCAGCCACGCCAGTCGACGATGCAGTCATTGACCCAAAGACTCAGTATTTAGCCATTAACCTCATTCGGTCCAAGCTCGATCAGCTCTACGCTCAGGAACCAAACGCCGAACAAGAAGAGAAAGAGGTCATGAACTCGCCCCGTC
>DAIEKJ010000083.1 GCA_027350645.1 Candidatus Wolfebacteria bacterium
TTGACTATGTTGATTACTCATAGACTCCATATGCTGATCTCAGTTTCAATTTTTACGATCGTAAAAATTGAAACTATATTCAGTGAGTTGAATATAGTTTTACAAAACCTACAGAAAACATTCTTTTGTTCTACTACCAGTAAAACAGTACCGCATATTAGATAACTTGAATGAACTAACAGATATTACGAAGTCTTAGTGAAATAGCACTGTATACTATGTAGCTTTAAAAAGTAAAACGGTGGGGACGGAGAGATTTGAACTCTCATACCTTGCGGTGCTAGCTCCTAAAGCTAGTGCGTCTACCAGTTCCGCCACGTCCCCAATATAAACATACCATAGCAAATTTTATGTAGGTATAAAAGACCAAAGATATTATTGACTATTTTATGTAATTATGCTATTATATATACAGATAAACAAGTACGTATATCATCTGTTTATCTATGCAAATTGATAATTTAATAAAAAACAAATATAGGAGTTAAGACAATGAAGAACTGGAATTGGATTTATGACAATGGTCTCTTTAAATTTAAGACACCACTCATCCTTGCTGGAGGATTGTATATG
>DAIEKJ010000084.1 GCA_027350645.1 Candidatus Wolfebacteria bacterium
TCTTCGGGAGCCTGTGTCATTTCTGCAATGCCACCGGCGTTGTCAGTAACCGGACCAAATGAATCAATAGCTACAATAATGCCTGCTACCGAAAGCATCGCCGTTGCCGCAATCGCCACTCCATATACCCCGAAGCTGAAGTATGAAACCAAAATACCTGCCGCAATAACTAGAATAGGCAGGAACGTCGCCTCCATACCAACCGAAAGTCCCATAATAATATTTGTTCCATGCCCAGAATTTGAAGCATTAGAAATGCTTTTGACCGGACGGAATTTTTTAGCAGTGTAGTAATCCGTAATCACCACCATGAGCGCTGTTACCGCGAGACCGACAATGCTGGGAATAAATACATTTGAAATGTTGTTGGGGAAAAATACTGCCGCTGCCCAATAGAAGAGTCCCGCAGAAATAACCAGCGCCACCGCTAATCCTTTATAGAGCGCTTTCATAATATCTTTGGTGTGACTCCCTCGCACAAAGAAGGTACCAATAATTGATGCGATAATCGCCGCACCACCCAAAACAAGCGGGAAAAATAACTGCTCTCCAGAAATATATTGAA
>DAIEKJ010000085.1 GCA_027350645.1 Candidatus Wolfebacteria bacterium
CGATGAGTTCGGCGTGAGGACATGGGAAGAGATCATCATGGTCATTTCCCGATACGCGGCGATGGAGCAAGCGGTCAATTTCGCCGCATTCGTCGAGGAATATCTCCGCCTCGTTCACGGTCTCCGCAAGAGATCCTGCAAGCGCATTGCCCGCCAGATAGTGCGCGATCTGCGGAACGGCATATGCCCCGGAATATTTCCGGGGCATGTTTTATCTTTTTTGGTCGGGCCGCCGGGAATCGAACCCGGTCGACGTGCTCCCAAAGCACGCATACTGCCGGTATATGACGGCCCGAATGGTCGTAAACGCCCCTTTAAAGTATCTTACTTTTAGATTAGAATCAAACCGACGAATGCGCCCACGCGTCCGGCGACGCCCGGCGCGCGATTCGCCCCCGTAGCTTAATGGATAAAGTAGGGCTCTTCTAAGTCCTAGATGGGGGTTCGATTCCCTCCGGGGGTACCAACGATTTTATGCCGCAACGTATCTGCGGCGCAGATAGACATAGAGATAGCCGACCGCGATGAGTATGAGTCCGGC
>DAIEKJ010000008.1 GCA_027350645.1 Candidatus Wolfebacteria bacterium
ACATTGGCGACACACCGGTCAGCGACAGCATCGCTCGTCACGCGGCACAACAAAACCGGCACCACGGATAATCACCTGGCCGATCCGACCGTTTTTGAGTGACGCATCCAGTTGAAAAAACAGCAGTACATGATATGCTTTAAAACATATGAATACCCTTCGGGAGTTTCCTTACCGCGAAAAAGATATTTTACGTTTAATGCGCGACAAAGACGATGCCTTTTGGATTCACCAACGGGAAACGCAGGCCCTGACACTGTTCCAGCGCGTAGCGCGGCGCGTACCGGCGTACAAAGACTTTCTTAAAAAAAATCATATCACGCCCGATAAAATACGGACGTGGAAAGATTTTCAACTCGTACCACCCATTACGAAAAAAAATTACCTGCGGGAGTACCCTCTCCAGAAACTCCTTTGGGACGGCTCTCTTAAAGAACCCATGGTGTTTACCGCAACATCGGGGTCTACCGGAGAGCCGTTTTATTTCCCCCGCAATCGTCAGCTGGACTGGCAATACTCAATAACCGTCGAACAATTTCTCCGCAACAGCTCCTACGGCGCCACCGCGCCGACACTGGTTATTATTGGTTTTGGCATGGGTGTCTGGATCGGCGGACTTATTACCTATCAAGCATATGAAATGGCCGCCCGTCGCGCCGGCATTCCCGCTTCCATCATCACCCCGGGAGTGAACAAAAATGAAATTTTTTCGGCGCTGAAACGCTTGGCGCCGCAATTCCGGCAAACCATTCTGATCGGCTACCCACCATTCATCAAGGACATTATCGACGAAGCGCCAGCGCATGGCATCAATATCAAAAAACTCAATCTCCGTATTATGTCCGCCGCCGAAGCATATACCGAAACATTTAGAGATTATCTCGCGCGCAAAGGCGGAGTGAAAAACACATATCGCGACTTCCTCAATGTCTACGGAAGCGCGGATATTGGCGCCATGGCGACCGAAACGCCATTCACCATCTTTGCCCGCCGTTTGGCACTAGAGCATCGCCCTTTCTTTGAACGCATATTCGGATCCATCAATAAAACGCCGACACTGGCTCAATACAATCCGCTTTTTATAACCTTTGAATCCGCCGACGGCGAAGTGCTGTTAACCGGCCAAAACCAGCTCCCGCTGGTGCGCTATGCCATCGGAGACAACGGCGGGATCTGCACTCCCCAAGAAATCCGCACGCTGGCGCGCGCCGAGGGAATTGATTTTGACAAAATAGCGCGCGAAAAAAAGCTAACGCCGTATTTTACCAATCTCCCGATGGTCTATGTGTACGAACGGAAAAACTTCTCCACAACCCTCTACGGCATCAACATCTATCCCGAATATATCCGCGAAGCGCTGCTCCACCCCGCCGTTCAAAAATACACCACCGGCAAGTTTACCATGATCACGAAATACGACGCGCACAACAACCAGTATCTGGAAATAAATCTGGAACTCAAAAAAGGAGTCGCACCGTCCGAGGCGCGCCGGAAGGAACCCACCGCCATCATCGTCGCCGCGTTGCGGATCCGCAGCTCTGAATTTCAAGAGCTTATCAACCACATCGGTCCGCGCGCAAACCCGATCATAGTCCTTTGGAAAGCGGAGGATCCCGCCCACTTTAAGCCGGGCATCAAACAAAGCTGGGTTAAAGAAAACATTAATTAAAAGTAACTTCCCGCCACCACACACATATGACAGAGCAAAAACCAAGCATCGTCGACATGAGCGCCACAACGCCGGCCGCCGCCGCGCATGATTATAACGCAACAGAAATACACGATACATACACCCAACAACTCGAAGAGGTGTTTCTGCTCCGCAATCCCCGCTTTCGATTCGCGCCACATCACGACGCCGAGTTAAACGCCTTTATCGCCCAACACGCGCAGGGTAAAGATCTGACACAGTGCGGTACATGGTTCTACTTCCCCTGGAACAAGAAACTCGTCCATTATCTCCCCCAAGCAATGCACTCGGAGATGCGCACGGGCAGAAACCGCAACATCATCACCGCCGAAGAACAAGAAAAACTGTACAACGCCACCATTGCCATCGCCGGCCTGAGCGTCGGCAGCCACGCGGCCTGGACCATCGCCATTATGGGCATGGCAAAAACAATCAAACTCGCCGATCCCGATGCCATTTCAGGATCGAACCTGAATCGAATCCGCGCCGACGTAACCACTATCGGCGAAAACAAATGCGATTTAATGACTCGGGCAATCTACCAAATCAACCCCTACGCGGAAATTACCAGCTATCGAGAAGGCATTACGGACGAAAATATCACCGCGTTTCTCAACAATCCCAAGCCGGCCGTTCTTGTTGAAGAAATCGACAATCTCGAAATGAAAATCCGCCTTCGGCTTGAGGCAAAAAAATATGGCGTCCCCGTCATTATGGCCACCGACAACGGAGACAACATCATCGTTGATGTGGAGCGGTACGACCTCGATCCATCCATTGAAATTTTCAATGGCACCATTGGTCATATCACCCTGGAAGAATTTAAGGCCTTCCCTCCTCAAGAACTCCCTCGCCTCGCGACAAAAATCGCCGGTGCGCGCCTCATTACCAGCCGCATGCAACAATCACTTCTTGAGGTCGGCAGGACTCTCTACTCGTGGCCACAGCCTGCCGACGCGGCAACGCTGGCTGGCGTCGCTATCGCTTACGGAGTCAAGCGGATAATCACCGACGCCCCGATTAAAAGCGGCAAGTTTGAGATAAATCTAGACGCCATATTTGACGATACCTATAACCATCCCGATGCGATCGCCGCGCGTGATGCCCAACGCGAGTCCTTTTTAAAAACCATCGGCCTCTAACCCATGACCCGCGACACCATTCTTGCCATTCTCGACGAAGCCAAGAACGCGCCATCGGGAGATAACACGCAACCATGGCAATTTATCATCGACAAAACCGACGTACATCTTTTTAACGAACCAGAAAAGGACAACCCTCTCTTTAACGTTGACCAGCGCGGATCCCACATCGGACACGGCGCGCTCATTGAAAACATCTCTTTGGTGAGCGCGCACTATGGATACCACATGACCGCCCGACTCTTTCCCGATCCGGCAACGCCGGACCTGGTGGCAACGCTTTCGTTTCAAGAGATGGAACCAAAGACATCTCCGCTGTACAACGCCATCGCGCAACGGACCATCAACCGAAAGCCTTACGCCAAAAAGCCCCTCACCGACCCGCAAAACGAAGAACTGCATCGCGCCGCTACATACCAAGACACCGCACTACGCGTCCATTGGATCGAGAACCAGGTCGCCATAAAGACAATCGGCAAGGCGGTCTCCGTCAATGAAATCGTCATGCTTGAATACAGAGCGCTCCACGATCTTTTTTTCAATGACGTCCGCTGGACCGACGCGGATGAGCAAAAACACAAGACGGGCCTTTATGTAAAAACTATGGAACTTGCTCCGCCGCAGTTGGCAGCGTTTAAAATCCTCAAAAACTGGAATATCGCCAGCGCAGTCAATCGCCTGGGCGTGGCAAAATTCGTCGCCAGTCAAAATGCGAAAATCTACGGATCGGCGGCGGCCATGTGCATCATTACGGTTTCCAAAAACGCACCGGAGCACTCTATCGCCGCGGGACGCCTGATGGAACGCATCTGGCTCGCCGCCAACGGCGCAGAGCTGTCAGCGCACCCCATCACCGGAGTTCTCTATCTCTACCAGCGCATTGCCACCGGCGATCATTCGCTCTCTTCCCAACACGTCCGCATTGTCACCGACGCGTACCGCGCCATCCAGTCATACATCCAAGGCGATACGGGAACAATCGCAATGCTTCTGCGTATCGGCTACGGCGGCCACCCATCGGCACGATCATCAAAATTACCAATCCGTCTCCTCTCGGAAAAAGAGCTTGCCCCCAAAGCATAACTCTCACGCCATGCCCGATCTCGCAACATCATTCAACAGCGCACCGCTTTTCTACGAAGGAATCACACTGGCAGCAATTATCATACTCGGATTTTCCGTTTTCTTTAATGACCGCCAGAGCGCCAGCAACCGGACATTTCTCTTCTTCTCGATTCTCTCGGCCGCCTGGAGCCTGACGAGTTATTTGGGATATGTCGTAACCAACCCGGTCATCGGTATTTGGGTATGGCGCAGTGTAATGTTTTTTGCCACATGGTACTCATTTTCACTACTGCGCCTTTTCTATACACTCCCCCAAAAAAAGATCGAGCCAGAGCCGCCGTTGATGTGGGTTGCGCTGGGAGGAGCGGTGCTCACCTCACTGCTGACGCTCACACCGCTGGTGTTTGCGCGCGTCACCCAAACCACTGGAGGAATTATCACCGCCATGGCGAATGGTCCGGGTATCTATGTATTTGGCGCAGTGGTCTCGCTTTTTATCATCGGCGGCGCCAGCATCTTCATTAGAAAAATCATTCAATCAAGATCTCCCGACGAACACACGCAATTCATCTTCGTGCTCGCGGGCAGCGGGGTCACCTTTTTGCTCTATCTCACCTTCAATTTCCTTGCCCCTGCTTTTTTGGTGAAAACGCAGTTTGTCCAATATGGGGGCATCTTCACGCTTCCGTTCATCGTGTCGGTCGCGTACGCCATAGTCCGCCATAAACTCTTAAGCATTAAAATTATTAGCACGCAATTCTTTGCGTTTCTAACGCTCATAACCACGTTTTTCGACGTTCTGCTCTCCACAAACTTACAGGAAGTCATTATCCGCAGCTTTATTTTTGCGGCACTTATCGTCTTTTCGGTGCTTATCATCCGCAGCGTCTATCGCGAAGTCGACCAGCGCATCGAGCTGGAGAAAGTCACCGCCGAGCTGCAAAACGCGAATGAAAAGCTACAGGAGGTGGACAAACTGAAATCAGAGTTCGTGTCATTTGCCGCGCACCAGATCAAATCGCCGATTGCGGTGGTTAAAGATTACGCAACGCTGATTTTTGACGGCACCATGGGAGATGTCTCCGACGACATCAAAGACGTCGCCCATAAGATAAAGAACTCGTCGGATCGCCTCATCCAACTGGTTAATAACCTCTTGGATGTCCGTAAGATTGAGGAGGGCAAGATGGAATTCTCTTTTGAGAACGTCGACCTGGCAGAGTTTGTCAAAGCCATTTCGGAAGAATTTCAACCGCTCGCCAAAGACAAAAACCTCGACTTTACTCTCACCACCGGCGGCGATCGCCTCATGGCATCCATTGATAAGCAGAAATTTGCACAGGTGCTCCAGAACCTCATTGATAACGCCGTCAAATATACCGACGCGGGCGCAGTACGCATTGACATAACCGCGCGCGCCAATGAAGCGCTCATCGCCGTAGCCGATTCCGGGCGGGGCATGTCGCCAGAAACAATCAGCAAGATATTCAATGAATTTGAGCGGGGTGGAGAAATCGTAAAAGCCATTCAGGGAACGGGATTGGGGCTTTTTATAGCCAAACAAATCGTTGAGGCGCATAAGGGAAGGATATGGGCGGAATCAACAGGCGAGGGCAAAGGGAGTACTTTCAAAATCACCATCCCCCTTATATTTCAGACCAAAAACCACTCAATAAACACAAACGACGACCAGAAAACCCCACCAGAACCCATCTCGAAAAACTAGCCGCCGGCGTGCTTGAAAAATCCCCCGCTTTTGAAAAGCGGCCCGGACCAAGGACCAAGAGAGAGGCATCAACGGGGAAAAACGCCACAACCCCATCCTAGGCACGGCCTTTGGTTAGGAACAACAAGCGTGTGGCAGGGGGGCAACGCCACACGCCCTGCCCCCCAATGGGGTTGACAGTGGACAAGTGAGGCGTATAATACCAGTATGATCCCGCCACAGGCGGGATTTTGTATTGACCGCATATTTACTCGCTTTTTTAATAAGCAGGTGCGGAAATACAGGGGGGGTATAGCTCAAAAAGGCCAAAAAACGGCCCGTGACAAAGAGCCCCTCATGAGTATTAGCAGTAACCACTTCTTATGGGTAAACGAACTGCTCTCTGGCTTGCTGTGGGTGCCATCATGCTTTCGATGGGCTTTAAATTCACAGTAGCCGCCGGAGAGCCATCTATAGACAGCATCGGTCGGTTTTTTGGAGTCAAAACGCTGGCCAGCGAGTTGCCGGCAACGACAAACGGGCTTGGGGGGGATTTCCAACCCGTCGACGCCGTTACCCCGACTCCCGTCCTGTACGTGGCGCCTACCGCCACCGACACCGAAAAGATTTCGGTGTGGGCAACCGCCTATTCAAGCGAGCCCGATCAGACCGACAACACGCCGTTTATTACCGCCTCGGGAGAACTGGTCCACGACGGAGTCGCGGCGGCAAACTTTCTGCCGATGAAAACGACCTTTACCATCCCCAGCCTGTTTGGAGACAAAGTCTTTACGGTGCTAGACCGAATGAACAAAAAATACGACGGCATGCACACCATTGACCTTTGGTTCCCCGACACGCAGGGAGCAATCGACTTTGGGCGGCGCGCCGTTTCCATCATTATCGTCAAGTAATATCTACACCCCTATGATGACCATGCTTTCAGCGTTGGTGACCCTGGGACAGACGATTATTACCGCAACGATCGGACGGTGGTTCTAATATTTCTCATATTCGGTCGCGCAAAATAAAAACACCCGTGTTTGTACCCACGGGTGTTTTTATTTACTTTTTATTTTTTTCTATTCCCGCGGACGGCGATTTTCACCGCTACGCGCGCCTTCGTGCGTGTCTCCGCCCGACAACGCCTTAATGGAAAGCGCGATGCGGCCATTCTCCTCAACCCGGATAACCTTGGCGCGCACCATATCCCCCACTTTCAAAACGTCGGACGGGCTTTTTACAAAGCCGTTCTGGATCTCCGACACGTGTACCATGCCGTCTTTGCCGCCGCCCAAATCAACGATCGCGCCCACCTCGAGCAATTTAATAACAGACCCTTCTATAATTTCGCCAACTTCGTATTCGTGCGTGATATTGCGGATATACTCCACGGCCGCGGCAACATGTTCGTGGTCGCTTCCAGTCACAAACACCTGTCCGTTGTCGTCAATGTCGATGGAAATAAGGCCGAATTTTTCAATCATGCCGTTGATCACCTTGCCCCCCGATCCGATAACGCCCCCAATCTGATACGGTTTAATGGACAAAGACATGATCAGCGGCGCAAACGGCGATAATTTCGTACGCGGCGCGGAAAGTTCTTTGGCAATCACATCCAGTATTTCAAACCGCGCCTTTTGCGCCTGCGCCAGAGCGCGGGAAAAAATCTCCGCGTCAATACCCTCGATCTTCACATCCATCTGCACGGCATTAATACCATCGCGCGTGCCGGCGACTTTCAGATCCATATCGCCGTAATGATCTTCGGGACCCTGGATGTCGGTGAGTACCTTGTACTCGGAGCGCGTATTTGAAAGATCGATTCCCTGCCACGTCATAAGTCCCATCGCAATCCCCGCCACCGGCTTTTTAATCGGCACACCCGCGTCCATCAGCGACAATGTCGCCGCGCAGGTGGTGGCCATGGATGACGATCCGTTTGATGAAAGCACTTCGGAAACGACGCGGATGGTGTAGGGAAATTCTTCCTGTGTCGGAATAACCGAGCGGAGAGCTTTTTCGGCAAGCGCGCCATGTCCGATTTCGCGGCGACCCGGCGTTCCCAAGCGCTTCACCTCGCCGGTTGAATACGGCGGGAAGTTATAATGCAACATAAACCGCCGCTTACTGGATCCTTCCATTGTTTCAACCATCTGTTCGGATCCGGGAGCGGCCAGGGTGGTCACTGCCAGCGCTTGCGTCTGTCCGCGCATAAACAGCGCCGATCCATGCAACCGCGGGAAGAGACCAACCGTCGCATACAGCGGCCGGATTTGATCCAGCGCGCGGCCGTCGACGCGTTTTTCTTCCTCAAGCGCGTGCTGATGGACGATTTCATTGACGAGCGCCTCCCACACATGCTCGAGCATTTTGGGCTCATACATCTTCTCCTGCGCCCACGCGAACAACTCGTCTTTTATTTCTTTGGTCTTGGCATCACGATCCTGCTTATTTTCAATAAAAAGCTCTTTATTCAATGCATCCCAGATATGGGCGCGGACGTCGGCAACCTGCGCCAGATCAAACGTCATCATCGCCACTTCGGTTTTTGGTTTGCCGATTTCGGAAACGATTTTTTTCTGGAACGCAACTAACTTCTGAATTTCAGCATGCGCCTTGGTAAAGGCATCCTGCACGCTCTGCGATGAGGCATCAAGCCCGCCCAATTCAATCATATTGATTTTATTCTCGGTCCCGGAGAAAAAAGCCTCAAACACATTCTCCTTGCCGGCAACGGCAAGAACTTGCGCATTGGTCGGATTCACGACGTGCTCCGTGCCGTCAAAAAGCATCCGCACGCCACCGATCGGACCACGCCACGGAATATTGGAAATCGCCAGCGCCAGCGACGCCGTCGTTAAGGCGATAAAATCAGGGTCGTTTTCCTCGTCGTACGAAAGCACCGTCACCACCACCTGTACCTCGCGGCGCAAGCGGTCGTCAAAAAGCGGACGGACGGAACGATCAATTAACCGCCCCGACAAAACCGCCAAATCCGACGGACGTCCTTCGCGGCGCACAAATCGGCTTCCGATGATTTTCCCCGCCGCATAAAAACGCTCTTCATAATCAACCGACAGCGGAAAAAAATCCGACGGGCGATCGTCTTTGCCCATCACCGCCGTGACCAGCACGTGCGTTTCACCGTATTTGCCGATCACCGCCGCGTTGGCTTGCCCGGCAAGATCGGAAACGGTAAAGACCAGATCGCGCCCGAAAAACGGGAGCGTGTATTCCTTTTTATTTGGTACGTTCATATTCTTTTTATCGCGTTTGTTTTATATGCCCGCGTCCGCCGCGAATCAGCAACCGCGGGTTTTCTTCCAGATTAGTATACACATCAACCGCTTCTTTGAGACGCGCCGAACCGCTGCGCCCGAACGATGCCACCTCCACCTGGCGCCCCATTCCGAACTGCAGATACTCCACCAGCGGAATAAAATCTCCATCGCCGGTCACTAAAATAACCACATCAAGAAACGAGGCCATCCGGATCGCATCCACCGCCATACCCACATCCCAGTCGGCTTTTTTACTGCCATCCGGAAAAATCTGCAAATCCTTCATGCGCAACTCAATGCCGTTTTTTTCCAACACATCAAAAAACGACGCCTCGCCCAGCGAGCTGTCGCTTTTAACCACGTATCCGATTGAACGAATCAGTTTCCGGCGCCCCACCAAGGTCTTTACCAATTGCGGAAAATTAACCTTTGCTTGATAGAGGTGCTTGGCCGAATGATAAATGTTCTGGATGTCGATAAACACCCCGACACGCTGATCGAGAAACTCCATTTTTATTTTTTAAGGCCCAGCTTTTTGATGAGCTTGCCGTATCCGGTTTCATCGGTGCGCTGCAAAAAAACCAACAGCTTGCGGCGCGTGGAAACCATCTTTAAAAGCCCTCGGCGGGACGAATTGTCCTTGGGGTTTGCCTTTAAATGCTTGGTCAGCTCTTCAATCTGGCGCGACAGAAGACCGATCTGCACCGCCGCAGAACCCGTATCGGTGTCATGTGCGCGGACCTCCTTGATAACGTTTTGTTTTTTCCGTGGTGTAAGCATTGCCTCGTACTATACGCCGTTTTAAGAGCAAAGTCAACGCAGAGCAGAACCAAAAATAAGGCCGCGCTCCATACGGAGGCGGCCCATAGAAATTATCGTACGCTGGTCACTAGCCGTTCAACGCAACGGCAACGGCGGCGCTAATCAACTCCCCAACGGTCATCTCGGGTGAGAACACCTTGATAACCCCGCTGGACTGCAATTCAACGGCCCCGGCTCCATGGCGCGCATTCAATCTGCGCGCCACCAGAGGCACATTAATGGCCCGTGAAGCGATCTGGCGGCAGATTTCGGTCATCTTGCCCTCATCAATCCCACCGCTGTAGAGAAGGCGGGCGTAGGAAGACGGGCGCCCGCCCAAAACCTTCCACACGTCGCGCTCAATACAGACCATCAGGTCATACTCCCGGGAATCCATCGCCAACCTCCTATGCTATGCGCACCGCCCAGCGCCCGAAGCCAAATCGGCCAGCACCACCATTGAAACGGTGCAATCGGGCACCATAAGCACGCCGTCAAACACATACGCACCCGATCCAGGGCACACCCGATTAATCTTCCACGCGAGGCAGTCCAAATCAACTCCCCGCAAAATCAACTCAGTGGAAATTACTTTCATTGCTTGGTGGTGCCGTCCTCCGCGGCACGCCACGCAGGCATCGGAAGACACCGGCGACCCCGCCGTGTGTCTTCCATCCCAAAAAACAAGCGCGCCCTCGATGACGGTAAAAATTTTCTCAAATTCTCCATTCATCGCAGATCCTCCTTTCGCACCGTCGCCGTGTCGAATGGAACGATAAACCGCACGATATCGATATGGTACTATTAAAGAACAGAAAAGCGGCGCATGGCCGCAGGGAAAAATAACCCTCCCATAAGAAAGCGGTATATACCAAAACAAACCGCAAGTCAATAAAAAGGTCCGCGGATGCGGACCAAAAGAACACAACGACCCTATCGCACGGGATAGGGCTCCCACTCCTCTCGCAAAACATCGACAAACTCTTCAAGGGCCGCCATTCCCTCCGGAGAATCAACCAGATCAATGGGACGAGCGCCCAGCCCCTTGTGTCTGACGATCAAAAACGCATCAAATCCCTCGCTATTCAGAAGAGGACCAATGCGCTGACGAATTGCGTCAAGCGCGGGGCGGCGATCCGCCGGGGATCGGGGAGGAAACATGTCCACAAGAAATCTCCTTAAAAATCGTGATCGGGAGTGCCGTAAGTGCCGGGAAAACCATAGACGAAACAACGCGCCGCGTCAACCCGTCTGTCGCACAATATTTTTGTGGTATACTAACAATAATCCACGACAAACAACCGCCAACAAAAAACCGCTGGTAATGAATGCCACGTCATCGGTTGTCGGTCGCTAGGTATTGGTTATGAGTCGTTGGTTACCTATGCCCTCCATCCAATCACATCTCAAGGATTACCTGGACTACCTGGAAATAGAAAAAAACCGATCCCCCAAGACCGTGGATAATTACCGGCGGTATCTTGAATTATTTATCGCCGAAGAAAAAATCGCCGGCGTCGATGATATCACCAACGACGCCATCCGCCACTTCCGCATCACCCTTTCGCGCAAAATTGTCGACGGCCAGCCGCTCAAAAAAATCACCCAGAATTATTACGTCATCGCCCTGCGCAATTTCCTCAAATTTCTCATCAAACGCGACATCACGCCCCCGGTCCTCCCCGAACAAATAGAACTCCCCAAGATCCCCCAGCGGCAGATTGATATCATGGAATATGCCGATCTGGAACGTTTTCTCTCTGGTCCATCGGGCGACTCTTTGCGCGCCCTGCGCGACCGCGCGCTCCTGGAAACGCTTTTTTCCACCGGCCTGCGCGTCTCCGAACTCTGCTCGCTCTCGCGCTACATCGATCTGGAACGCGGCGAGGCAACCATTCGCGGCAAAGGGAGCAAACTGCGCGTTATTTTCTTTTCCGATCGCGCCAAAAAAGCCGTGCGCGCCTGGCTAGACAAGCGCGGCGATGCGGAAGAAGCCCTTTTTGTGAGCGTGTCCAAAGCAAAGAATCCAAAAGTCATCGGCCCAATCATCCCCCGCACCGTCCAGCGGCTCGTGCAGTTCTATGCCCGCAAAGCCGGCATCCTGGGCAAAGTAACCCCCCACCAATTGCGCCACCAGTTTGCTACCGACTTATTGATGAACGGCGCCGACATCCGCTCGGTGCAGGCACTGCTCGGGCACGCCAACATTTCCACCACGCAAATCTATACCCACGTGACCAACCGCGAGCTCAAAAACATCCACGAGGCGTTCCACGGCAAGCGCCGGACAAAATAAAACCGACTAAACCAGGCGCCAATCCTCTCTGTCACGTATCTTGCGATCGCCAGATACGTGACACTCCGCACAATAATTCCCAGCGCGCGACATCAAAAAAAGAAAAACCCGCCGGCGTTTGGCAACGCGCAACGGGCTATAAAACACCAATTCCTCTGCTCTTGCGCAGGAGACGCATCGCGCCAATGATCGAGGGATAAAATCCCCAAGCGTCGGCGTGCTGGCCATAAACAACCAGCGCCTCATACGCCCCCGCCGAAAGAAACCGCTTCGGATTCCACTCGCTCAAAATGAGCGAAAACCAGACCGCGGCGGCAAAGGCTTCCGGCGCATCAAAACGCTTGAGCTGATCCGTCAGATAGCACTCGGCGTCTTCCCATCCTGGCCGGCGATGATAGAGCCGCATTCCCCGCTCCATCACCGCGTCAATCTCCGGTTTGACTGCCATGCTAACCTCCTATTTTCCCATTCTTCTGGTGACATCAAGAAGACTGGCAGTCAGCACGACGCGCGCCGATCCTTTCTGCGCTACGATATCACCGTGCGCCGGATCGCTGGCATATTCAATAATCGCGCGCCGTGTCCAGGTTGAGAGCTCGGACGACGGAGTAAGCGCCAAATAGAAGAACGCAATCTTGCGCTCCTCTTCGGCACTGCCGACATTAACAAGAACGCCCGCCATTTTTTTCTGCGCCTCTTCGCATCGGGGACGTCCCGCCAAAAGCTGGCAGCCGAGTTGATGAATCACAAACATCCTGAACAATGATTCTCCATCCATCCTCCACCTCCTTTTCTTTTTTTGCGGACAAAAAAGGCCTTCCTATATTATGCAATTTTTTAATCATTAGTCAAATAACCACGGCACACGATACGGGATACATCGCAAAGCAAAACAGATAGCACCGCCTTGTACGGCGGCGCTATCTGTTTGTTGCGCTAACACCTTATTTGATTCACCGTATCCCCTGTAGTTGCTGAGTAAGCAGGGTTACCAGTTGCTGGAGGAGCGTCAAGAGCTGGAGGCGCAGGTGCGTGAGTAATTGTTGGCCCGCGAGAATGGGGGCAGTTGGCGTCGTTGATGCCGACGAGGAAGCGATGACCGGCTGGAGAGAAAGCGCTGGCGTTCCCGAAGCAGTCAAGGCGATGGTCGCCTGAATCGGATCGGATACCTGGCCCCAAGAGGTATAGAACTTGGCATAGACGGTATGAGATCCCTGATCGCAGGACGTAAGACCAGAACAGAGATCCCAGGGAGTTGAAGATGTGTAGGGCTGTTGGGAGATACCAATAAAGTCGGGGACATTGGAGAGAGCCATACTGGTGACGTTTGATCCGGCAAAAAGCGCCAGAGATACCCTTTGGTCATCAGTGGTTGCCGCATCATTGTTGATGGTCATCTCCAACGAACCGATGGCCGGAGCGCTGGGAGGCGCGTAAGCAATAGGAGGAAGACCACCGCCGCCAGAAACAACAGCAGGAGCTGGAGACGCAACGGCAAGCGTGTAGTTTTTGGTATCCAGAAAATAGCCGGCGCCACCCAGCGTATCAGCCGCCAGAATCGTGAAATTGTATGTGCCTGCGGCTGTGGGCGTACCATCAACCGATCCTACGTGCATGCCCGGAGGCAGGGATCCGCTAGCAAGAGAGAAGGAGACGGTTCCCTGGTTGTTGCTTACCGCAATCGGCTGAGAATATGCCGCACCGAGAGTCGCAGACGGCAAACTGGCGGTCGTGATTTGGACGAACGCATAATCGAGCACGCGGTTATTACCGTCATCAGCAACAAAAAGATTGTGCGTGCTTGGGTTGTAGGCGATGCCCATGGGGGTGTTGAACGACGTCTGGCTCGTCCCCGACCCGTTTGATGTGAAATCCGGTTGGCCCAAAACACCAATGGCAGCTTGGCCGTTGGTGATGGAAGAAACATCAAACGCCAGCACGCGGTTGTTTATTGCATCACCCACGTAGAGCAGTTGATTAGCACCGTCATACGAGAGACCGCCACCATACGAATAGGTAGTGACACACAACGGGCGGCATCCGTTTGAAACCGCCAAATAAAGCGATAGCGCTGTTGATGACGTCCCTTTGGCATTTGATGTGAAGTCCGGCTGTCCCAAAACGTAGAGTGCATTCTCTCCGTCGGTTCCCGCAAGCAACGCACCGCCACCAAACCCACTCACATCAAAAACCAGCACGCGGTTGTTTTTGGAGTCAGCCACATACAAGTAATGATGGGCGCTGTCGTATGCCAGACCCGTTGGTCCCGCAAATTGATTCTGGCTCGTTCCGCTGGTATTTGAAACAAAGTCCGTTTGCCCTAAAACGCCCCACGCATTCTCTCCGTTGGCAATGACGGCCGGAGCGACTTTATAAACAAGCACTCGATTAAATCCAATGTTTTGGCTGTACCCATCAGACACGAAGAGAAGGCCGTCGGCATCGTCATATGCAAGACCCGTTGGGTAGTCCATAGTAGACGTTGTTTCGGGAGATCCAATGTTTTTAGTTGTAAAATCCGGCTCCCCAAGCACATACGAGGCATTCATGCCATTGGTGATGGCGCCCACATCAAACACTACTACGCGGTGACTAAGTTGGTCGGCAACAAATAATCGGTCATTGGCCACATCATAGGCCAAGGCAACGGGATCAAACAAACTACTCTGTGACAACGGACTAGAACTGCTTTTAAAGTTGGGCTGACCAAGCACATAATCCGCGGAATAATCCACGAGCTGGTTTGAGCTACTGAGATTAAATACCAGCACGCGGTTATTTTCTGAGTCAGCAACAAAGAGTCGGTGGTGCACCGTATCAACCGCAACATCGCGAGGATTATAAACACCCTTAGCGTTAGGTGCATCATTAGCACCAATCGTCGTCCACGATACGATACCCTTATCAACCTGCCCCAGCACATCGGTGGCGTTTTCTCCGTCGGTAATATTTGACGCCGGGAATACCATAATCCGGTTATATCCCGTATCAGACACGAATAGGATCTTATTAACGGCGTCATACGCAACGCCCTGGGGATAATTTGTCACATTCTGCGCCGGAGAAGCCGAACCGGAAGACGTGAGTGTCGCGCGACCAAGCACATGCGTCGCCGATTCTCCATTAACGATCGTGCTGGACGCCACATCAAACGCCAGCGTCCTGCCGTACTGATTATCCGCCACAAACAAACGTTGGCCTGCCGCATCGTATGCAAGCTGGGCCGGTTCATAGAGTTGCGCGGCCAAACCGGACGACGTTGCCGTCGTAAAGCTCGTCGATCCCAACACATACGACGCATCTTCATTGGTCGCCATGGTCGACGTCGCCCCATCAAACACCAAGACGCGATTATTGCTAAAATCTGAAACAAAGAGCCAGTTATCGGTCGTGTCGTACGCCAGACCATCCGGCGATGAAAACGTACTCGTTGACATTATTCCACTCCCAATGGTCGATACATCAGTCGCACCCAACACCGTCGTAGCCGCTTCCCCATCAGCAATAACAGCCGGGTCTGCGTCAAAAACCAATACGCGGTTATTAAGCTGGTCACCAACAAACAACCTTCCCGTTGCCGCGTCATACGCAACTGCATCCGGCGCATACAGCGTGGTTGGCGACGTCCCCGACGTTGACCCAGCAAAGTTTGCCTGCCCAAAAACATAGACCGCATTCTGACCATCGGCGATAGTAGCAGTATTAAACACCAAAACACGATTATTTCCCTGGTCGGTCACAAACAGGCGGTCATTGGCCGCGTCATACGCCAGACCGGTCGGATTGGACATCCCGCCCTGCGTTGTTGTTGCGCTATTACTGTTAAGTCCAGGCTGGCCAAGCACATAAGCCGCATCGTATCCCGACAATTGCCCCGCAGATGTTAATTCAAATACCAGAACCCGATTATTGTGCGAATCGGCCACAAAGAGCCGGTGATGAACATCGTCAACCGCCAAGTGCCACGGTGTGTCCACACCCTCGGCGTTTGGCGTATTATTAATGCCGCCCGTAGTAAACACGGGCGTATTATTATAACCCTGCCCCGCAACAAGATCTGCCTTATATGACGTCCCAGCCGCAACAACTCTGGTCGCACCCGCCAGAGCGCCGCACACAAGCGCAGCGATCACAAGAAAAACAATTGACCTTTTCATATACGTATGTGTGTGAAAGATATAACTTCGCAGAAACGCGAGTTCAAAAGAGACGAAAAGGATTGTTTCATTTTCCTTTTTATTCATTGACTTATACAGTATACACAAAATAACTCCGTTAAAAAACCCGTCGGGGGTAAGTGGCCCCTCTGTCACGTATCTTGCGATCGCCAGATACTTGACATCCCGCATTGCATTTCATTTGCTGTGCGTTTTGGCGATTGCCGGATACATAGCGCATGAAAGGCGAAAAAAATCAGGGCACCGAAAAAATCATCCACAAACGCCTTTTTGAAGAGCGGCGAGGATCCACCGGGGACACAAAAATCTTTCAAAATATCAAACAAAGAGAAAACCAAAAGAGCCCCGTATGGGGCTCTTTTGTGACTTTCTTAGTCGCTAACCAAAAGGTTAGTTAGACAAGTTGGTCAATACCGGACCAGGAATCGGAAGCGTGATCGTGGTCGGCAGGACTTGCAAATCGCCCGTCGAGCCATCACCCCATTTCACACTATCGATCGAGATCTGATACGTTCCGTTGTTGTTGGTCGCCGAAACCGTTCCGGTAGAAGACACCACCTTGAATTGCAAGGTGCGGGTCGAGTTAGCCGGAATGTCCCAACCGACGTTTCCAGCATCACCTGAGCCAGTCGCGCCGCTTAGGTAGACAGCCAAAGAAGCTGTTCCAGTCAACGTTGTCGTCGCCAAGGTAACCGACGGATTGGACGAGTCAATCAACGCGAGCACAATCGTTGTCGATGCGCCCACGACTGATCCGCTCTGACCAACCCCAATGCCCTGGAGGTAGACGTCGTTACCCGTTGCCGCTCCCACATTGAAGGCGGAAAGGATAGTTCCGACACCCGACGCCGACGTTACACCCGATACCGTTCCGGCAGAAAATCCGGAGAGCATCGTGCGGTACAACGTAATGGCGTTGCCGCTGACTCCCGTGACCGTTGTCGATGTCGCACCTGTGGTCAGGTTTGCAACATACGAAATCGGCTGGAAGTAATGAGCAGACGCTTCGGCAGCCGGCACGCTGTTATAGGAAGCCGCGTTGCCAACCAAGCTGACCGTCGCGTACTGGTTCTGCGCAATCGTGATCGGCGTACCGAAGACGAAGGTTGCGGTTCCAGACGCGTTGAGCGAC
>DAIEKJ010000009.1 GCA_027350645.1 Candidatus Wolfebacteria bacterium
GTGCTTTTGTCCGATAGTATAGAGCACTGCGCCGTCATGCGTGCCGACTTTCTTTCCGCTTGTATCATAAATATCGCCCGGCGCCGTGGCGATATGTTCCTTTAAAAATTCGTCAAATTTGAATTTTCCCAAAAAGCAGACGCCCTGGGAATCTTTTTTGTCGGCGGTGGGTAGATGCGCCTCCCGCGCAATCGCGCGCACTTGCGGCTTTTTGAGCGCTCCCAACGGAAAAAGAATGCGCTCAAACCGATCGCGCGGTACATCCCACAAAAAATACGTCTGATCTTTTTCGGTGTCGCGCGATGCATACACGCCGACACATTTCCCCGCGCGAGTGCGCTTGATCTTCGCGTAGTGCCCCGATGCCACCGACAAAAACCCCAATCGCATCGCTTCATCATACAAAAGACCGAATTTAATCTCACGGTTGCACATCACGTCGGGATTAGGAGTCATCCCACTGCGATATCCATCCAGCATATAGTCCACCACGCGTTTTTTATATTTTTCTTCAAAATCAAAAACATAAAACGGGATACCGATGGCCTGCGCCGCGGCTCGCGCATCGTCCAAATCGCGATCCTGGCACCCGTCTACATTATAACCGCGGATAAATCCGGCCGACACGTCGTAGCCCTCACGCCGCAAAAGCAGCGCCGCCACCGACGAATCAACGCCTCCCGACAGCGCCACAAGAATTTTCCCCTTTTCTTTTTTTCTTCGCAGAATAAACATGCCTCTTTAACGCCCCCATGATATCCTTAAATAAAATATCGGGCGGCGCACGTTTCCTTGTTCAATGCATTTTTCATGACTCTGTTTTCTGTTTTAAAAACAGATCGCCAACTGCATAGACATCGCCGGCGCCCATAGTCAACACGATATCCCCTCGTTGCGCCAGTCTTTTAATACGCCCCGCCGCGGTTTGTAACGATGCCGCATACATCGCCCCAACCCCCCGCTTTTTAAGCGCGGCAACCAACATCTGCGAAGTAATTGACGGATCTTTCTTTTCACGAGCCGCGTAGATCGGAAGCACAACCACCGCGCTGGCGCCATCAAAACTTTTTACAAAATCCCCAAACAACAGCTTGGTGCGCGAATACAGATGCGGCTGGAAAGCGACGATAATTCTGCGCCCAAGAAAAGCTCCGGCAAACGCATCAAGCGTCGCTTTTATTTCCGTTGGGTGATGCGCATAATCATCGTACACCAGTATGCCGTTTTTTGTTCCCTTATATTCCTGCCGCCGCCAGGTTCCGGTAAACGACGATAGGCCGTCTTTGATAGCGGCCGATGAAAGACCGACAATCCGCAGCGCTGCGGCGGCGTCCTGCGCGTTGCGGACGTTGTGCTGGCCGATAACCGAAAGCGGAAAATGTATTTTTTCTTTTGAGGAGTCAACGATGTGGCACCGCGCCCGCAATGCCAATCGTTTTAAAACCGGATCGCCAAGATTGCACACCAAAAATCCGCTCCGGGGAATTTGGGAGACGAATTGTACAAACCCGCGAAAGAGGTTTGCCTTTGTTTTATAATAATCCAGATGATCGTCATCGATATTGGTTACCACCGCAATCGTCGGATGGATATCCAAAAATGATTTCTGGTATTCACACGCTTCCACGACAAAATGCGGTCCGGAACCGGCGACAAAATTGCTCTTAACGCCACTCAAGAAACTTCCGATGACAATGGTTGGGTCTTTTTTAGCGCGCATCAGCGCCCAGCCGATCATGCCGGTTGTCGTCGTTTTGCCGTGAGACCCGGCAACGGCGATGGTGTACGCATTATGCGAAACCTCTCCCAACGCCTGCGAGTAGGAAAAAGCCGGCACCCCGCGTCTTTGAGCCTCAATCAATTCCGGGTTCTCCCCGCTAATCGCCTTAGTATAGATCACCGCGTCGCATGAACGGGGAACATTTTTTGCGTTGTGTCCGATATGAATTTTTACACCATATTTTTTCAGCTGCGCCGTCACCGGAGAAAGCGCCACATCCGATCCGCTCACGGCAATGCCGCGCCGCGCAAACATCTGCGCCAGCGCCGATACGCCGATACCTCCGATACCGACACAATGAATTGTTTTTGCTTCCGATAAATTCATATATGCGGTAGTATACACCTTCTCTTCGACAACGCCACGACGCCGACGGCCGCCTGTAGGCGGCCATCATAATTGTCTATCATCGGCTGTTAGCCAAAACTATGCCTTGGTGCGTTCAACGTAGTCTCCCGTTTCCGTATTCACCCGAACCATATCCCCCTCATTGATAAAAAACGGCACCATGATTTTCGCTCCCGTTTCAATCTCCACCTGCTTGCCGCCGCCCGACGCCGTATCACCCTTGATGGCCGGCGGCGCAGACACCACTTTAAAGTCCATCTTAATCGGAAGCTGAATGCTGATCAGCTTTTCGTTCCACATCATCGCCGTTACTTCCATATTCGCCTTCAAAAAACGCTCCTTGCCTCCCAACGCGCTGGCAGTCAACGCAAAACGATTTTTCTGATTCTTCACTTCGTCAAACCAGTACTGCCCCTTGCTCTCGTACAAAAACCGCGACGGCATCCTGGTAATCTCGGCTTCATCCATTTGATCGCTTGGCTGGAACGACGTTTCCTTTACTTTGCCGGAAAGGACATCGCGCATTTTCACTTTCATTACCGGCTTGCGCTGCTGCATGCGCAAAAAATTGGCCTCAAGCACTTCATAAAGGCCCCCATCCCACTCAATCACCATTCCCGGCCGCACTTCATTATATGAAAGCATGTTTTTTACTCCGCATTACGTATAATCGGCATTTCGTTTCTGCACTGCATTCACCTGCCCCGATGCGCATCCGGGCAGACGAATAAGCAGAAAGAATCGCTGCGGATATGACGACAAATGCCTGCCGTATTCTACTGATTTTTTTTCTCAGGCGCAACCCCCTTCTCGTCATTTGGAGAACCGCCCGGCTCGTTGGACAGCGCCTTGCGGATAATATCCTTGAGCGCGTCGACGGGAACTTTATCGGATGACGCGGGACGCTTTTCCTTTTCCCTCAGCCCCGCCTCTTTGGCGCGGCGCGCCCCCTCAAGATTTTCGCGCGCGGTATGCGTCAGCGTTTCCCGCAACGACCGCTCGTCTTTGCGATCAAGAAGCGTCTGAGCCATGACCTGCGATGATCCGGCAGTGTAGTATTCGGCGGCGATTTTATTATCAACATCCTCGCGCGGCATCGCGTAGTTATGGCGCGACGCCTCGATAATCGCGTCAAAGAATGTCTGCGTGGGAGGAGTGGGCGGCGGAAGCGTGGTGGCAGAAAACGGTTTTGAGGCAATGCCATCAATCATCAGCTTGACATAAATATTGGCATTGGGAAGATTGACAAAATCCTGCGCCAAAAACTCAGGAAAAAATTCTTTCTCCAGCACTTCCGCGTCGCTTGCGCCGACCCGGAAGATGATCATCGTTCCCACATTGCCGAAAATGGCAAACCGCACATTTTCAAGAATTTGCTCGATGTACTGATGCGCCAAGGTGAGGTTTAATTTATACTTGCGCGCCTCGGACAGAATTGTCGCAAAGGACTCGGTGGCAAAATTCTGAAACTCATCGACATATAAATAGAAGTCCCGCAACTGGCTATTGGGAACGCCCGAACGCGCCATGGCCGCCAGCTGTATCTTGGTAATCAACATCGCCCCAAGCAAATTCGAGTTATCCTCGCCCACCATTCCTTTGGAAAGGTTGGCGATGAGAATTTTCCCATCATCCATCATGGACCGCATATCAAACGATGAATGGACCTGACCGACGATATTGCGAATCAACGGATTGGCGACAAACTGACCAACCTTGTTTTGGATAGCCGCCACCGCTTCAGTTTCCAGCTTTTGGGTATATTTAGCAAACTCATCAACCCAAAACGATTTCACCACCGGATCCTTGAGATTCTCAACAATATTCCTCCGATACTCTTTGTCGGAAAGCATCTTCATGATGCCCAGCAACGTCGAATTGGGATATTCCAAAAGCGCCAGCAGCGTATTGTTGAGGATGTATTCCATGCGCGCCGACCACACGTCGGGCCATATCTTTTTAAACACCGACATCAGACCGGAAGCCACCAGATGGCGCATCTCGAAATTCACCCGCTCCAACGGATTAAACGCAATGGGAAAATTGATGTCGGCGGGATTAAAATACACCACATCGTTAATGCGGGACTCGGGAATGAAACGGAGGATTTTTTCAGCCGACTCTCCGTGCGGGTCGACAAAACACACGCCGCGTCCGGCAACAATATCGGCGATAATCATATTCTCCAGCAACGTGCTTTTGCCCGTGCCCGATTTGCCGATCACATACACATGGCGGCGGCGATCATCCGGCTTGATGCCGAATACGCGATCCGTGTTACGGAAATTCGTTTTACCAATAAAAAGCGTGTCTGACATACGGTTGATTATACCACACGGAATGCCCGGCGACTAATTTCGCCCAAAGTCCCAAGTTCCGATCATCAATCGATCGGCAAGTTGACCGGCGGGCCTCCCTTGCGCGACGGCAGGAGATTCATTTTAGGCGCCTTGACGACTAGCGAGGGAAAATGAAAAATCGTCGCCAGCTCTTCAACATTAAGAATGGGGAGTTTCTCATCCCGCAATCGCCCCGAATAACCAAAGCGGCGCGTCACATAGTAATCATACAGCCGGCGTTTTTTGGCAAACAGGCGCACCTTTTTGTACCACGGGAAAAGCCGCGCCAAAACACCGCCAAACGTGGTTAATTCCGGCTTAAGACTATTCATGTGTGTCGTCCCAAACTGCTGGAATGATCCCATGATCGCCGAAACGTTCTGGGAAGAAAACGATTCTTTCTTATCAATGTACAAAAACCGCAACGTCACCTGAAACGCCAGTTTGGCGGTCTTCTCTTCAATGGCTTTGATGATTTCCTGGTCGCCGCGCGTCAACGCAAACGTCCCAAACGAAGGAATGGCAACTCCCTCCTTGTCGTACCGTTTCGGCGAACGCTCTTCGATAATTTTTTGAATCAAGGCATCACCATCCTTTTTGATGTTGTGGCCGGTAAGCGCCCCGGTCGGGCTGATAATCAACTGCACCCATGCCACCTCATCATCTTTCAATTTTGACAGCGCCTCGGTCAGCGATGCGAGCGGATCAACCCGCTTCTCGTCTTTTGGATCTTCAAACTCGTCGTACGTCCGTATGGGGTATGGATTGGCCTTTGCAAGAACATAATTTGCCCCAAACACATCGTAGACATCACTGGGAAGCACCGATGGAAAATGAGTCGTGTAATCAACCGCCGGAACGATCTCAACCTCTGGATAGTTGGAATAAATAGCCGACTCAACCAGATGCCGATCGCCCTTGGTGCACCGGATATAGAACGAAACGCCACCGTCGTGTCCGACCATCTCAAACGAGAGCCAGCGATCCACTTTCCCGTCAAGATATTTATCCAACAACTTAATGCCAAATGAATAGATGCCGTAGAGATTGGAAAAAACGCTCTCCATGGATTTGGGCGTTTTGACGATATTCTGCGAAATGCGGATCTCGAGAAAATCCCATTCCATTTTTTCAATAAACTGGAACCGTTTGTAGATTAAGCGTAATTCCCACCAGAGCGCGAACAAAAAAATCGGCAGGAGAAAAAAAACTCCTACCAACATAATGGAATTAATAAACGATCCAATCCCGCTATCGACTGGATACATAGCTAGGCAATGTGATACATCCCTTGCGTATTCCGCTTGAAATACTTTTTGTTCTGCAGGTTAAGGACGATGGTGTTGTGCTTCAGCACCCGTTGCTGGCCCACCAGCTGAACGACGGCATCAAGCGGCAAGGGACCGTTTTTCTTCAAAATGTGGCGGAGAATTTCACGCGTCGTGCCCGGCACAATTCCAAACTCCCGCAGTGAATAGAGTCCCCGGCCCACCAGCACGAATCGCCGATCTTTAATCAGCTCATTATGAACCGTCTGCGGATGGGCGCGTTTGGCATCAAAACCAACCGTGTCAATGGCGTGCGCGATAGCGCGGAAATGCATCGGCGCTTTCCCTTTTTTTAAAATCAGATACGATTTGTCGCGAATCGTTTTGGGGACGATTTCCGGCCACATCGACAATCCAAAATCCCCGAACGGGTTGACCGCAAACTGCTTTGCATTGGAAAGATAGTTGAGCGCCACGTGATCCTTCATCCGACCCTGACGCGTCGCTTGGGCAAAAATTTTATGAAACTGGCCGCGTTCAATGAGCTCCTCCTTTTTCCCCCGCAACAGTTGCGAAAATTTCTTTACCACGTCCTTGTTTCGCTTGAGCGACTCGGCGTCCAGATACCACAAAGCATGCATAGCCCTGTTTTCCACAAACAACGACGGCTTTTTAAAAACCGCGAACAAAAGCTCTATGTATTCGGGCGTGAGAGAAGAATCTTTGAGGATGGCCTCTAGCTCGCCGGGAAGAATGTCGGCGCGACGCGTGCCGCCATTCGTCTGAAGGTAGGCGCACGCCTTTTCAAATGCGTCAACCAGCACCCGCTCTTCTCGAGCGGCCTGGGCGACATTCTTAATCGCGGCCGATTCTATCTGACGGACCCGCTCTCGGGTAATACCATACTTCATCCCCAATGTCGCCAGCGTCTTCTGTTTTGCCCCCGAAACGCCAAAACGCTGGGACACAATGTCCCTTTGGCGCTTGGGAAGTTGAGCAATGATTTTATTAAACAATTCCTGGATCATATCACAAAGCAATGACGCAAAATGGGCGCCTTTAACCGGTTCTCCGCTCCTTATTTGTACTAAATTTATGCCAGATTGTCAAGAGAGGACTGGCGACAAAAATCGACGAATAGGTCCCAGCAATCGTGCCGATAAGCATAATCCCGACAAAAAGGCGCAGTGACGGCTGTCCAAAGATGAGCATCGCAACCAAAACCAGCGCCAGGGCCAAAGACGTATTGATGGAGCGGGCAAATGTCTGATTAATGCTTTCATTAACGACTTGATCAAACGAAGATGATCCATGCCGCATCAGCAGATTCTCACGGATACGATCAAACACCACAATCGTGTCGTGTACCGAAAAACCCATAATAACCAGAAGCGCGACAATAAAATTCGAATCCATCTCAACTCCCCAAAAACGGCTCAGGACGGCCAGTACGCCGGCAGGAATGACAACGTCGTGAAAAAGAGTAATCATCGTTACCACGCCGTACTTCCACGATTTAACCGGATACGATACTTTGCGGAAAGCAAACGAAATGTATATTGAAATGACTAAAATCACCAGGACAATCGCTTGGATTGACCGCTGTTCAAGTTGTTTGCCGATCGTGGGACCGATGGCTTGGAATTGCAATTCGGTCGTTGTTCCATAGGCGGCATTCAACTGCGCCAAATCGCTCTGGTGCTGGGCCTCGTCGATGGTTGGCAACTTAACAAGATATGAATCGGTTGATAGATCCGGATAAATAACCGCATCTTTCTGTCCAAGGGTCTGAATAAAGAAAGATTTCAACTCCGACTCGCTCACCGATGGTTGGCCCAGCCGCAATTGCCACAAGGTTCCTCCGGTAAACTCAACTCCCGGCTTGAAACCAAAGAGCACAACAGCAATAAACGCGAGCGCAACCAGCGTGCCGGATATCCAGAGAAACCATGCTTTGTGTTTTATAACATTAATCATATCGTGGTGCCAGAGTTAGTTGTTTGCTGATGATTCCCGGTCGCGGACAAAAACCACCATGAGATTGCGGGTAACGGTGATGGCCGTAAACATGCTTACCGCAACTCCCAAAAACAGCGTCAGCGCCAGCCCCTTGATAAAGCTCGAAGTGAAATAGAACAGAATAATCGTTGTAAGCATCGTACTAACGTTTGAATCGCGGATAGACGGCCAGGCGCGGCGGAACCCTTCCTTGATAGCGGCCGCCCGCGAAAGACCGCGTTTCATTTCTTCTTTCGTTCGTTCAAAGATGAGAATATTAGCATCAACCGCCATACCGATGGACAAAAGGAATCCGGCGATTCCCGCTTCAGACATCGTTACAAAAATCTTAAAAATAACCAGTGACAACACGATATACACCACCAGCGCAATTGATGCCAGAACACCAAAAAACCGATAGTACAAGATCATAAAGAGCATAATGACCAGCGTCGCGATAACTCCGGCGATAAGGGACTCCTTGAGAGAGTCCGATCCAAGGCTGGCGCCCACCGTCTGCTGGCTTTGAAGCGTGATGGGAGCGGGCAGAGCGCCGGCATTAAACTGCTGCACTAAATCGCGCACCTGCTGCTGGGTAAAATTGGGGCTGGTAATACGCGCTTGGCCGCCAGAGATTTTCTCCTGCACGGTAGCCACCTCCATGAGATTGCCGTCTATGAATGTAGCAATTTCCTTCCCGACGTTTTGTCCGGTGAGCGTTTCAAAAATCTTGGCGCCATCGCTATTAAAGGTCAGCAAAACATAGGGCATGCCGGTCTGCTGATCAAAATCCATCTGCGCCGACTGCAGGTACTTTCCGGTCAAATCAGTCGGAATAAAACTGGGCGTCCCCGATGCGTTGGCCTGCACCGTTCGAAAATCGAGATAGGGCGTCTGGCCGATATCGCTGATGGCCTGGGAGATGTCCTTTACCCCAGCCAATTCAACGATGAGATAGTAATCGCTCCCCGTCTGAGACACGGTGACCTGCGGTTCGCTGACCCCGAATAGATTGACGCGCTTTTCAATAACATCGCGCAATCCCGAAAGCGTGCTGGAGAGATCGGTCTGGGGAACCTTGCTGGTATCAATGTGATAGACCAGATGCGCCCCGCCAACCAAATCAAGCCCGAGCCGCCACGGCATCCGGTTGCTCAACCACGAAAAACCGGGAACGTTTGGATAAACAAAAAAACCGCCCAAAACGGTGACCAGGATGATAATCGTAACAAACAGAACTGATTTTCTCCGATTCATTGATTTGAGAATACCACAGAAAAAACAAAAATCAAGCCGTTTTTTATCCACACCGACACGCGTATCCAACAGGATCGCAACAGACTATACCGCGATGATCCGCCTCCGGACACCTCCCCACGACACGTAGAGCGCGCCGGCAACCACCATATTCATCAATGAGAGGAGGCAGTATGAGCAAAACGATCCCAAAACAAATCCCTGTACAATAAATAAGTAAAAGGAAAAAGCGATTCCGCATCCGATACCGGCGCCATACCAATATTCAAATACCTTCTTTTTTGAACGCATATACGCGACCAGCAAAACAGCCAATCCCGCGTAAAATACCATCCCAATATATGCCAGCGAAATACCGAAAATATTATTATACGGCGAGAGCAGAACATCGGTGCATCCCTTCACGACAAAACAGTTAATTGGCTGACGGCTGGCAATCTCCCAATGGATCAATACCGAATCAACAAATCCGACTCCCGTTGACAAGAGCAATAACCACGGAATCCAACGATGTAAAAAATGTTTCATAGAACCATGGGCGCCGGCGGATAGACACCGCCGACGCCGACGTGTTACTTAATTACAAATTGCACACTTTACAGCTTACCGCACCGTTAAAATCAACCCCATCATCATCGCCACCATGCGCATCGGCTGCCGGTGACATCCCCAACGACACCGCGTCGGAACGAACCGAGGCCTCTTTATACACCGACAATCCCTTGGCCTTCTCATCCTTCATCGGCACTAGATCGCTATCCTTTTTCGTTTTTTCTTTCTCCTTCTTTTTACTCTCCTTCCCAGCCACCAGTACCTGGCTCACAATCGAACCATCGCGGAAGACCGTCACGTCCTTGCATTTCAGTTTGTACGCCAGCAGATAGGCCTCCTTAACATCTTCGACGGTTGCATCGGCGGGAAAGTTATTCGTCTTGGAGATCGACGAGTCAACCCACTTCTGTATCGCCGCCAAAGCGCGGATGTGATCAGAAGGCGTAATATCATGCGCCGTGACAAACGCTTTTTTGATTTTATCCGGAATGTACGACAGCTGTCCGATACTTCCCTTGTGCGCCGCGACGTCTTTGATTAAATCGTCCCCAACGAGTCCCTCCTTCTGCATACGCTCTTCAAAAACCGGATCGACGTAGTAGAAGCTTCCCACCGTTACATGCTTTTCAAAGACCAGGCTATAGACCGGCTCAATACCCGATGAACAGCCGGCAATCATCGAAATAGACCCCGTTGGCGCGATAACCGTCGTATAGCCGTTGCGCACGCCGTATTTTTTCACATCGCGGGAGATAGCATTCCAATCAAAGTGCCAGCTCTTCTTATCAGCAAACCCCCAGAACGGCAGTTTTCCTTCTTTGTAGAAAGATTGCTGATATGACGGCAGAGCGCCGCGGGATTTTGCCAGATCAATGGACGCAACTTTAGAGTGGTAATTCACAAACTCCATCAGCTGTTCCATGAAGTCCAGCCCCGCCTTACTGTTATAGGGCAGATCCAGTTCATACAGCAAATCCCCCAACCCCATAATCCCCAAACCGATCTTGCGGGTATAGAGCGTCATGTCCTCAATCTCCTTGAGCGGATAGCGATTCACATCGGTTACGTTGTCCAGAAAACGGGACGCCGTCTGCACCGCCACCGCCAATTCATCCCACGCCATCTGCGGTTTTTTACCGCTCGTTTTATCCAAAAATGACCAGACATTGATGGAACCCAGATTGCACGACTCGTACGGATAGAGCAACACCTCGCCGCACGGATTAGTAGTCACGATCGGACCAAGATATTTATGGAACGGATTGAATTCGTTTGAGTGGTCGGCAAAAATAACCCCCGGTTCGGCCGATTCCCACGCCTGATACGCCAGCAGATCAAAGAGCTGGCGGGCATCAACAGAAGCAACTTGTTTGCCTGTGCGCGGATTAATGAGCGGATAGAGTTCCTTTTTCTCGTAATACTTCCAGAAATCATCCATGAGCAAAATAGAGATGTTGAAGTTCCGCAACGCCTTATTCCCCTCCTTTGCTTTGATAAATTTCAAAATATCCGGATGGTTCGAGTTGAGAATGCCCATGTTGGCGCCTCGGCGAATGCCCCCTTGTTTGATAACATCAGTCATGTTGTCAAACATGCTCATAAAACTGATGGGGCCCGATGCCACGCCGCCCGTGCTTTTAACAAAGTCGCCTTCGGGACGCAACTTGGAAAAATTGTATCCGACGCCGCCGCCCGCTTTAAAAATAACAGCCGCGGCTTTGAGCTTGTCCATGATATCGGTGATGTCGTCCTCAACCCCCAGAACAAAGCACGCGCTTCCCATCCCTAGCACATTTCCAAAGTTGGCAATCGCCGGCGTGTTGGGCATAAACTTGCGCGCCACCATCAGATCATAATACTGCCGGACCTCCTTTTCGTAGGCATCAAACTCCCCTTTCTGAAGCATCGCCACAATCTGGTTCAACGGAACTTTCATCATGCCCCGCCGCGCCAGGCGATCGTAGATAACCGGCAATATTTCAATATGAAACTGATTAAGTGTGTACGAACCGATATGCAGGCGCCCCTGATATTTTTTAACATCAATCGTCGTGGGGACGTCGTTGGCAACTTTCTTTTCTTTTTTAGAAAAAACACGCTTGTCGTAAAAAAGCGACGGCAACGTCGTATGAACGGCAACCCGCGTAAATAATTCTTTGGGCGATTCGATAATTTTCCCTTCGTCGTTCTTGCGCAAATAGCGCGCGACCAGCACTCGCAACGCGTTGGTGTCAAAATGTTTATCAACCTCGTCGATTTCTTCTTTTTGCAGAATCTGCGATTTTTCTTCCCGAACTTCCGCGCGGTGCTGACGGTAAAGAATGTATGCCTTGGCGATTTTTGCCAAACCGCTTTCAATCAGCACGCGTTCAACGATATCCTGCACATCCTCCACGTTCACCGATCCGCGATGCGCCTTTTCCACTTGAGCGACAACGACCGCAGTAAGACCCTGGGCCTTTTTCCAATCAGGCGCGCCGGCGGCAATCGATGCTTTAAAGATAGCGTTGGTAATTTTTTCGGCCACAAAAGGAACAGGTGTGCCGTTCCGCTTGACGATGGTTGCAATCATACGCGACGAGGTAGTGATTACTAATTATATAAAACCCCAAATACGCGCACGGCGTCTCTTCTAAGAAAGGCCGCGCTCGCGCTCCCCCGCCATCCCCGCCGATGGCTATTTTCTCTTTCCGCGCTTGCGCAGAAATGCGGGAATGTCCCATTCATCATCGGCCGATGCGGGGCGAACCTCGTCCTTACTATCGGCGCCAGACGCTTCCTGCGCAGAAACGGTTTGGCTCGGTCGACTCGGGCCATCCTGTCCGGCAGGGGGGGTAGTATATACCTCCTTAGTACGCACTTCAAATAACGATTGCGAGGACACTTCGCCGTCAATTTCTTCCCGCGCGGTAAACGAACTAAAATCGGCAAAAAGACTGGCGGTCCGGCCATAAGAAGAACCAAAACCGGTCGCCACCAGCGTTACTTTTATCTGCCCCTTTGACAGTTTACGATCATAGTATGTTCCAAAGATCACCTTCGCGTTGGGGTCAACCTGTTCAGAAATTAATTTCGCCACATCGTTGACTTCGTGCATCTTGATGTCCTTGAGTCCGGATATGCTAAAAAGTATTCCCTTGGCGCCTTCAATGGAGGTCTCCAACAGCGGCGAGTTTAGCGCGGCATTGGCCGCGGCGATCGCCCGTTCCTTGCCAGTGCCGATCCCCACGCCGATAATGGACGAACCGGAGTTTTGAACAATGCCCTTAATGTCGGCAAAGTCAACATTGATAATTCCCGGCGCGATCAGCAGCTCGGTTACGCCCAAAACGGCGTTCTTTAAAACCTCGTCAATCGCCTCAAACGCCTTTGCCAGCGACGTGTCTTTGGTGATAACTGAAAAAATGCGATCATTTGAAATAGTAATCAAGGAATCCACGCGATCCTTGATGCGCGAGAGCGCCTCCTGGGCGATATGCGCGCGTTGGCCGCCCTCAAACGAGAATGGTTTAGTGATAACCGCCACCGTCAAAATCCCCATCTCTTGGGCGATCTCAGCAATCACCGGCGCCGCGCCACTTCCGGTACCGCCGCCAAATCCCGCCGTCAAAAACATCATATCAACCCCCGAGAGCGCCGCAGTAATTTCGTCGCGGTTTTCTTCGGCGGCTTGTTTGCCCAATTCCGGATTCATCCCGGCCCCAAAGCCCCGCGTCACCTGTTTGCCAATATAGATTTTTTTGCGTGCCTGGCAGTACTCCAAATCCTGAATGTCGGTGTTGACCGCGATAATCTCAACGCCACGCGGAAAATAATCGTACATCCGAGTCAGCGCATTACCTCCCGCTCCGCCCACGCCGACCACCGCAATCCGCGCGCCGGCCGGACCTTTGTCTTTCTTTTCTTTTTTCATCCGCACAGTGCCCGGCTCGACTATCTTCTTTTTTCCCGCCTTCGAGCCATCCGCCTTGGCCGCCTTTTGCGGCAATATATCGCGACGCAAAGATTTTTTCATAAAAATAGCTAGTCTAAGGTAATAAACGTACGGATTAACTTGGCAATAATCGATCCGCGCTCCAGCCATCCGCCACCCTTGCCGCCTCCCAGCGGCGTTATGCCCGCATGACGCTTGATAAGCATGTCCGCCTGTTGCAACAAAAGCCCGCAGGCAACAGCCATTTGCGGATCGCTCAGCTCATCATCCAGGCGCGGATTATTTTTTTCGAACTCATCGGTGTTGGGAAGCCCGACTTGCGCGGGCAGTTTCAACTCCTCGCGCGCCACATTCAAGATTCCGGGCATTTTGGCTCCGCCGCCCGTAACGACGGCGCCGGCGGGAAGCTTGCCCGCTTTTCCCAATACCTTCAATTCCGCCTGTACCAAACCAAAAATCTCCCGCGCGCGCACTTCTATGATCTCGGCAACATACTTGCGCGAAATAGTCACATCGTGCTCTTCGTCAAACTCAGAAAGATTAAATTTATCTTTAGCCGCCACGTCGCGAGCAAACGCGCACCCAGACGCAACTTTAATGCGTTCAGCCGCATCCACCGAACACTTCAAACCGATGGCAATATCGTTGCTTATGTTTCCCGCGCCCACCGGCAACACTTTGGCCAACAGCATCTTCCCGTCCTGATACACAACAATGCTGGTCGTCCCGAAACCAACGTCAATCAGCACTACCCCCAATTCGCGCTGCTGCTTTGAAAGCACCGCGCGGTCGCAGGCCAGCGGAGAAAAAATAATGCTTCCCGAAAAATCAGATTTTTTTCCAAAAACAAGCTGAAGCACCTTGTCAAAATTTTTCCGTATCGAAGAGAAAATAGAAATGATAATAACGTTGGCCTCCAATTTTTTCCCCGAAAGCCCCACCACATCGGCATCATCGATCTGCATGTCGTCGATTACATATTCGCGAGGCAACGAATGCAGAATCTGCCATCCGGCCGGAAGGTTGATCGCCATAGACTCGTGAATAACGCGCTCGACGTCTTCGGGAATAATCTCCATGTCGGGACGCGGGATAGACACCGAAGCGTGAGAAAGGCCGAATTTGCTTTTCGTTCCGGACAATCCACAGACCAGGGTTTTAAGACAGCGTTTGTCAAAATGCCGCGCCTCCGAGAGCACCTCAAACAAACTCTTGACCGTTTCCTCCGGATACACAATCTCTCCCCGCTTGATGCCCGCCGATTCTTTTTTGATAGTTTTAAGAACGACCAATGATCCATCTTTTTTAAGGTCGGCAATAACACCCTTGATGTGCGATGATCCAAAATCGAGCGCGGTGATATACATAGGGATGACACTACGAGCGGCGCGAGACGGTCCTACCGGGCATTTTTCTACCAGCCCGCAACGCAGAACATGCCCCCATTGTAGAGTAAAGAAATGAACTATGCAAACATCGCTAAAAACAGCACGACAAGAGATGAAACTCTCCGTGTCAAGTATCTCACGATCGTGAGATACTTGACATCCTGCTCCTTTTTCCCGACGTCCTATCCGCGATCTTCTCCCCTTCGTATGGCCAGGGAATGCCGATGGTCCGGCATACGCGCTTTTCGGCTCGCTCCATACGCGCCCGATCCTGGCGCCTGATGTGATCGTACCCCAGCAGATGCAAAATCCCATGAACAATCATAAACCTCATATCCTGTCCGCGCGCCTGTATGTACGACGGACACAAATAAATCTCGCCCACCGGTTTTTGAGCCCTGGGCGGATGAACAAACCCCCGCGGCTCCGGAAAACTCAACACATTAGTCGCCCGATCCATGCCATGCCAGCGGCGATTGAGTCGATGCATCGCCGACGACGGCAATAAAAAAAGAGCCACCGCGTAATGGTCCTTGTTTGCCGCTCGCAAAACCGCGCCGGCCGTCTTCCGCGCTACGGTCCGATCACCGGCACGCGCCATACCGACCGCTCCGAACAGTTGCGCGTGTACCTGCCCTACTACATCCGCCCGCAAAGCGGCGGCTACGTGGGCCTCGCGCTGGAGAAGACCTGGG